>NZ_JAHKKC010000010.1:0-180050 GCF_020496585.1 Alcaligenes sp. 13f
GACCCGACCCGACCTGGCGTGATGTGGTGTGGCCAGCTACGGGCATATGGATCTGGATGTTTTCTCAGTATTGGATATAAACCCAGCTTCTTTCCTGGCCTGCTTCAGCTTCTTCAGCCTGGACATGCTTGATCGGGCCGTACTCAGTCCGGATACCGAGCGTGGCTTTTTGGCGATAGCGGGTAGTTTGTTTAGTCAGCTATCTGCTTTGACAGGACAATTTGCTCACCGAGGAACTTTCAGGGCGTTTGGGCCGACAAAGCCTTGGGTTTGAATTGCAGATCGCCGTCAAAGTAAGGCGGAACAGGCGTTTGCTTGCGTGCAAGGACAGCGTGTTGCTGCGCTGGTCGGTGGAATCATCCATTTATCTTTAAGGGGTATGTTTTTTCCTTGTGAGCAGCAGGGGTATTCTCCTGCTAGCCCGAGGCTTGTATCGCTATAAGAAATAGCGCGAAATCTCCCCTCATGTAACAATTGCCGCCAAGGCTGTTTAATCCTTAAGCATCGTCTCGCTACTCACCCCGTACTTCATGTCTCAACCGAATATCGAAGAAGCCGCTCAGGACTGGCACGGCTTGCTCCAGAAAGTGCCCCTGGCGGTCCGTGCTCATGTGCTGACTATCACTCAAGATAACCAGGACGAGCTTGCAACCCATTTTTATACGCATATGCTCAAGCACCCTGCCGCGCAGGTGTATCTGTCGCATGAACAGGTACACAAGCGTTTGCATCGTTCCTTGCGCAGTTGGTTGGTTCAGCTGTTTTCGGTGGATGAACACAGTGATATGCAGGATCAGGTCAAGCTGCAAAATCAGGTTGGCGAGGTCCACGCCCGGGTCGGGGTGCCAGTTCATCTGGTGCTGCGTGGTGCACGCTTGCTCAAGGGGCGTTATGCCCGTTTTT
Source organism: Alcaligenes sp. 13f (assembly GCF_020496585.1). Classification (NCBI taxonomy): domain Bacteria; kingdom Pseudomonadati; phylum Pseudomonadota; class Betaproteobacteria; order Burkholderiales; family Alcaligenaceae; genus Alcaligenes; species Alcaligenes sp. 13f. Next base: position 904 of record NZ_JAHKKC010000010.1, read on the forward strand.
TATTTGAGTCTTCGACTATCAGTTCCGAGCAGGCCTGGGAGTGCTATCGATATATTCAGAACTTTATTGATCTGGCGATGGAGCTGATGAGCCATGCCTACGCCAATTCGCGCGAGCGTAAATCCCGTGCTGAAGAGTCTTATCGCCTGTTTGCCATTGTGCAGAATGTGGCGGCCGAACGTGGCCGGCAGCGTGCCGCACTGCTGGATTGGGAAAACCTCTTCATGTTTGCAATGGCCGTTAACAATGGTGTGACGCCAGCCCCGCGGATTGGGGACTCGGACTTCGGTATCTGGTTCAAGCATAAGGGCGCCCATGCCTTTCAGGGCACGGTAGAGAGCCGTGAAATCCTGGATCTGATGAACGTGATTGATACCGAGCTGATGCCAGCTTTTGAGCAAGGGGACGCGAAAGGGCAGATTCTGCGCTTGCACGAGCTGCGGGATCGAACCCGCGCGATTGGCTTGCATCTGGATCGCTTGTTTGAGCAGCAAAACGAGCTGGAGTCTGGTCGGGACGTGCTGACCCGCCTACTAAGCCGCAAATACCTGCCTGTCGTGCTTAGCCGGGAAGTGGGCTATGCCCAGCAGCGCGGGTTGCGTTTTGCCCTGCTGGCCGTGGATATAGACTTTTTCAAACGTGTCAATGACACCTATGGGCATGACGCGGGCGATCGTATCCTGCGCCAGTTTGCCGAGCTGCTTAGCAATAGCGCTCGCGCCGGTGATTATGTCTTCCGCCTTGGGGGGGAGGAGTTCCTGCTGGTACTGGTTGATGTGGATGCGGATGGAGCGATGCGTGCCGCCCGTAACTTGCGTCTTCGCATTCATGCAGAAACCTTCAGGGTTGTGGATGGAGAAAGCATGAACATCACGGCCAGTATTGGCGTGGCCTTGTATGATGGCCACCCCGATTACGAACGTACACTGCGCCGGGTTGACCGCGCCTTGTATCAGGCGAAAGAAGAAGGCCGTGACCGGGTCGTGTACGTTTGACCGGACAGGCTGATCCGCCCTTTTATGTCGTATGGCGGCAACCTGTGCTACAAGTGCGTATTGTTTTGTTCCTGCCAGTGTTTGGCGCCTGATTCTGGACTGTGCGTGGCCTTTGAAGCGATGCTCCCGGCCTGATGTGGTGCGCCAGACACAATTACATTGAATGGCATAGACGCTTTGGCCTCAGGCTGAAGCAGGATTTGTTTGCGAGCTGATTTTATGCATCCCCGTTTGGCTGTTCTTCCCCAGTACCTGCTCCCTAAACAGGCTCTGACCGAGTTTCTAGGCGGCTTGGCCTCCAAGCCCATGGGTGGGCGTACGACCTGGGCTATCAAACGCTTTATCGACCGCTACCAGGTCGACATGAGCGAGGCGGAAAACTCCGATCCAGCCAGCTACACCACCTTTAACGAGTTCTTTGGCCGTGCCTTGCGTCCGGGCGCCCGCCCTATCGCAGATACGGCACTGGTCAGCCCTGTCGATGGTGCGATCAGTCAGCTGGGTTTGATTCAAGGTGCCGAGGTGTTCCAGGCAAAAGGCCACAGCTACTCCACGACAGCGTTGGTTGGGGGTGATGCCCAAGAGGCTGCCCGCTATCAGGATGGGCTGTTTGCGACCCTGTACTTAAGTCCTAGCGACTATCACCGGGTGCACATGCCCTGCGCAGGTGTGCTCAAGCGCATGATTCATGTGCCGGGTGATTTATTCTCGGTCAATCCCACGACAGCGCGTGGTGTTCCCGGCCTGTTTGCCCGTAACGAACGTGTGGTCTGCTTTTTTGATTCCGAGCAAGGCCCTTTCGTCCTGGTGTTGGTGGGGGCGACGGTAGTGGGCAGTATGGTCACTGTCTGGCATGGTGTGGTGAATGCCGCGCGCGATGGCAAGATTCGCGAATGGAATTACGAAGGTCAGAATATCGTCCTGGAAAAGGGACAGGAAATGGGCCGATTCCTGCTGGGGTCTACCGTGGTGATGCTGTTTCCCAAAGAAAGCGCGTATCGCTTCGATCCAAGCTGGCAGCCGCAAGGCGTGATCCGCCAAGGTCAGGCGATGGGCTATCAGGGCTAAACCCTGTTTCCCTGTGAATAAAACCTGTGTTCAAGTGGACACAGGTTTTTTTTTGGGCTGTTCAGCGGTTAAAAGCAATCTGTATTCAAGATGTTTGTGGAGTGAGTATGAAAAGGTGGGGGACGATGGTGATCAAGACTTTGGTCCTGTTATTGGTCTTGACAGTAGCGGCCTGGGGGACGCTGGCACTGCAATTTCAGCTGTCGGCAGGTTTGGGACGCTGGCTGGCACTGGCCGGCTGGGTAGCGGTGGCTATATTGAGCCTGTATGCCCTGAGCAAGGGCAAGAACTGGCTCTTTGTACCTCAGGCGCTGGGCTTTCTGGTGCTGGTGGGCTGGTGGAGCAGTATTGCGCCCAGCAATGACCGGGAATGGGCACCTGATGTAGCCAGAATGAGCTATGGCGAGGTAAATGGTTCAGTGGTGACTCTGCACAATGTGCGTGACTTTAACTGGCGCAGCGAGACCGATTTTGACGAGCGCTGGATAAAGCAGGACTACGATTTGCAGACGATCAAATCGGTAGATATGTTTCTGTCGTACTGGATGGGCCCGGTCATTGCGCATACCTTGGTGTCCTTTGGCTTTGAGGACGGTCGCCATGTGGTGTTCTCAGTAGAGATCCGCAAGGAAAAGCATGAGGCTTTTTCTGCCATCGGTGGCTTCTTCAAGGACTTTGAATTAAGCCTGATTGCGGCGACCGAACAGGACATTGTGCGCACCCGCAGCAATGCTCGTGGTGAGGACGTGTACATGTACAGCGTGGATTTAGACAAACCCGCCATGCAGGCCCTGTTCTTGTCTTATGTGGAGCAAGGCCAGCAGTTGCAGACCACTCCCCGCTTCTACAACACCTTGACGGCTAACTGCACCACCATTGTTTACGACATGGTCTCCAAGATTGTGGATGGTGTGTCTTGGGACTGGCGCGTGCTGGCCTCGGGCTATTTGGCTGAGTATGTGTATGGTCTGAATGCTTTGGCCTCAGGCCATAGCTTCCAGGAACTGAAGCGGCTGGGCTATATCAATCCCAGGGCTTTGTCGCAGCAGGAAGGGCAGGATTTTTCAGCCCTGATTCGACAGAATTTGCCTCTGGTAAAGCCTTTTTAAGGCTGTTTTAGGTGCTTTTGTTCCACGTGAAACATATGTTTTACTTTTTATGCTCTGATAATTAGATCATTTTCAGAATGAGAAATAAACAAAAAAAACCATCATATTATTTTCACATGATGGGGTTTTTTTAGACTATTTTTCGTGCTTACAAGAATGGAGTGTTTGTATAAAAAAAGTCCGTTTTTTTAATGTCCGAGTTCTGCCAAGGCAGGCTCAAGGTGTGGCCCGCCACTGCACCAACTGCTCCAGCGTCATGGTGTTACCACCACACACAACAACCAGAATGTTTTTATAAGGTGCCAGTGCCTCGTGGTCCAGGTACAAGGTCGACAAAGCCGCGCCGCATGCGGGTTCGACCAGAACGCGGTGGTCGGTCAGAAAACGCAAGCACGCGCTGACGGCCTGGGCATCACTGACCTGAATGCAGGTGGTGGGATGGGATTGGCTGATGGCATAGGCCTGGTCACAAACCCGTGGAGCCCCCAACGAGGTGGCGACTCCGCTTACTTCGTCTAGCGTGATGTGCTGACGTTGTCGCACCGACTCGCCCAGGCTGGCCGTGCCCTCGGTTTCCACAGCAATAATGGTGGTCTTGTCCCAACCCTGTTCTCGCAGACCTTGCGCGACACCGCTTAGCAAGCCACCTCCCCCTACCGCCAGCAAGACGGCATCGGGTTGCACGCCCATTTGGGCGACTTCAGCAATCAGGCTGGCGTGGCCTTCCCACAGCAAAGGATCGTCAAAGGGATGAATCAGGGCATCGTCTTCTTGCACCAGGGGCAGTGCATATTCATGCGCTTCATGCCAGTTCTTGCCCACCACGTGAAGCTCGGCTTTCTCCCGTTGAATCAAGCGTCTGGCGTGTTCGCTGGTGCTTTCGGGAACGACAACAACAGTAGGTATGGTCAGGCGGCGTCCCGCATAGGCAACGGCAATTCCCGCATTGCCGCCTGAAGAAATGATGAAGCGCTTCTTTCCTTGCTGGGCATGGTGCTGGCACAAGTGGCCAATTCCGCGAATTTTGAATGAACCGCTAGGCTGAAGCGCATCCATTTTCAACCAAATTTGTTTACCAAGTGGATCGCTCAAGGCGTGTGAATAAATAAGTGGTGTCTCAAGGTGAAGAATCATTTCTTATCGTTCCAGATTTTATAGTGATCTGAGGGGGAGCATGGGACGCTCAGAGCCCTGTTCACCACATTTTATCGGTCTGAAACTCGTGTGGCTAAAGTTCTTGGGCGGTGTTTTGTGTCTGTCAGAGCATGCAGGCAGAAAATTGTTTGTAAAGGATGTGTATATCAAAGCCCCCGGTTTTGTAACTGCACTGGTTCCTGGTGCCAAGTCTCTTAATTAGCGTTTAATGTGAGGCAACTTACTATCTACCTGCTTGTCTGCACCTACTTACAATTTCGCTTCTTCCGGAGCGTAGTGTTCAAGCTAAATCAAGGGCTTATCTGATAAAATTCCAGACAAATCGCCCGACTCAAGACCCCTTTCCGCAGGGAATTCAGGCCCGGTCTTAAGCGTTTAATTTTAGGTGCATGATAAGCGCCAAAACTCATTCCAATCACTCGGGCCATAAAGCAGGGTTGTTTTTTGCTTTGCCTGATCGGAATAAAAACAATAATAACCAGAACTTATTTCTAGAAAAGACGCTGTTGTAGCGGCTCTTAAAGGAATAAAGATTTTGTTATGAAAACTGCCACCAGACCTGCTGATATTTATATGCGTTTTTTGCAGCTCGCCGATTCGCTGCATACCCTGCCTTGCCTGCCCTGCCTGGACCCGCTTGAAGAGCGCATCCTAGTGCTGGTTGCCAAGGCTTCGAAAGACTGTTTGCGTTTGTCGGTACGCGATGTCATGGCCGTAGAGCGGCTGGGATCGCCCGCGACCATACACACCCGACTCAAGTCCATGCGTGAGAAAGGCTGGATCGTCCTCAGTGACACGGAAGACACACGCCGCAAGCAAGTCGACTTGAGCCAAGCTGCCCTGCTGCATTTTGATCGACTTTCTGCCTGTCTTTTAGAAGCGGCCAATGTCTGACTGCACAAATGACGCGCTGCGTCGTTGTGTGTAATGGCAGGACTGGAAAAATAAGCTTTGGCGCTTGCGCTAATAAGCTGGACGCGCTCGGGTCCAGATAATGGAATGCAAACAAGCGTTTGCCGAAAGCGTACGCGTGCTCGGCGCTTAAAAAAACGAAATGGGCTGGCTGTATTAAAACAGGCCCCTATTCCATAGATTTACCTGCCTTCAAAGAGTCTATTTTTCTATACTGAGGACTCACCTTGAATTCCATGCCTGGAGGCAGAATGCGCTTACCTATCTATCAGGTTGATGCCTTTACCGACACCTTGTTTGCGGGCAATCCTGCCGCTGTCGTGTTGTTGTCCGAGTTCCCTGACGATGCCCTGATGCAGTCGATCGCGCGGGAGAACAATCTGGCTGAAACTGCCTTTCTGGTGCCGCAAGGCCCGGACTTTCGCTTGCGTTGGTTCACCCCCACGGTAGAGGTGCCCTTGTGTGGTCACGCTACCTTGGCCAGCGCTGCTGTCGTGCTGCAGCATATGCGACCACAAGATAGCCAGGTGGTGTTTCACACGTTGAGTGGTGCCTTGACGGTGCGCCGTGACGAGGCAGGCTATGTCATGGATTTTCCTGCACGCCCGCTTACTCGTGTGGATGACGATCCCAGGTTGGAAAAAGCCTTGGGGACCAAGATTACGCAACTGTGGCGTAATGACTTTACCCATTTGGCTGTGGTGGAAACAGAGGAGCAGGTGCGACAGCTGCAGATAGATACGGCAGCCATGATGGCGGTCGGTTATGAAGGATGTATTGTGACTGCGGCGGGCTCGGGCCAGTTTGATATTGTCAGTCGCTTTTTTGCGCCCGGTCACGGCATTGAAGAAGATCCCGTGACGGGTTCGGCTCACTGTGCCTTGTTGCCTTATTGGGCGCCTCTTTTGGGAAAAAAACAGTTGCTGGCCTATCAGGCTTCCGAGCGTGGGGGCGTGCTGGACTGCACCTTGGATGGCGATCGCGTCTTTCTGAAGGGTCAGGCCGTCATGTATATGGAAGGCTATATACAGGTCGCTTAAGGCAGTACTGAATGGTTTAAACAGGCACAGCGGCGCGGTGCCTGTATTGGTAACGCATCTTCGCTTTTTTATCGTTCTGCCCTGTCAGCGCTGTAGTCAGCAAGACTAGCCATGTATTTTTCGGCTTTCTTTATTGCGACTTTTTATGATTTTTTGATCTCTTATGATTCCTGTCGCTCCATTTTCTTTGATTTTCTTGCTGATCATTACGCTTGGGCCACTTGCACTGTTTATTGTGCTGGTCTGGGCTGTTTTGCTTTTAGTGCAGCCACAGCGCCGGGCAAACTTCAAGAAAAAACCCTGGCCAAGAATACTGTTTTTGCTTCCCTTGTTGGTATTGGCGGCTTATTACAGCGTTTTTCAATGGGAGAGCTACCAGTTTGAAAAAAAACAGCGACAGGAGCTGGCTAGCCGACAGCATGTTTTAAAAGAACCAGGCCGCTTTGCCGGTGTTGATATGCCCACTGGAACAGAGTTGGAGCTGAACGTGTGGGGTGACCCGGACAGCGTGTCATGGGCCCGTTTTCCAGAGGCGGTGATGGTGGGCAATGCTCCTGTGCTGTCCTTCGAGCGCCCCCGGCCCGATCTGCAAAACTCCAGCTGGAAACTGCATCTGGCAGGCGATGCAACGCTGGAGGGTTGGCAGTGTGATGGCAGTCAAGTAATTGAAATGGAACAGGATTCTACGGTGGATACCGGCTTTCGCTTTGTCAGCTGCTTTTTGAGTAAAGGGAACCGGATTACAGGCTGGAGTCCCTATGCGGCGGCTTCCAATATGAGTTCTGCTCCGGACTTCATTCTGGATTTGCCTGCTGGAACCTTGGTTCAGTCCCGACCCGACGGGACCTTGTACACCAATGGAGAGCGGGATCAGGATCGCTGGATGCTGCGCGTTGAGGCAGAGGGTTTACAGGTTCATGCCTGGAATTTGCCTTTGGAACGTGCCTATTTCTCAGTCGATAAAAATAAAGATCTTCTTTATCTCTCTCAAGCGCGGCTGGCCCAGGAAATTCAATTCGGTGGATTTACCTATCCAGCTGGTACTCGGGTATCCACACCCAACTATCGTTTTTACCCGCAGTGGCCTCTTTTATTGAAAATGGTATTACCGGCCGGTGAGGGTTCGGATCAAGGTAAAGAACAATTCCACGAGTTGCCTGGTGGCCAGATTTTGGACGGATTTCACTAATTAACGGCCCGACCCAGGCTTTTTTTACCTGTAATCTGCATTTTTTTTGTAGTGAGTGTAATTAAATAAGGCGAATTTGTTTTGATTGGCTCAATTTGAGTTAATGTAAGCATTTGAAGCGATTGTATAAAATAAAAACGCATCGTTTTCAAAAGCAGGCAGCTAGAGAGTGGGTGGCTACTGGTTTCCTTTCCTGAGGTTTTGGTGCTGAGCGGCAGGAACATGCCGCCATTCGAGACCTCCCTATTGCTGGCGTGACTGAACAAGGTTAGATGCCGCTATGACGACATATCAAGGGGAGCTGCTGGAGCATACGCAGGCTCACGCACAGGCTGCGTATTGGTTCACTCGCTTGAATTCCGGCGAGGCGACTGCAGCCGAATTACGGGAATTTGAGGATTGGCGTCGTGACAATCCTGAAAATGAACGTTCATATCGATACATTTGTTATTTTTGTGACGCCAGCCTGGATGCGCCTGAGCATGAAATTCGCCGTTTATTGGCCAGCTCGGGGGAAAAGGCCGCCTTGCTCAAGCCTTATCACCGGGGTTTGCTGGCTGGCCTGTTTGTTTTGGCTCTGGCCCTGACCGTGTTTTTCTCCTGGCCGGAGCGGGTGCTGCGGCAAGAGCATCTGGTATCAGGTGCACAAATGCTGGAGCAACGCTTTGTGGATGGCGCTGTGGTGCGACTGGGCCCCGATTCGGCTCTTGAAATCCGCGAGTACGAGGACAGGCTGAATTTGCAGCTGTTACGCGGCCAGGTCACGTTGCTGCTGGCTGACCCCACACAAAAGAGCGTGACGGTCTTTACCAGCTTTGCACAGGCACGTAGCAACAAAGGGCAGTTCTCGGCCTTTCTGGACAGCGATCATATGAAGTTTGCCGTGGATACTGGTTCGGTCGAAGTCTCCAGTGGAACATGGTGGCGCCGACAGATTCGGGTTTTGATTCCCGGTCAGTATATTGATGTGGATCGATGGTCTGGCATGAAACGGGTTCAACCCGCTCCTGCATCTCCCAATGAGGCCGACTAACAGTCGGCCTCTTGCATTTCAGGATGGTTAGAACATCCAGTTCAGGAACAATTTACCGTTTATATCCGCACGGCTATCCCCCAATAAACGGGTACTGGCCGATAGCCCTAAACGCAGACGCTCGGATTGCTGCAAGCTGATGCTGGTTCCCAGCGACAAGGCATGGCGATCCACTCGTGCATAACACCCCTCAAAACCTACCGATTGGGCACTGGCAAAAGCCGCTTCCTGAGTCTGATTGCGGCTTAGCAAAGCCTGCTCCCAAGCTACTGAGAAGGATGTTTGCAGTTGGCGATTCTGGCTTAAATCCCAGTTCTGACGCAGGGCCAGGCCCACAGAGGCCTGCAAGGCGTTTTGACGGCTGGAGTCCAGGCGCAGACGACTGGCGGCATCGCCACTTTCTTCCAGTCCTGGGCGACGGTAATGGAGGTAATCCAGAGCCAGAACCGGCCCGATGCTGCCGTTTTCACCCAGTGCCCAGTTGTAGCCAGTCTGTATCCCCAGCGAGACGGTATGGCCGGTCCAATCCGACGCAGGGCGCGCCTGATAGTCTGCGAAGCTGATATTGCGGTTCATCTTCCCCTGCTCAATACCTACACGTATTTGAGCCAGACCAGTCCAGCCTTCCTGGCTGTAAGCACGATAGCGGGCATGTACACCCAGGCCCAAACCAGTCAGCTTGCTCTTGGCCTGGAACGGAGCGTCGACATTGACGCGCTGCTCGTTGGCATTGCCGTGCACGCCCAGGCTCCAGTCATTGCCTTCAGCGCGGTGTTCCGCTCCCAGCATCACTCCATAGGTTTCGCTGCGGTGATCAACATCGTTGCTGCCCAGCTGCCAGTGATAGCGACCGCCATAGGTCTGGATGAAGCTTTGCCAGCCGCTCTTGTTGATACCGTCGGTTTGGCGCAGTTGTTCGGATACCAATTGCTCGCGGCGCAAGGAGGCGGCGGTTTGGGCGGCGTAGGAACCAGCACTTAGCTGATCCAGGGCCAGACCAATATCGCTGCCATCTGCACGCGAGAAGTCCATGGCTTGATACACGGCCGCCAGGGACTGATTACCTGCGAAAGCCTGTGCCAGGCTGGTACCAACAGCGGCGGCATTGGGCGATGCTGCGTACTGGGCATACGCATTCTGATTACGGCTGACAGTCCAGCCATTGCCTGTACTTTCTACATTCAGGGTGGGGGATGTCAGCGTGGCATTGAGCGCAGCAAACTGCCCTTGTGTCTGGCTGGCGGTGAACACCTTGTCCTGATTCAATGTCCAGCCGTTTTGATACCAGTCTGGCTGCAGATCCACGGTCAACTCGCCATCGAGCTGAGCCAGGCCCTGCACATCAACATGATCATTCTGGGTGGTCGAGGCCTCCACCAGAATGCGGCCATCGGCACCTTGGACAAAATTGCCCTTGATCGTCATGTTCCCGTAGGAGTTCCCCGGGCTGAGTGTACCGTTATTGGTGAAGTTGTATTCAGGGTTGAGGGTGAATTCGCTATTGCCATACAGGGTTGCGCCCTGATCCACGCGCAAGCCGTACAGCTCATGCTGGCCATTCAAGGAAGTGGCGCCCCCGGCAATGACGACAGCCAGATTGTTTTGGCCTTTGATATTGCCGTCATAACGCATCTGAAAGTCGGGGTCAGCCGCATTGGTGGCACGACCATTTTCATCGGCCTTTTGACCAAAGCTGATACGGGTCAGCAGCAGTTGCTGGTCGGCGTCGCGGCGGTTGTAATCCGAGGTAATGTCACCTGTGATTTGTGCGCCCTGCAGAATATTGATGTTCTGTACCCAGGCATTGTCCGCGATATGGATGGCCGCCTTCTGACCCGACAAGGTGCCGGACAAATCGTAATTACTGACCAAGGCACCTTGCAATATTTCCGGTACAGCGCGTAGCTGGCCTTTAGCCATGAGCATCCAGGAGCCATGATATTCATCGTCGCTGCCCATGGCGTTCTGGCCGAAATCAAACAAGGCCCCGACGCCATCCTGGCCATCTGCCCGGACCTCACCTTGCTGGACAATATTGTGATGGCGGCCATAGCTGAACTGCAGGCCACGACCATACCAGCCGTGGGCATGAATACGCGTCGCCTCGGGAATGATGAGCGTGTTTTCGCTACCGTCCACACGTACGCCTACCCCTCCTGGCCCGGCTGTCAGCAGATCCGCCGCCTGGCGAATGAGGTTGCGTTCGCCATAAATGTGCAGGCCCAAGCCTTGTGTGGCCATGTTGTATTGACCAGGCAGGTAGGCCGTGCCGTCTTCATTGCGTGCAAAGTAGCCATTGGTATTGTTCAGGGTGACGTTGTCCCCGTAGACCGAATAGCCAAAGAAGTTGCGGCGATCAATGCTCAGCCCGATATCCTGCAAGGCGGCAATTTCAGCTTCCATCAGGTTCACGTAATTGCGATAGGTCTGATGGCTCATCAAGCTGTTGCGCAGCTCGGTGTGGCTCATGTAGTTGCGGTCCACTCCATCCTGGGGCTGGTCGTGGAAGTTCAGGATGCTGACGGGAATGCCCGGCATAGCGCCATTCAGAACTTCCTGTACGTGATCGCCGGTGAAATAGCCCTTGTCCTGGCGCAGGTCAAAAGCGGCAGGATCATATGGGTTGGTGCAGACCGAGCACAGGATTTTCTGCCCGGGGCTGGGGGCTCGACCCTGGTCATCGCGCAAGCCCAAGGCCCAGGGGCTAAGGTCATCCAGGAAGAAGGGATCGGGTGGATCAAAGCTGTTTTCAGGCAGGTTGTCTGTGACGGTATTGCTGATGCCCAAAGCATGGGCCAGCTCGTGGAAAATCACTGCGTTGTAGTCAGCCTTGCCCGTCAAGGGCAGTTGGCTGGGGTTGACCGGAGCCGTATCCAGATCAAGCTTGCCGACGCTGATAACGGCATCGGGGTTGGTCGGACCGCCCTTGAAGATTCCCTGCAAGCGTGCTTGCAAGGCCGAGATGGTGAAGTTGGGGTGATCAGTGCTCTGGAGTGACGCACCGTAGGCATTGGCGTTCTCGTCATTCATGGTGCCCAGGTTGATCACAGCCGGTGTGTAGCCCGCCGGCAGATTCAGGATTTCGGCCCAACGCCCCAGTGCGGCACGAATTTTCAGCCGACCATTCTCGTCAATATTCCAGGGGGAAACGCGTGGAGTGGATTGATCCGACGTATCGTAACCGCCATCATCAGGCCCATGGATTCTCAACTCAAAGGCTTGTTGACCTTGTTGGTTCAGAATGAATTCTGTCTCGTAGGCATAAGCGCTGCTGGCCCAGCTCAGGGCCAACAGAGTGTGGCCTAGTAGTGCTTTGATTTTGAAGTCCATGGGGTTCAGATAAAGAGAAGACGATGGTTAGGGGGGGCACTTTTCGTATAAAAGTAAATAAAAGTGTCTTTTCTTTCTACTTATTTCTGAGCTGTGCCGAACAGCTGAGTAAAAGGCGCAACACTTGGTGCACCCATCACGGTAAAGAACTACCGGGTTTCAGCCGTAACCCTCTAGGGGATGATGTGTACAAGAGAGGAAAGTATGACCATAGAGATCAGTGGACAGGGTTTAATACATAGACAAACTATGCCTGTGGCCGAACCGTTAAACGCGTCGGCCATGACGCCCCCTGTGGTGCCCGAGCAGAAAGAGTCTGGTTCCATAGACGCATCGGGACGTATCAAGGTGCACCTGTCTCCCATGGGAAAAGATCTTTCCTTGACCAGTCAGCAAGCTCAAAAAAAAGGCCGCGACAAGGACATTGATGACAGCTCCTTGCCTGACGGCGTCAAGGACATACTTAAACGTATCCGTGACCTGAAAGAGCAAATTCAGCAAAAACTGATGGAGTTGCAGCGTATTCAAGCCAGCGACAAAGGTAGTGAAGCGGAAAAGAAACAGGAGCTGGAGCGCGTGCAAGGCGAGCTGACCAGTTTGAACGGTGCTCTGTCTAGTGCCCACGCCATGTTGAACAAGGTCATGGGCGACATTGAGCTGGATGGAGATAGCCGTATGGAAGTGGCAGATTTGTTGATGAAGTAAGAAGCCGTTCGACTGGCTTCGGGAGTCCTTGGGGGCGCGGGTGGTTTGTTCGGGCGTCAGCCTGTGTGAACCATTGACTGCGCCCTTTTTTGACTCTGGGCAGCCAGGGGCTGCCTTCACTGATGCTCAGGGCTGGTTGGCTACCGTCAAAGCCTGCGTAATTTTGTAGTTGAGCTGATGTGGAGACATCAAATCGGCTGTGACGGGTGCCTTGGTGTGAATGATGTAGGCAGTCGAGGGGTTCAAATCAAGGCAATACACCACCAGCGAGCCGGCTCCCATGGGGGCTGTGCCAATATAAACCCCTAACTGATCGTTGGCTCTTGAGTCATTGCGCTGCTGATAGCCCTCCCCGGCGGCTGTTTGCTGGACCGTATCCAGGCACTGGGCCACGCTGAGGCGGGAGATGGAACGCTGTTCTGCCTCCAGTTCCAGAGGCCGCAGTTCCTGAGCCTGTGCTGCCCACGCGCCATGAAGCAAAGCTGCCATCAGAACCCACTTGTTGAGTGTGTGCATGATGCCCTCCCGCAAGAGACGATGGAATGTCCAGCATAGTCCTGAACGCTAAGGGCGGGCTTTGATAGGGTTTAATTCAGGGATGAATTTCGGGTTTTTACTGAGGTGGGGGCCTGTTAGCAATAGCCGGGATAGGGCATGTATCCGGACGTCGGCCTGAAGAAGGTTTCAGGCTTTTTTCCTTTAGCTGCTAGTGTGGTTCCTGGCTTTTCTGCTTGTGGGCTGGAAGTTTCCCTGTTTGTTTCAGCAGTTTCTTTTCTTCTGTTTTGACGCGACGTTCCAGCTTTTTAATATCTTCCTCGGCAGGGAGCTGCTCAGGCCGGATACCGCGCTGACCCAGCATATCGCGCACGCTGCGGTTGTTTTGTTCATGCTCACGGGTGATCAACGTTTCACCATGCAGTTGCTCTTGCGTGACGTTGTGGTTCGTCATCTCCGTGGCAAGGTTCTTGGCGGCAATGGTTAGCGTAGGCAGAAAGTCAGCCAAGGGGTGGGTTTGAGTAACGCCGTAGCGGTCTTTCATCATCTGGGTGGTGTGACCACCAAATAGTGCCGCATCCCCTTTGGATCGGATGCGGCCAAAGCCTTTGTCGTCTACCCCATGTTCATAGAGGTTTTGCGATAGCGTCCTTTCGGACTCGCGAAGGCGTTCGCGGGCATCCAACCCGGCCTGCAGACGCATGCGGTCTTCAATCAACTCCTGCTTGCGGGTTTGAATGGCGAAGTAGCTTTGAGCAAAGGCAATGGCCGGCTTGCGTGGGTCGCCGTTCTGGGCGATGAGGTAGCAGGCATAGCGGGTGAGCATGATGTCTTCAACTGAGCGCTGTCCGCCTTTGCCGATTTCGATCATTTTCGTGACGCCACGAAAATGATCAGCCTCGTCGTAACCTGTTGTTTTACAAGACTCTACCGCCCTATCTATCGCTGTCTTGAAGTTCTCCCAGCGCACATAGCCCAAGGGCTCCATCAAGTCGCGAGCGAACCAGAACTCCACGCCTTCCTCTGGGATGGTGTGGCTCAAGTCGTCGAACTGGCTTGTCAGCTGTTTGATGTCTTGGGATTGCATTCGGTGTCTCCGGTTTGCACGGCACTTGCCATTACGTCGCTAAAAATCTTGCCGGGTTCTGGGACTGGTGCGATGAGACACTGAGGTTGTTCAGGCCTGCATCACTTCCCGATGCAGAAGGATCGCTTGAATTTTATCTTATTGATTCATATATATTATTTCTAATCACAAAATCCCACTTGGACCTATTCTTGGACCCACTGCTTCAGTGTATCCCTCGCTGGACTTCCATGGCGCGTGGTCTTCGCTTGTGGTCACTGTGCCTGCCCCAACAGGAATGGGCGTAAATGGGTTCCGAAATGGTTGGGAGTCATGATTGGGTGTAAATGGGTGTAATATTGGTTCCATGATCCGCACAGACACTCTCCAGATCACTACCGACATCCTGGGTCTGATCGCCGGGATAGACGAATTCAAGGGCGCGTGGCGTGCGCTAGGCACGCTGGCACCTGATCGGTTGTCGGCGCTGCGGCGGGTGGCCACGATCGAAAGCATCGGCTCTTCGACCCGTATCGAGGGCAGCAAGCTGTCGGACCGCGAAGTCGAGCGCTTGCTTGCCAACCTGCAGATCAAATCGTTCGAGACACGCGAAGAGCAGGAAGTCGCCGGTTATGCCGAGGTCATGGAACTGGTGTTTACGTCTTGGCAAGACATCTCGCTGACCGAAAACCATATCCGGCAATTGCACCGCGACCTGCTGACCTACAGCGATAAGGATGCCTGGCATCGCGGCAACTACAAGACCACCAGCAACAGCGTGGCAGCATTCGATGAACACGGCAAGCAGTTGGGTATTGTCTTCGATACTGCTACGCCTTTTGATACACCGCATCTAATGGCCGCATTGGTGACCTGGTTCAACGAGGAGCGCAGTAATGGTCGCCTGCATCCGCTGCTGCTCATCGGCATCTGGGTCGTGGTGTTTCTGGAGATTCACCCTTTCCAGGATGGCAATGGCCGTTTGAGCCGGGTACTGACCACCTTGCTGTTGTTGCAGTCCGGCTATGCCTATGTGCCGTACAGCTCATTGGAAAGCGTGATCGAGCAGAGCAAGGAAGCCTACTACCTGGCGCTGCGGCAGACACAAGGCAGCATCCGCACCGATGCGCCGAATTGGCAGCCTTGGCTGGTGTTCTTCCTGCGTGCGCTGTCCCAGCAGGTACGCCGCTTGGAGCGCAAGGTCGAGCGCGAGAAGCTGGTGCTGGCCAAGCTGCCGGAGCTGGCGCTACAGATCGTCGAATGCACACGCGAGCATGGCCGCATCACCATGGCCGAAGCCATTCGCCTGACCGGCAGCAACCGCAACACGCTCAAGCAGCATTTCCGGGCACTGGTGGAGCAGGGGCATTTGGTCCAGCAGGGGGGCGGGCGTGGGACGTGGTACGAGTTGCGCTAGTGGCGGGCAACGGTTGGGGTGAGCCAGCACGTGTGGAGGCAGTATGATGGACCACCGCGATGAGATCGCCCGCCTTCGTGCCGAGAACGCCCGCCTGGTCGCTCTGCTTGAATCGCACGGCATCGCTTGGCAAGCGCCTGCGCCGCTCAGCAAGCCTTCGGCCACCTTATCGCTGACTACTGACGAAAAAGTCGCGCTCTTTGGTCGGTTGTTCCGGGGCCGCATCGACGTCTATCCAGTCCGCTGGGACAGCAAGGCAGGCAAGAGCGGCTACTCGCCGGCGTGCGGGAACGAGTGGCGTCCTGGTGTCTGCGAAAAGCCTCGCATCAAATGCAGTGACTGCCGGCAGCGGCAACTGTTGCCGTTGACCGATCAAGTCCTTTTCGATCACCTGGCGGGACGCCATACCATCGGCCTTTATCCACTGCTGTCAGGCGACGATTGCCATCTGCTTGCTGTGGATTTCGACGAATCGGACTGGCGTGATGATGCCCGAGCCTTCGTTCACTCCTGTCGTGAGTTGGATGTTCCCGTAGCCCTGGAAATTTCTCGCTCTGGCAATGGCGCCCATGCCTGGATCTTCTTTGCTGGCCGTGTCGCCGCCCGCGATGCGCGCCGCTTGGGAGCGGCGCTTATCAGCCACACCTGCGCCCGTACGCGGCAATTGTCGCTGGGCTCTTACGATCGCCTGTTTCCAAATCAGGACACCCTGCCCAAAGGCGGGTTCGGCAACCTGATCGCCCTGCCACTGCAGAAGATGCCTCGTGAGCGAGGGGCAAGTGTCTTCGTGGACGACGCTCTGCAACCGCATCCGGACCAGTGGGCTTTTCTCGCCTCGCAGCAGTCAATGACACCGAACGACATTAAGCAAGCCATCTTGCGTGCTACCGACGGCTCTCATCCATTGGACGTCACCTTCGCCACCGATGACGACCTGCACGAGCCATGGAAGCGTTCGGCAGTGAGTCGGAAACGCTTGCTTGGTACGATGCCGACCTCACTCACATTGACCTTGGCTAATCTCATCTACATCGAGAAGGACGGGCTCCCGCAGGCATTGTCCAACCGGCTCATTCGTCTGGCCACGTTCGCCAATCCTGAGTTTCATCAGGCCCAGGCGTTGCGCTTGCCAGTCTGGAACAAACCGCGTCTGATCGGTTGCGCTGATAATTTCCCTCGCCATATTGCCTTGCCGCGCGGTTGTCTCGATGCCGTCCGCGATATGCTGCGTGAAAACGCTATTGGGTGTGAACTCCGGGACAAACGCTGCGGCGGCCAAGCCCTTGCTGTTGAGTTTGCAGGCCAACTGCGTGAGGACCAAGAGCAAGCCGTCAGGGCGATGCTCCGTTTCGATACCGGCATCTTGTGCGCACCCACTGCCTTCGGAAAAACCGTTACCGCCGCGGCACTGATCGCCCAGCGTGGCGTCAACACGCTGGTACTGGTGCATCGCACGGAACTGCTTAGGCAGTGGCAGGAACGGCTGCAGACTTTCCTGGGTCG
Organism: Alcaligenes sp. 13f; assembly: GCF_020496585.1. NCBI lineage: Bacteria > Pseudomonadati > Pseudomonadota > Betaproteobacteria > Burkholderiales > Alcaligenaceae > Alcaligenes > Alcaligenes sp. 13f. The sequence continues at coordinate 17,921 of NZ_JAHKKC010000010.1, forward strand.
CGGCAAGGAGATGGTCGGCGTGATTGGCGGCGGCAAGTCCAAACCGACAGGCCGCATTGACATCGCAGTCATGCAGTCCATACATCGGCAGGGAGAAACCAACCCCCTCGTGGAAAACTACGGACACGTCATCGTGGACGAATGCCACCACCTCTCCGCAGTGTCGTTTGAGGCCATTCTCAAACGTGTCCGCGCTCGTTACGTACTGGGGTTGACAGCAACACCAATCCGGCGCGATGGCCGTCAACCCATTTTGTTCATGCAATGTGGCCCGATCCGCCATACCGCTGCCAAACCGGCTGGTGCGCCACAGATGCTGGAGAGTGTGCCACGCTACTTGCCGGCGCGAATCGCATTTCCCGAAGATGCGGCCATTCAGGACATATTCCGCCAGCTTTCCAGCGATGTCACCCGTACCGCCACGATCGCCGACGAAATCGCGAAGGTTTTTGCACAGGGTGGCAAGGTGCTGGTCTTGTCCGAACGGACTGATCATCTCGATGCCTTGCATGCCGCTTTGGTCAGTCGTATCCGGCCCTTGTTCCTGCTGCATGGCCGCCAGTCGAAGAAACAACGCGCCAGCGTGATCACTGCCTTGAATGCATTGGATGCCGATAGCCCGCGCGTGTTACTGGCCAGTGGCAGATTGGTGGGAGAAGGCTTTGACCACCCGCCGCTTGATACGCTGGTGCTGACAATGCCGATTTCATGGAAAGGGACGCTGCAACAGTATGCTGGCCGTCTGCACCGAGAGCAGGCGGGAAAGCAGTGCGTGCGCATCATCGACTTCATCGACGCCGGACATCCTTCACTGCTGCGCATGTGGGAACGGCGGCAACGAGGTTATCAGGCAATGGGTTATCGGATGGTTGCAACGGGGGAATTGAACCTGGAATTGCCTGTGTAGAGCGAGTTTCTTGATTCGGCAATAAATACGGGTAGCGCGCAGTTCGGATTGTTTGCGGCGGCAGCGGTAATGCTGGGGTGAGATGACGGCTCCGTTGGCCATGTGGCCGATACCGACAGGAGCCTTGCCATGTCTCATCAACCTTCAGACATCATCACCCCGAAAGCCTTGTTGCTGGATGAGCGTCTTACGCCGCTGGAGCGCAATGCCTGGCTGACTTTCCGTGCGCTGGCCAGCAGCGATGGCACCGTAGTCCTCAGCTACGACGCTCTACGCAAATATCTGCCCAGCGCACCGGGCAGCAAGCAGGCTGCCCTTGAAACCGTGTCCAGGGCCGTGCTGTGCCTGCGGCTGTCCACATGGATTGCCCTGGTCGAATACCGTCGCAACCCCATGACCGGCTTCTCCATGGCCAGCCGTTATGCTGTGCGCAATCAACCGCTGACCTTCGTCGAAGCATGTCTGGAAGACGACGATTACCTGTCGTTGCTCGAACGGGCACTCAGCCATAGCAGTGCGGCGATTCGCCAGTTGGCTCGGTCCATCCTCGACGAGGCCTTGAGTCAGCCTGATGCGCTGGAGAGGTTGTCTGCTGCAGCGAGGCAGCGCATCGAACTGCTGCGGGGCAATGGCGATGACCCTGATCCAGGTAGCCCAAGTGGGTCAACGCCACCCGATGGTAGTGGTCCCGTCACGAACAGGTCTGTCGAAGCCAGGGACGGCATTCCGAAGTCCGCACCAGCATCCACTGCAACAGTACGTACAGTAGAAAAAGAAGTATTAAAAGAAGTACATACGCACCCGTCACAATCCGAAGTACATGTATCCGGGTCAGCTTTGCCGATCCGCTTCCGGCAACTGCCGCAGGATCAGCAGCAAATCCTCATGGCGCGTCTCAGGGGCTTGGCGTTGGAACAACGCCAGGCTGTGCTGGCGGAATGGGACGCGCGCTGCGCCTCGGGTGCTGTGCATAACGCCATTGCCTACCTGTACGGGCTGATCAAGAAGGCGGTGAGCGGGATGTTCAAGCTGTGGGCAGCGCGAAAGCCTGCTCCGCAGCAAACGCCAGCAACAGCAGCCAGTGGATTGCAGGTTTCGCCGCCTGTAGCCTCTGCATTTCCTGATGTCCCAGCCGTCAAACCGGCCTCTCGCGAGGTAGTGGAGCAGTCCTTGGCGCAGATTCGGCAAATCCTGCAGACGCCCGCAAAATCGGTTGGACAGATCATTGAGAGCATGGCGGGCAGTGGTGTGCTGCCCACTCGGCGCAAGGGAACGCACGTTACAGGAATGCTTGGATCGCTTGGCGCAACGTAAGGTCTGACCTTACACTGGAGGCTTGGTTAAACCGTGTTGTCGCTGGTCTCTATCACGGGGAGGTACCACGCTATGCCCATGCACAATCCACCGCATCCTGGCGAGTCCCTGCGCGAGGATGTATTGCCTGCGATTGGCCTGAGCATCACTGCCTTGGCCGAGCACCTGGGTTACTCCCGTGGCCAACTCTCCACTGTGTTGAATGGCCGTGCCGCCATTAGCGCTGATCTGGCCTATCGGCTGGAACTAGCGGGCTTAGGCAGTGCGGGCCAGTATCTGAATGAGCAGATCGCCTATGACCTGTGGCAGGCTCGGCAGCGGCCACATCCGCCGATCAAGCGTCTGCAGACACAGTGAAAGCGGCGGATGAGTGCGCCAGCCCTTGGTAGCAGAGGCTTGCTGCAGTGCCTGGCTCCGGTTATAGGGCCGTCACTGCCCACCGCAGTGACGGCCCGGCGAACTGCAGCAACAATACGGGTTGGCGCAGTACCGCATTGATTGCTGCGCACATGATGATGCCCCGGCACACTGGCCTTGCAATGACCTGCCGGTAGGTATGAACGCCGGAACCTTGGCGCGGGGCAGTAAGCGCCACATGGAGCATCGCCATGCTTTCCATGCCGTTCCCACACGGTTACCTCGATAGCGCAGGTTCCTGCAAGCGCTGATCCGGTTTGCCGGAAGGAACCATCCCAGGCACACCCCAGGCTCGTTCGGTGTGCCGCCCTACTCACGGGCAGAGCCTTCCTCATCTTCGGCGTGGTTCATCCCGCCAATCGTTGTCATCCAGTGCCAGTTGGCGCTTTGCCATGCATGGCGTTCATTGCCGGTCGTCCCGACCTGGCACGACATGCCTGCGCCCTTTTTCCATCACTCCACAGGAGGTATTTATCCCAGCACATCGCGTCGTCGTCCCTTGTAACTCCTCCGCCTGGTCTTCCTGCAGGAAGCGTGGCGGATGCCTCATTCGAGGCCACAGGTGAACTGAGCACCTGGCCCTGGCCCTTCGGGGATCTCGCCTTGGCGAGTTGGCACAAACACTGACCCTTGTACCTCAGCCCCAATAACCGACAACCGATGGAGGGACGCTCCGATGGACGACCTGACCTATACCCTGCGACAACTCTGCCTGCGCAACCGCGACGGCAGCCACGCTACCCAGGCCGACCGGCAGCGCTCGCTGAGTCTGGTCGCTCATCAATTGCGCGAAGCAGGCTTCCGCCAGATGAGTGCCACTTCGTTGAAGGGCAAGCATGTCGAAGCCCTGTTGCGGCGCTGGCAAGCCGAAGGACTGTCGACCGGCACGTTGAAGAACCGTATGGCGCATCTGCGCTGGTGGGCCGAGAAGGTTGGCAAGGCAGGCATCTTGCCGGCAGACAACACCAAGCTTGGCATTCCCGAGCGGCGCTATGTGACCAATGAAAGCAAGGCCAAGGAACTGGGCGACAGGTTGGATAGGGTCACTGATCCTCATGTCCGCATGAGTCTGCGTTTGCAGGCTGCCTTCGGCTTACGGCGAGAAGAATCCATCAAGTTCCAGCCCCGCTATGCGGACCATGGCGACCATATAGCCATCAAGGAATCATGGGCAAAAGGCGGGCGCGATCGGACGGTGCCGATTACGACGCCGGAACAGCGTGCGGTGCTGAATGAGGCACATCGCCTGGCCGGGTCTGGCTCGCTGATTCCGTCGCACAAGACTTACATCCAGCAGCGGCATGTCTACGACGGGCAGTGCAAGGCGGCTGGGTTGAGCAACATGCACGGGCTTCGGCATCGGTATGCGCAGATGCGGTATGAGGTGTTGACGGGATGGAAGGCGCCGGCGGCGGGTGGATCTTCAGTCGGGCGGCTTAGTCCAACGCAACGCATGCAAGACAATCGCGTCCGCCAAACCATCAGCCGCGAGCTGGGGCATGAGCGGGTGCAAATAACGTCCACCTATCTCGGAAAGTAACTATTGGCTCATTTGGATGGACAGCAGGCCCCTTTACTTTGCCATCTCTTGCCAAGTTATGCCAAAATGGCATGTGAAATCCTCAGCCATTGACTCCCTCATGAAAGAACTGCCCGATGAAATCCTCACCTTGGAGGAAGTCGCCGCCTACCTGAAGGCAGGGCGGCGCACTGTTTATCGTCTTGCAGCCAATGGCCAGATTCCAGCCTTCAAACTGGGCGGCACATGGCGCTTTCGCCGCACTGAACTGGATGAATGGATAGCTGCTCGCATAAGTACACAGGGCAAGTCCAACCTGGATGAGGGCGAGTCATGAGCGGCACATTCGCATCATCTGTAGACGGCACCAATTTCCCTGCGCTCGACAAGCTCGAACGACTCATCGGAGAGATCGGCGACCTCAACAGCAAGTTGATCTTGCTGGTCGGCCCCAGCCGCAGTGGCAAGACCCATCTGCTCCGCCAGCTCAGCGCCAAGCTCAACGTCGAGCCGCTCAATGTCGGCTTAGAGCTAGGGCGCCGGTTGGCCGCCACGGCGAACAACAAACGCAGTTTCTCCGCAGGAGAATTGCTGCGTGAGATTGCGCTGCTCGAACCATTCTGGGATCGAACCGCAACACCATTGCTGCTCGACAACTTGGAGTTGTTGTTCGAGCCCAGCCTACAGATCAATCCGCTTGACCTCGTCAGGCGGCTGGCTCACTCCAGACGTGTCGTGGCCGTCTGGCCTGGCGAGCTGCGCGGTGATCGTCTGATCTACGCCGACATGAGCCATCCAGAACATCGTGACTACAGCCAGGACGGCGTGGTCGTACTCGAAATTTGACCGATTTACGAAAGCTGCGGGAAGAGAGAACCATATGGGCACGAATATGAAATACGGAGACCTGATCCAGTTCGAGCAGATTGAGTCAGTCATTCAACTGCTCGATGCCGGACGCCCAGACGAGGCCAAGAAGCTTGTTGCCACCTACGTCATCTCAGACGACATGGCCGAGCGCATCTCCAAGCTTATGGTTCCCCAGCTCAGTTTTGATGATTCGGTCGATCACAAGGGAGTGCTGATCGTCGGCAACTACGGCACCGGTAAGTCGCACTTGATGTCGGTCCTTTCGTTGGTGGCTGAAGACGCCGCGTATGCGCCAATGATTCGCCACCCCAAAGTCGCCGAGGCAGTTGTCTCCATTGCAGGAAAATTCAAGGTTCTGCGCATCGAGGTGGGTGGCCTGCAAATGCCCCTGCGCCAGATCATCACTTTGCAACTTGAGCGTTTCCTAGAAAAGATCGGCGTCGACTACACCTTCCCAACCGCCGACAAGGAGCTCAACAACAAGGACTCCTTCGAGGAGATGATGGCCGCGTTCGCGGAGAAGTTCCCGGACCAAGGTGTGCTGTTGGTGGTCGACGAGTTCCTGGAATACCTCCAGTCCCGTCGCGACCACGAGCTGGTGCAGGATCTGGCCATCCTGCGGCAGATAGGTGAAGTCACCAAGCACCTGAAGTTCCGCTTCGTGGCCGGTGTGCAGGAAGCCATCTTCGACAGCGTGCGCTTCCAGCACGTCGCCGACAGTATGCGCCGCGTCAACGAGCGCTTCACCCAGATCCTGATCGATCGCCAGGACGTCAGCTTCGTCGTCTCCGCGCGTTTGCTCAAAAAGACTGCCGACCAACAGAACAAGATTCGCGAATACCTCACGCCGTTCGCCAAGTTCTACGGCTCCATGAACGAGCGCATGGACGAGTACGTGCGGCTGTTCCCAGTGCATCCCGACTACCTGAAGACCTTCGAGCAGATCCACTTCACCGAAAAGCGCGGCGCGCTCAAGACCATCGAGGCCGCCATGCTGGCCATCCTCGATCAGGAAGTGCCCGCCGACAAGCCGCTGTTCATCAGCTACGAAAGCTTCTGGAACACGATCAAGGCCAACTCAGTCTTGCGCGCCGACCCCAACATCAAGGAGGTGATGCGCGTCTCCGAAGTGTTGGAGTCGCGCGTGCAGCAAGCCTTCACACGCCCAGCCTACAAGGCCATGGCGCTGCGCGTCATCAACGCACTGGCCGTGCACCGCTTGACCATCGGCGGCGACATCCACGTGCCCATTGGCCCCACGGCCGCCGAACTGCGCGATGCCCTGTGCCTGTTCCAGCCAGGCGTGGAGGACATGCCCGGCGATCCAGCCGAGAATCTGCTGTCGATGGTGCAAACCGTGATGCGGGAGGTGCTCAAGACCGTCAACGGTCAGTTCATCTCCAAGGCACCTGACACCGAGCAGTACTACCTCGACCTCAAGAAGGACATCGACTACGACGCGCAGATCGAAAAGCGTGCCGAAGCCCTGTCCGACGACGCTCTGGACCGCGCCTACTACAGCGCCATCAAGGCCCTGATGGAGTGCAGCGACGACCTGCGCTACCCCGGTTTCCAGATCTGGCAGTACCAGATCGAGTGGCAGGAGCGCCGCGTCGAGCGCATGGGCTACCTGTTCTTTGGTGCCCCGAATGACCGGCCCACGGCCCAGCCCGAGCGCGACTTCTACATCTACTTCATCCAGCCCTTCGACAGGCCGAAATTCAGCGATGCCAACCTGGCGGACGAGGTGTTTTTCCGTCTGAAGTCACCCGACGAAGACTACAAACGCTATCTGTCCCAATACGCTGCAGCGCTGGATCTCGCATCCACCGCCAGCGGCGGCGCGAAGGCCGTCTACCTATCCAAAGCCCAGGACTCGCTGCGGTCCATGAGCAAGTGGCTGCAAGAAAAGCAGATGACCGCGTTCGAGGTCACCTACCAAGGCAAGACCAAAACGCTACAGGACTGGGCCAAGGGCGTGTCCCTGCGCGAGCGGGCCCGCCTGGGCCCGGAAGAGCGCATCAACTTCCGCGATGTGGTGAACATCGTCTCTGGTCTGGCGCTGGGCCAGCGCTTTGCCGACATGGCGCCCGAATACCCCACGTTCTCTGTGCTGGTTACCGAAGCCAACCGCAAGCAATTGGTAGGCAACGCGCTGCGCGCACTGGCGGGAGGCACCCGCACCAAGGATGCCGTTGCCATTCTCGATGCGCTGGAACTGCTCGATGGCGATCGCGTTGACCCTGCCAGCTCCCGCTACGCGCAAGAGGTGCTGAGCCGCCTCAAGGCCAAAGGCCACGGCCAGGTGCTCAACCGCAACGAACTGCTGTCGGGTTCATCCGACATCGAGTATTTCGCGCCAATCAAGTACCGGCTGGAGCCCGATCTGCTGATTACCGTGCTGGGCGGTTTGGTCTATTCCGGCGACCTTGTGCTGTCGATCACCGGCGACAAGATCGACTCCGGCAAGCTGGCGCAACTCGCAGAGCGCTCTCTGGAAGAGCTTAAGCAGTTCAAGCATGTCGAGGCACCCAAGGAGATCAACCTCGCCGTGCTGCGCGCCTTGTTCGAATTGTTCGATCTGCCATCCGGCCTGGCTCAGAAGGCCAGCCAAGGCGACACCGAGCCCGTCATCAAGCTGCAGGAGAAAGTCAGCGCGCTGGTGCCGCGCGTGCTCAGGGCCGGCTCCGACCTGCAGCAAGGCAAGCTCGGCTTCTGGGGCCAGAACCTGCTGCGCGAAGAAGAAGCCAAAGATTGGTACGCCCGACTCGACTCGCTGAAAAAGTTCACCGAGTCGCTGACGCCGTACAACACTGTTGGCAAGCTCAAGAACCTGCGCGTCACGCCGGACGATCTGGACAGCCAGAAGAAGAATCTGGAGATCCTCGCCGCCGTTGAGCGTTTGCTCGAACTGGTGGCGGATCTGGGTAGCACGGCGTCTTACCTCTCCCAGGCCGAGATGGTGCTGCCCACCGATCACCCGTGGGTGAAGCAAGCCGAGGCAGCCCGCAAAGCCCTGCAAGATAAGCTGAGCCAGGATCGCACCGCCGAGCACGCATCTGAGTATCGGCAAACGCTGGGCCAGCTCAAGAAGGACTACATCGCCGCCTACATCGCCAGCCACAGCAAGGCGCGGCTTGGCGTGGCCGAAGACAAGACCCGCAATGCCCTGCGCCGCGACGAACGCCTGCTGGCACTGCGCGTATTGGCCGGCGTGTCGTTGATGCCCACCAGCCAGCTCACCGCCTTTGAGGAATCGCTCAACGGCCTGAAAAGCTGCTCCTCGCTGGATGAGCCGACCCTGGTCACGACCGCCGTCTGCCCGCACTGCCAGTTCCGCCCGTCCGCTGAACAACTGGAACTGTTGCCCGCCGCCAACCGCCTGCACAAGCTCGACGATGACCTGGACGAATTGCTGGCCAACTGGCAGCAAACCTTGCTGGAGAACCTGGAAGACCCGTTCACCCAGGAGAGCCTGGGCCTGTTGCCCGCAGCGAGCAAAAAACTGATCGACGCCTTCCTGGCCTCACGCACGCTGCCAGCTCCCTTGACCCAAGAGTTCGCCAACGCCGTGCAAGAGGCGCTATCGGGATTGGAAAAAATTGAGGTCAAGAGCGACGAGATCAAGCAGGCACTGCTGCAAGGCGGCTCGCCCGCCACGCCGGACGACCTGCGCAAGCGCTTCGATGCACTTATCAGCGACCGTAGCAAAGGCAAAGATGCCACCAAGCTGCGCTTCGTGATCGAGTGACGGACCCAATGGAGGAAGGCAATGGATATTGAAACCGCTGGGGCCATCAGGCTGTTTTTCCCCAACCCATCGTTGACATTGGTCTATTTCGAAGCCCTAGCCAATGCGCTGGATGCGGGTGCGACCGATGTGTCCATTGAGATTGATGTGCAGGGATACGACAAGCCTGACACGTTGAAGATCACCGTTACGGACAACGGCGATGGATTCAACGATGAAAACTTCGATCGCTTCAAAACCTTGTTGAAGCCCAGGGACAAGTTCCACAAAGGGATTGGACGCTTGGTGTTTCTCAACTATTTTGATCGCGTTGAAGTTATCAGCATGAGGGACAGGTGGCAGAGGAAATTTGTCTTTAAAGAGGGTTTTGACGACAACGCGCCACTCCAACAGCTTGAGCAAGCACAGGATGCCAAAACAACGCTGACATTCACTGGATTTTCCGGGTCTCGCGTAAAGTCCTATGACAATCTGAGGCCAGATGCCATCAAACCTCTCTTGATTGAGCAGTTCCTGCCAACGCTGGATGCGCGCAAACGTGATGGCAAGGCTTTCAGGATTTGGATCAACCTGAAAACCACGGAGAGCAACCCGCAGAAGGAGTTCTTTCCACATGAGGTGACGATCACACCTGATGATTTGCCTTCAATGACCAAAATTACCATCCAAGATAACTCTCTGGATGCGTTCTCGACCATTGATATGCACTATCACGTTGAGCCGGTTTCCGGCAAAGGGAGCCTGCTCGTCGCCTTCAACATTGATGGCCGGACAATTCCCGTGAACCTGATACCAGCTTCGTCTTTTCCGACGGGCTATATGGGTGTGTTCCTGTTCGAGTCGGAGATGTTTCACTCCAATGCCGACAGCTCGCGCCAAAAGCTGATATTTCCGGACGGTCTCCAAGAAGCGAGTCTTTATCGTGTCTTGCGCCGAGAGGTTGGAAAGATTCTGGCAGACAAGATTCCGAAAATCACAGAGAAGAACGAGAAGGTAAAGGAAAAGTTCGAGGAGCAATTCCCGCACCTCCTGGGCTACTTCGAAAACGATACCGTTGGCTTGATTGATCGTGATGATGCTCTGGAGATCGCGCAGCAGAAGTTCTTCCGTGCTCAGAAGCAGGTGCTGCAATGCGAGACACTGACCGAAGCAGCGTATGAGAAGTCACTGGAACTGTCATCGCGCACGTTGACCGAATACATCTTGTACCGCGACAAGATCATCGGTCGCATGAAGGAAATGACGGCCGACAATGCCGAATCCGAAATACACAACCTTATCGTTCCTAGATTCAAGGAATTTTCGAAAGAAGCCATGCCTTCGGAGGTTTATCAGAACAACGCCTGGTTGCTCGATGACAAGTTCATGGTGTTTCGTACCATCCTGAGCGAGCAACGGATGGATACCGTCGTCAATGCCATACGGCTTGATGAAGAAAGCGAGAAGGATGCAGGCAGGCCAGATATTGCCATGATCTTCTCCGCCGATCCAAAAGATGCCGGCGCAGTGGACGTAGTCGTCATCGAAATAAAGAAGAAAACGGACGATGAAAAAGAAAACCAATATGCCATCAATCAACTGCTTGATCGGGCGGTAAAACTGACGGCACATTGCCCCAACATTCAGAGAGTCTGGTACTACGCCGTCATCCAGATCAGCGACACGATGGGAATTCGGCTGCGCCAGCAAAATTGGGCGCCACTGTTCTCCATGGGCAAGCTTTACTACCAGGAATTCAGAACCGAACGACCGGATGGAACTGTGGTTCCGACTCCCACTTTCGTCGTGTCCTTCGATGCCATCGTGGCAGATGCCGAAAGCAGGAACCACACATTCCTCGAAATCTTGCGCAATGGCATGAGGGAATACGCCGCACAACAGGCCACAGGCCAGACAGGCAACTAGTCAAATGGCCAAGGCAAGCGGCTTCGCCGTATTCCTCATGAAAGATCGGATGGACACATTCCGTGAATGTGTGGCCGAAGAGCGGACGTTTGCCGAGCCTGTCGCCGACTTTCAACACAGCCGAACAGCACCACTGGTTTGCTTTGTGGTTAATGCTGGGAAGTTGACGCACATTGGCCTGGGACGTCGCGGCGTGCGCGCTGGTACGGGCTTGAGCCGACTGAACATCGACAAAGCGGAAGAACTGTCGGAGCCAATATCAGTTCGGAAGCTGCTCAACCGCTTGCCGAAGCGTAACGCAGCATCCATCCGCAAACGGTTCCAGTCGGGCGGTTTATTGACCGAGAAAGGCTTCTCCGCTGTTGTCGAAACCCTCCGCCAGCTTGCGCCCCAAGCCAGCACCTTGCTGGATCGGTTCAGTGAAACCAGAACTGCCCGCATCCGGCGATTGCCAGACAAGGCAAGGGAGAACCTGGCACAGCAGAAAGAAGCTGTTCTGACGGCGCTGTCGATTGCCGGACTCAGCCGCGACCCTGTTCAGGAGTGGGCGCCCTCGGACAAAACACCGGTCTCCTTTCTGGACGGCTTGCCCAGCGTTCGGCTGCGCGAAGATCTGATGGTGGTCAACGACCTGCTAAACCTACCGGGCTTTGAGGTAGTCAAGACCTACCCCTATGGCGCAGCGGTATTCGAGTCGGAGGAAACGTCGGAACGCCTCACCGTCATTCTTGCCAATCGCCTTCCGCTCGAAGAGCAAACCGGCACCGATCTCATCTACTTCAACGAAACCTACCAGAGCTTTGTCATGGTCCAGTACAAGGCGATGGAGCGCGAAGACAGGCGCAACAGGCCAGCCGAAGCCGTCTATCGCTTGTCCGACGCGCAGTTGAAGGAAGAAATCGACCGCATGGATGCCATGCTCGGCACGTTGAAGGCATGTGCGCCCAACACCGACATTGGCGGCTACCGGCTGACCGAAAATCCGTTCTTTCTCAAGCTCTGCTCCCGGCTTGTATTCAACCCGGATGACGTGGGCTTGGTGCCGGGCATGTACCTGCCGCTGGATTACTGGAAGCTATTGGAGAACGACCCCGGCATCCAGGGGCCGAGGGGTGGTCTGCGGATCACCTACGAAAACGCAAAGCGTCATTTCGACAACACCGCATTTACCACCGTGGTGTCCAAGGCGTGGGTGGGTACGACACCCAGTCAGTCGCAGGTGCTTCGAGACGTCATTCGAGTAACTCTGGAAACGGGTAAAGCGGTAGCCATTGCGATCAAGCCGAAAAAGCCCGACGAACCCCGAGACGATGATCAAGAAGTAGAAGAGGAAACACTCAATGAATGATGTCGCCTCATTAATGATGCCTGCGAACTTGCCGGAGTGGCTGACACTGGTCAACGTCCTGTTGACCGCGATATTTGCAGGACTCACGTTTTTTATCCTGCGCGCCAACCGCGCGGCAGTTGGTGCCATGCGTGAGCAGATGGCAGATCAGAATCGTCCATTTGTCGCCGTGACTGTGCAGGTGCGCATGGGCACACCTGTCATCCAGTTGCTGATCAAGAATGTGGGACGTTCGCCTGCGCAGAATCTTCGGCTACGCCTGGATCGAGATTTCTTTCAGTTTGGCGAGCGAGTTGACCGTCGCAACCTCGCCAAGCAATCTGCCTTTTCGCAATCTATCGACTGCCTGCCGCCAATGTCGGAGCTGCTGTTCGATCTTGGAGTGGGCTTCGATATATTTGCAAACGGAGCTGATCCCGCGATTTGCCCACATACGTTCCAAGTATCTGCCGAATACGAGTATGGGAAAAACAAGTACAGCGAAAAGACCCACGTAGATCTCCGCCCCTACATCGGCACCAGTGTGCCCAAGCATCCTGTGGTGGAAGAACTGGAGCGGATTCGACAGTCCATCGACAAACTGACTGCCACAGTCAAGCAGTCTGCGAGCGCGGCAATCAAGGCTCAAATCGCCGAGGAAAAAAATGACTGATCTATTTAGTACTTCACAACAAAACTCTGGCCCAGTTGAATGTCTCGGGCAGACGTTCCCAAGTGATGAGGCTCGCCGCGAGCATTACTTGAAGCTGCTTGCCGAGAAACTCAAAGATCCTGATTTCCGGAAAATCGAAGGTTTTCCTATCGGCTCGGATGAAGAAATCCTGGCGCTTTCAGACCCACCGTACTACACGGCGTGTCCCAATCCGTTTATCGAGGATTTCGTCCGGCACTACGGCAAGCCCTACGATGCATCTGTTCCGTACAGCAAAGAGCCCTTTGCCGCAGATGTCAGCGAAGGAAAGAACGACCCGATTTACAACGCGCACAGTTACCACACGAAAGTGCCGCACAAGGCAATTATGCGGTACATCCTGCACTACACGCAGCCTGGCGATGTGGTCTTTGATGGATTTTGCGGCACTGGAATGACCGGCGTTGCCGCTCAGCTTTGTGGTGATAGATCGGTTGTTACTTCACTTGGCTACCGGGTTGAAGTAGATGGAACGATCCTCGAACCACGTCAAGAGGATGGAAAAACAACTTGGCGGGCGTTCTCGAAAATCGGTGCACGGCACGCGGTATTGAATGATCTGTCTACTGCGGCAACTTTCATTGCGTACAACTACAACACTCAGGTCGACGCGCTGGATTTCGACGCACAGGCCAAAAGAGTCCTAGGGGAGATCGAAAAGAACCTCGGATGGATGTACGAGACCAAACATATTGATAGCACGATCAAGGGACGAATTAATTACACGGTTTGGTCAGATGTTTTCACATGTCCAGAGTGCGCGGGCGAAGTAGTGTTTTGGGATGCGGCTGTTGATCAGGTGGGAAAGCAGATCCTTGATGAATTCAAGTGCCCGCATTGTTCTGCGCAGATCACCAAGCGAAGCTTGGATCGTGCATGGATAACTTTATTTGATGAGTCACTCAAGCAGACAGTTCGTCAGGCAAAACAGGTTCCGGTACTAATAAACTACAGTGTAGGTAAGTCCAGATTCGAGAAGGCGCCAGATGAATTTGATCTTCAACTGGTTGAAAAGATCGCCTCTAAACCAATTAGTGACTGGTATCCTTCAGAAAGGATGATGGAGGGTGGTGAATCGCGTAGAAATGACCCTATAGGCATGACGCATGTTCATCATTTCTTTACGCAAAGAAATCTTCACGTCATTTCAAGGCTAATGCGCCAGATGACTGAAGAAGCTGCGTCTCCCCTCCTGAAGTTGGCGTTGCTCGATTGTTTTTCTGTGCTGACGCGGATGTCTCGTTTTCGCGCTCCAGCATGGTTCGACAAATCGACAGGGCCTATGAAGGGTTGGACCGCTGGAACCTTGTACGTGCCTTCGCTCCAGGGCGAGCAAAATGTATTCAATGCTTTTGCCGAGAAAGTCGAAATGATTCGACGCGCCTACAAAGCAGCGCTAAAGAGTCAGTGCGTTACTACCGGCCATAACGCATTGATAACTATGCCGGAAAACAGTGCTGACTATGTATTTTTCGATCCACCTTTCGGAGCGAACATCAACTACTCGGAGCTGAATTTCCTGTGGGAGTCCTGGCTAAAAGTAATAACCAACAACAAGCCAGAGGCGATTGAAAATAAGTCGCACAAGAAAAGTCTCGATGACTACAGGCATCTCATGACCGCCTGCTTTGCAGAAGCCTATCGAATTCTAAAGCCCGGGCGCTGGATGACCATCGAGTTCTCTAATACGCAGGCATCAGTGTGGAATGCGATTCAGATTGCTCTTCAGGAGGCGGGATTTGTTGTCGCCAATGTTTCTGCTCTAGACAAAAAGCAAGGAAGCTTTAAAGCGGTCACTACAACAACCGCTGTGAAGCAAGATCTCGTGATTTCAGCCTACAAGCCAAATGGTGGTCTTGAGGAGCGTTTCGCCAGAGCCGGCGGCAGTGAGGAGTCAGTGTGGGATTTCGTGCGAACGCACCTGAGCTATCTGCCAACTGTCAAGGTCAAGGCTGGTGATCTTGAGTTTATCGCTGAGCGCGATCCTCGGATCATCTTTGATCGGATGGTGGCTTGGTTTGTACGACACAACTTCCCGGTTCCCATGTCCACCCATGAGTTCCAGGCTGGCCTTACCCAGCGCTTTGCGGATCGCGATGGGATGGTGTTCTTGCCGGATCAGGTTGCCGAGTACGACAGGAAACGAGCCCAGGTTGCCCAAGCGCCCCAAATGGAGATGTTCGTTTCCGACGAGCGTAGTGCGATTGATTGGCTCACCGACTTCTTGAAACGCCGCCCGTCAACCTATCAAGAGGTCCACACCGACTTCATAAGCCAGCTCGGGGCAGGTTGGAAGAAGCACGAATCGAAGCCGGAACTTGCCGCCCTGCTCGAAGACAACTTCATTCAGTACGACGGCACAGGTGATGTGCCAAGCCAGATCCACAGCTACCTCTCGACCAACCACAAGGATTTGCGGGGTTTGGAGAAGAGCAGTCCAGCCCTTGTGGCGAAAGCCAAGGACCGCTGGTACGTGCCCGACCCGAACAAAGCGCAAGACCTGGAGAAAAAACGCGAGAAGGCCTTGCTCAAGGAGTTCGATCAGTATCGGGCATTCACGGGGCGGCGTCTGAAGGAGTTCCGCCTGGAAGCGCTGCGCGCTGGTTTCAGAACGGCATGGGGCAATAAGGACTATCAGACGATCATCGACATCGCTTCCAAAGTGCCCGACGCGGCTCTTCAAGAGGACGAAAAGCTGCTGACGCTGTACGACCTCGCCTTGACCCGTACCGAGGACGGTATCTGATGACCCCACGCGGAGCCGCTCGATGAATCAGGATGAACTACTGGCACGACTCAATGGTATCGAATGGAACGATTTCGAGTGCAAGAAGGCGCAGCGTGCCGTGCCGGAAGATGCCTACAAAACCGTTTCTGCTTTTGCCAATACGGCAGGCGGCTGGCTGGTGTTTGGCGTCAGTGAGGCCAATGGCCGGCTGGAAGTGACCGGCGTTGAAGAGCCGGACAAGGTTCAGAACGATTTTCTGGCGGTGTTGCGTGGTGGGCAAAAGCTGAACCGGGTGATCAGGGTAACGCCCCATCGCTTTGAGCTGGAAGGCAAGCATGTGTTTGCCTTCCACATCCCGGAAATGCCGCGCCTGGAGAAGCCGGTTTACCTCAAGGGCGACCCGCGCCAGAGTTATTTGCGACGTGGCGCTGGCGACGAACAGTTCACCCAAAGCGAACTGGAGCGTTTTTTACGTGACGCGGCACAAGAGCGGTATGACGGCACGGTGCTGACCGAGCTTGCTGCGGACGCCTGCTTTGATCTGGATACCGTCAAGTGGTATCAGGCCCAGTTTGCCCGGCGTAACCCTGAGCACGCCGAGATCACCGATCCGATTGCCTTCCTGCTGAACTGGAATTTTGTGGTCGAGCAAGGCGGCAAATTGCACCCCACTCGTGCGGGCGTGCTGCTGTTTGGCACGGGCCGTTTTGTACGCCAGATTCTGCCTAGACCGGTGCTGGATTACCAGCGTATCGACACACCCTTTGACCAATGGTCTGCTGAGCAGCGCTGGCATGACCGCTATGTGTTCGAGGAGAACATCTTTCAGACTTGGCAGGGCCTGGTGGCGCGCTACATGCGCATTGCCGAGCATCCGTTCTCGCTCGACCCGACGACGCTGCGGCGCAACGATGACCCGCCCGACTATGTGGCCTTCCGTGAAACGGCCATCAACCTGCTGATCCACCAGGACTATGGTGACCACGGGCGCAAGGCCTCCATCAAGTTGTTTACCGACCGCACGGTGTTCTGGAACCCCGGCGATGCCTTTGCGACCGAAGCCGAGCTGTTGGATCCCACTGAAAAGGAAGTGCGCAACCCGGCCATCGTGAAGGCGTTTCGCCGCATTGGTTTGTCGGATCAGGCGGGCACCGGCATTCGCGCCATTTTCCGCAACTGGCATGAACTGGGGCGTACCCCACCCCAGTTGAAAAACGACAAGGCGCGCAAGGATTTTGAGCTGGTGCTGATCAACAAGCCCTTGGTCACCGAGGCCATGCAGCGCTTGCGCCAAACCCTGGGGGCGAACTTGACGCCCGAGCAGGCGGATGTGCTGGCTTTGTCGTTGTCGCTACCAGAGGGCGAGCCGCTCACCCTCACGGCGATCCGCAGCCTGGGTATCAGCACCACCCAGCAAGCCCGTGCGGTGGCTGACCATCTGGTGCGGCAGCAGTTGCTCGATCCGCTCAGCGAGACCCAGTTTCAAGCCCGCGAGGCAATTCGCCAGCGCTTTGCCCAAGAGGCGCAAGCGCAGGCCAGGGACCAAGCCGGGGCCAAGTCGGGACCAAGTCGGGACCAAGTCGGGCTTAAGTCGGGACTCAGTGCCGAGCAACACACGATGTTGTCGCAAATGACCGATGAACACGATGTTGCCACCTTGATGCAGTGGGTCGGACGCAGCAACAGGAGCAAGTTCCGCGAGGTGGTGCTGACACCTTTATTGGCCTTGGAACTCGTCGAAATGACCGTCCCTGACAAGCCCAACAGCAGCAAACAACGCTATCGCCTGACCGCACAAGGCAGAGCACTGCGCGATGAGGTGGGCCAATGACGCAAACCGAGCGCAGCTTCTCTATTGGCGATTGGTGTTGGTTCACCCGGCAGGCGTCGCCGTGCCGCGTGATCGAGCGGCAAGATGTGTGGGGCGAGGTGGCCTACCGCGTGTGGTTGCCCGCCAAGGATGCGGTGGTGCGTGCCCGAGCGTTGGACCTGGCCTCGCTGGAAAGTGTGCGGCCGAGCGTGGAGCAGATTCTGCACACCACGGCAGCCGCCAAACTGCTGGATGCACTGGAAGACAACCTGCTGCTGGCACCCATCCAGTCCAGCGTGGTGCCGTTGCCGCATCAGCTCTATGCGCTGAACCGCGCCATCAGCCGCGATCGCATCCGCTACCTGCTGGCCGATGAGGTGGGCTTGGGGAAAACCATTGAGGCTGGATTGGTGCTGCGCGAATTGAAGTTGCGTGGCCGGGTGAAGCGCATTCTGGTGGTGGCGCCCAAGGGGCTGGTGCGCCAATGGCAGGCGGAAATGCGTCTGCACTTTGGTGAGACGTTTCAGTTCATCGAACCGTCCGAGCTGGCTGCTTTCCGCCAGTGGCGCAGCGGCGGCGCGGGTGAGGAAGACAACCTGTGGCGCATGCACGATCAGGTGATTTGTTCGCTGGATTCCGTGAAGCCCATGGAAAGTCGGCGTGGCTGGAGTCTGGAGCAGCTCAATACCTACAACCGAGAGCGCTTCGAGGATTTGATTTCGGCGTCGTGGGATTTGGTCATCATTGACGAAGCCCACCGCATGGGTGGCAGCACCGAGCAGGTCGCTCGCTACAAGTTGGGTGCGGCGCTGGCCGAGGCGTCACCGTATCTTTTGCTGCTATCGGCCACGCCGCACCAGGGCAAGACAGATCAGTTCATGCGCTTGATGCAGTTGCTGGACCGCGAAGCGTTCCCGGATGAAGGCAGCGTCAATCGTGAGCGCGTGCGGCCGTTCGTGATCCGTACCGAAAAGCGTGCATCGATCAACGCCGAGGGCCAGCCGCTGTTCAAGCCTCGTGTGACCCGGTTGCAGGCGGTGGCCTGGCAGGCGCGACACGGCGCACAGCAACGTCTGTACGAGGCAGTGACCGACTATGTGCGCCACGGCTACAACCAGGCATTGGCCGCCAAACAGCGCCATATCGGTTTCTTGATGATTCTGATGCAGCGGCTGGTCACATCCAGTACGGCGGCCATTCGCACCACACTGGAAATGCGCCAAGCGCTGCTCGATGCGCCGCAGCCCCAGGCCAATCTGTTCGAGAACACCAGTACCGACGAATGGGCGGACCTGGATGGCCAGTCACAGGTGGATCTGGCCATGCAGTCCAGCGGTTGGGAGATGGAGAAGTCCGAAGTCGAGATGTTGCTGGAGCTGGCGCGGGAAACCGAGGCTGCTGGTACGGATGCCAAGGCTGAGGCGCTACTGGAGCTGATCTACAAGCTGCAGCAGGAAGAAGGCGACCCGTTGCTGAAGGTGCTGATCTTCACCGAGTTCGTGCCCACGCAAGCGATGCTGGCCGATTTCCTGGATAGCCGCGGCTTCTCGGTGACGGCGCTCAATGGCAGTAGGGATCTGGAAACCCGCACCCGTGCGCAGCAGGCGTTCTCCAGTGATGTGCGCGTGCTGATTTCGACGGACGCTGGTGGCGAAGGCCTGAACCTGCAGTTCTGCCATGTCATCGTCAACTTTGACATGCCGTGGAACCCCATGCGGATCGAGCAGCGCATTGGCCGGGTGGATCGTATCGGCCAAAAGCATGTGGTGCGCGCCATCAACTTCGTGCTTGAAGACACCGTCGAGCATCGTGTGCGTCAGGTGCTGGAGGAAAAGCTGGAAGTCATCGCGCAGGAGTTCGGCGTCGATAAGGCGGCCGATGTGATGGATTCGGTCGAGGCTGACCCGATTTTCGACGAACTGTTCGTGCGCGGCTTGCAGAACCCGAACGCCATCGAGCAGGAGTGCGATGACGCGGTGTCTCAGTTGCGCTCTACCTTGGCGGACTCAAAGAAGTCCTCCGACTTGCTCACCACCGAACACGATCTGGATGCCGATGATGCCCGCAAATGGCGCGACCACCCGGCGCAGTTCTGGCTGGAACGTGCCATCACCAGCGGGCTGGCTGTGCGCGGTGGCTCGGCAACGAAGGCTGGCAAGGCGTGGCGGGTGAAATGGGCGGACGGCAGCGAATCGGTACAGGCCTGCTTTGACGCCCGCTCGGCGGATGAGAACCCGGAGCTGGAATGGATCACCATGGAAGACCCGCGCGCCCGGGCGGTGATCAGCGAGCTGCCGCGTTTTGTCGCCGGGCAGCCGCTGCCGGTCATCCGCGTCACCGGCTTGCCGGATTCGGTACGCGGCATCTGGTCGCTGTGGGAGATCAGCCTGGCGGCTGAGGGCCTGAGCCGCAAGCGCTTTTTGCCCGTGTTCATCAATGAGGAAGGCCGCCCCTTCGTACCGACCGCCAAGCGCGTGTGGGATTTGCTGCTGACTGAAACGGTAAACGTGCATGCGGTGACCGGCACCGAGGCGTCGGCGAAGTGGTTTGAGGCATCCCATGCTGCGGCCAGTACCCAGGGTGAACGGATCTTCACCGAACTGCTGGCCGAACACCGCGCTCGGTTGAAGGAAGAACGCGAGCGTACGCTGTATGCCTTCGAGGCCCGAGGCCAGGCTATCGGGCGAATTGGCCTGCCTGCCGTGCGCGAGCACCGCCGCAAGCGGCTGCAACAGGAACACGAGGCCCGCATGGCCGCATTGGACGACATGGAGGTCAGTGTGCCGGATTTGAACGCCATGATGATGGTGCGCGTCGGAGGTGAGGCATGAGCCTGTGGACGGAACGCATCCTGAGCCACTTCACCGCCGATCTCACCCGGTTGTGGGTGGCATGCGACCCCGATGATGTACTGCTGGACGAAAAGCTGCTGTCTGAGCTGCGCAGCCGGGGCTTCGAGCTGATGCTGTACGAAGACCCGTTTGCCTTCCGTGCGGAGTACGAAGAGCGCTATCGCGCAGCATGGGATCGGGGTGACCCAGGGCCTGCATCTTCGCTGGTTTTGCATTTACGCAGTGCCGATGCGAATGCCTTGCCGTGGGACATCGTGCATCACGGACGTGTGGTTCGGCTCAGCCTTGCTGAAATTTTTCCCAGGCTGGCATACAGCGCGGTGCAGCAAGTCGAGCCAGAGCATTTTGCCGAGCTGTTTCAGGCTCATCAGACTGAGCTGCAGTCGGCTCGGGGTGAAAACGAGTCGAAGGACTTCATCCTCGAACACGTCTACCAGTTTGCGTCCCGATCTATCCGTAACCCGGTGGACTTCTGGCGTGAGCTGCTGCGAATGCACTTCGCCAACCGTTCGTTGCCACCCCTGTTCGCCCAACACGCGGCAAGCATCATTCAAGGCAAGGGCTTGTTCGCGAAATTTCCCGTCGCCACATGGCTGACCTCCAAAAGTGCGCTGCTGCGCGTAGTGCAGGATGCGTGGTATCGCTACCTGTCGAAATTGGGGTTGGATGGCACCCGTACAGGGGAGCCGTCACCACCTGACTATGTGGCTAAGATCGAGATTCCGTTTGACCACTCCGATGTGCAGGTGCTGGTCGATTCCATGTTTCTCGACGGCAGCTTGCATCCGCTGGCGGTTCACAGCGTTCCGGCGGAGATGCCGAGTTGGGTCAAGGCCGGGGTCGTCCAGGACCCGGCGGCGTTGCAAGCCTTGGTACTCAAAGGCATCGATGGCCTGATCGAGACAACGCCAACGGCAGCCTCTTCACACAAAGATTGGAGCGAATTCGCCAAGCGCTACGGTGAGATCCAGGCCCGCACGCATGGGCTACCAGGCACGGAAGTCAGCGGACATCTCACGGCAATTCAAGATCGCATCAAGACCCTGCAGGCGCAGTCAGACGAGCATCTGCAAGCCTGGGTGGCAGCCAAGCATTACGCCGACCTGATCCTGCAACCAGTGACCAAAGGCCCGGTGATGGTGCACCACGTTCCGCGCTTTTTGCGTCATCGGCGATCCGCTGGGGAAACCAAGCTGGCTTTGCTGGTTTTTGACGGGTTGGCCTTTGACCAGTGGGTGCAGATTCGCGAGCACCTGAGCGCCACCACAAAGCGATTCGCGTTTGACGAGGGCGCTGCGTTTGCATGGTTGCCGACAGTGACATCGGTATCACGCCAGGCGTTGTTCTCTGGCCTGAAACCGCGCGAGTTCGAGGATTCCATCGACCGAACGGACAAAGAGGAATCCTTGTGGAAGACGTTCTGGCAGAACGAGGGCGTCAACTCGAATGAGGTGATGTACCGACGCGCGCTGCGCCAGGTTGATCAACTGGACGTGCTTGAGGCTGTCTTGAACGACCGCCGTCCGAAGGTGGTAGGCCTCGTCATTGATGAGGTGGATGAGCGGCTCCACAAGGAGCGATCCAAGAAAGACGTGGCAATGTGGATCGGCAACTGGCTAACGACCGGTTTTGTTGACCGGCTGTTTTCGATGCTGCTGGACAAGGGCTATCACATCTACCTCACGGCGGATCACGGCAACGTGGAGGCCACTGGCGTTGGCAGGCCCAACCAGGGCGTGATTGCCGAAACGCGCGGCGAGCGCGTGCGGGTCTACCGGAGTGAGCCATTGCTGATTGATTCAGCAGTGGCCTGTCCCAATACCGTCCGATTGGACGTCGCAGGCCTTCCTGCGAACTTCATGCCGCTGTTCGCAGGCGGACGAACAGCCTTTGTGCCGGCGGGCGACCAAGTGGTCGTCCACGGCGGGGTATCGGTCGAAGAGTTGATCGTGCCCTTTGTGAAAGTCAGTTATTTGATAGGTAACGAATGAACGCATCAGCCCCGCAAATCGGCTTTGATCGGTTCATTCAGCTTGATTGGGCAGCCGCAGCACTGAATGTTCGTACAGGTGTGGCTGGGCTAGATGATCTGAATGCACTGCTCGACGCCAGCGAGCTTGGCGTAGAAGCCAAGAAGAAAACCCGCACCGTACTGAACCGGCTGTGGCTGGAGCCACGCGCCGAGCTGGTGGATTACGCAGATAGCGGCATGGCCATCCACAAGGCGCAGCCGGACATTCCGGTCGCCGCGCTCTGCTGGGGCATGGCCGTGGCCACCTACCCATTCTTCGGCAAGGTGGCCGAACTGGTGGGTCGCCTGTCCGCCATCCAGGGCGATTGTGCATCCGCCGAGGTTCACCGGCGCATGAGTGAAACCTATGGCGAGCGCGAAGGCACCCGGCGCATGACCAACATGGTCATCCAGAGCCAGGCGAGCTGGGGCGCAGTAGAACGCGTGGAAAAAGGTAAGCGCGTGATCCGGCTTGCCCCAACCGTGATCGACAACGACGAACTCACGGCATGGCTGATCGAGGCGGCAGTGCGCTACTCCGGCAAGCCTGTTTCGCTGCCCAGCCTGCAGTCGCTGCCAGTGCTGTTCCCGTTCACCCTGACGCAGCCATTGGGCTACGTGGTGTCGAACAGTGCGAGTCTGAGCCTTCGTGCGGAAGGACCGAGTAACCAGTTCGTGGCGCTGCGCAGCATGATATGAGAACGAGATCTGGACAATGACGGCATCGAATCCACCGCCTGGCGAAGAGCCTAAGAAGAAGTCACTGAAGCTGCTGCTTCGCTCGAAGCCAGCCACGGATGTGGAGACAGCAGCTGGACGAATCTACCTGTATCCCCTGCGTGTGCGAGACATGACCGATTTCGAGAAGCTCGAACCCGGCGATGCTGTCAGCCAGATCAGGGCTTTCCTGCCGAGCATTGGCAGCTTGACCGTCGAATCCGACGAAGCACCGGAGCGCATCCCGCTTGATGCCGCGATTGTTGCTGGTCTACCGAACGACGAGATTGAGCGGATTGCTGACGCCTATGTGCAGTCGCCAGCATGGCAGACGACCCGCGAAAACTCACAAGAGCGGAAACCTGCCGTGCGAGAAACGCGTGAAACGGCGTCGGCCTATCTGGTGCGACTACTCAAGGCTGAAGTCGATGACTATCGCCAGAGCGCGAAGCGATTGCACGAGTCGTTGCTCGGTTCCAGCCGTGGCCTTTTCGATCAAGTCCGTAAGAGCACGTCGGCCTTAGGGTCAACCTTGAGCGCCTACGACGAGCTGACGAAATTCGTAAAGCCGGTACCACTCGAAATCCATCCTATTCAAACGGATCGTTTCAGCAGGGTAAACGATCTACTGGCAGAACAAGCGCGCGAGCGTGCGGAAGAGCGCGCCGAAGAAATGGAGTTGACGCGCCTGACGGGACAGATGACCGCAGAGTCAGCCAAGACCCTCAAGGACTTGGCGGAGGCAGCAACGACTCTGATGGAGCAGATGGACGAACGTGACCGAAGAACCGATCAGTCCACGCGTAAGCAGATCACTATCGCGGTGTGGTCGGTTGGCAGCTCGGCGGTCTTGGCCTTGTTTGCCTTGATCGTCTCTGGTTTCGCTTACGTTCAAGACCGGGAAAGCAGTTCCTCCGAGGATCAGTGGCAAATAAAGCTGCTGACAGCCATCGAGCAAGGGAATCAGCAGCGTTCTGCTGCAGAACACGAGAACAAAACGCTTCGAGAACAAGTACACGTCCTTGGGGAACGTATCTCGGAGCTGGAAGCAGCTCAACGCGCCGCCGCTACCAAAAAGCCAGAAGGCCCTATGTCTCCTCATGCGGCTACGGACAGCAGTGCTGCACAGCAATAGATAATCGGCTGCAATCTTCCTTTCTTGTTTGACTATGCCAAATTCAAGAATGGGGTGTTTGGCGGCTGATCATTGAGTATCGAGCCGTATTCGCTTTTTGCTCAATGGATCTCAAAAAGGAAAGGAAAGGTAAGGTAATGGAGGCCAAGGGGCAACGGCTCTACCTAAAAAAGGAAAAGGCCGCCAGCGCCCCGGCCGGACTCACACCACCAAATTGGCCGATGGCGCCAACCCGTCAATGTAATCCGCCCACGCCTGCAGCATCTCCCGCCGCTGTTCAGCGTACTCAGCCCGGTTGTACACGCCACGCACGCCGCCGATGGTGTGGTTCAGCGCCTTTTCCACCACATCCGAAGGCCAGCCCTGTTCGTGCAACAGCGTCGAGGCGGTGCGCCGCAGGTCATGGATGGTGAAAGCAGGGATCTGCTGCCCCTGCAATGACACCTTCAGCGCCTGATTCAGCGCATTGCTGGCGAAGGGCTTGGCCAGGGTGCCACGCCCCGGCAACACCCAGTCGCTGCTGCTGGCCAGTGGCTTGAGTTCCTTGAACAGCGTCTGCGCCTGGGTGGACAGGTAGACGATGTGCGGTTTGCCGGTCTTGGAGTTTTCGACCGGGATGTGCCATTCGCCTTCGTCCAGATGCACGTCCTTCCACTGCGCCAGCATCAGCTCGGACTTGCGCACCAGGGTCATCAGGATCAACTGGAAGGCGATCTTGAACTGGCGGCGGATGTTGGAAGTCTGCATGGCGCGCAGGAACTGCCGGATTTCGTCCGGCGTCAGCGCCCGGTCGCGGGCGGCGGCGCGGTAGACGTGCCGTATTGGCAGGGCCATGACCGGGTTGGCCTGGATCAGGCCGCAGGTCAGCGCGTAGTCAAGCATGCGCTTGAGCAGGCCGCGTACCTAGCCGGCGGCGGCATCGAAGCCTTGTTCCTTGTTGCGCCAGATAACGCCGCGCATGTCCTCGGCGGTAATGTTCCGGACCGGTTTGCTGCCGATGTGCGGCAGGAAGTCCTTCTCCAGGTAGCGGCGAGGCATGGTCACATTCTTGCGGTCGCGTGACTGGATGTCCTTGAAGAAGCTTTTGGCGAAGTTGGCCATGGTGGTGTCTTCTGCGCCAGTCACTTTCTCCTGCTGTTTCCTCTTTGCCGGCGACTGACCAATCGCCACTTGATAAGCCGCCTCATCCCGCTTCAGGCGAGCGTTTTTCAGGGTAAGGGTCGGGTACTTACCGAGTGTGAGTTTTTCCCGTTTGCCATCCAGCCGATAGCGATAACGCTAGACCATGCTGCCACTCGGCAGCACTTCTACGTACAGCCCGCGATCGTCGCTGACGATGTAAGAGGCATCCTTGGGCTTGAGCGCCTTGAGTGCGGTATCTGTGAGAGACATGGAACCTCCTTTGGGTCCATGAAAGTCAATAGTAAGGCTATTCGGTGAATTTGGACCCATATATGGACCCGAATAGTGATGGCTTTGACTGTATCACCGAATCACTCAGTAGACAAAAATCCCTGTATTTATGCGGTATACAGGCACATCAGCAGACTTAGGTGGACATCCCTAGACCCCGTCTCACTTCCCAATACAAAAACTGGAGAAAATCTCTCCCAGCAAATCATCGCTGCTGAACTCGCCGGTAATCGAGCACAGATCCAGATGTGCCAGACGCAGCTCTTCCGCAAACAGATCCAATACCTGATCGCTGTGTGTGGCGTGTTCCGCAGCCAGGCCCAGGTGGTACTCCGCGCGCTCCAGGGCCCGCAGGTGTCGTTCTCGCGCCAGCCAGGGGGATTCACTGCCGGGGTTCCAGCCTGCGATATCCAGCAAGGTGCGGCGCAGCGTGTCCAGGCCGATATCCTTACGGGCAGAAATTGGCAGCACAGTGGCGCCACTCTCTTGTGCGGGCAAGGCGGCCTGTTGCTCAGCTGTCAGCAAGTCTATCTTGTTATAGACGCGCAGCACGGGTACGTGTGATGGCAGGCGAGTGGTAATGGCACTGTCCAGCTCGTCTTGTGGGTTGCGTGCATCGAGCAGGTGCACGATCACATTCGCCTTGGCGATTTCGTCCCAGGTACGGGCGATACCGATGCGCTCTACGGTGTCCTCGGTTTCACGCAAACCGGCGGTATCCACGATATGTAGCGGAATGCCATCAATGTGGATCAGCTGCATGACGCGGTCGCGGGTGGTGCCGGCGATGTCGGTCACGATGGCCACATCCTCACCGGCCAGGGCGTTGAGCAGGCTGGATTTACCCACATTGGGCTGGCCTGCCAGTACAACGTGCAGGCCCTCGCGCAGGATCGCCCCCTGACGCGAATGCTGCAGGATGCGTTCCAGCTCGTCCTGTATACCTTGCAGGGTGGCCGCTGCCTGGTATTTTTCCAGGAAGTCGATTTCTTCTTCGGGGAAATCCAGCGTAGCTTCTACCAGCATGCGCAGGTGAATGATGCGGTCGGCCAGGGCGTTGACGTTGTTGGAAAACACGCCGGACAGGGAGGCGACGGCACTGCGGGCCGCGGCCTCCGAGGAAGCGTCAATCAAGTCGGCCACGGCCTCGGCCTGGGCCAGGTCCAGTCTGTCGTTCAGGAAGGCGCGCTGGGTGAATTCGCCGGGCTCGGCCAGGCGCAGGCCCTGATCTTTACCCGCTTCCAGGCAGCGATCTAGCAGGCGGCGCAGAACAGCCGGGCCGCCGTGACCTTGCAACTCCAGCACGTCTTCGCCGGTATAGGAGTGCGGGCCCTTAAAGAACAGTGCAATGCCCTCGTCGATTGCCTCGCCTTGTGCATCCTTGAAGGGCAAAAAGTGCGCATGACGCGCTTGCAGCGTGCGGCCAAACAGGGTCTGGATCAGAGCATCAAGCTCCTTGCCGGACACACGGATGACACCAATACCACCCCGGCCGGGGGCGGTGGCAATAGCCACAATAGGGGAAGAACTGGACATGGGCAGATCGATCAAAGACGCGGAACAGAGCCGTATTGTAATGGAGCAGGTAGACGGTTCGGGCTTGGCACACTAGCCCTTGTTGGTATCTGAAACGCTGGTGTTTATATACCTGTAGCCTAGGCTATTGAGAATCAGGCAATCAGGCAATCAGGCAATCAGGCAATCAGGCAATCAGGCAATCAGGCAATCAGGCAATCCAGCAGACATCTGGGCTATCTAATCGGGGACAAAGCAGATAAACAAGCGCTTTGGTATGTCACCAAAGCGACAGAAGCCAGCTGTCTACGCCTATTGAGCCTAGTGGTTGTTCACACAAACCACCAGAATCTCCACGCTCTCCCCGTGTTCGCACAGGTACAGGTGGCCCAGATTGCTTTTGAAGTAGATGCTGTCGCGCGCTTGCAGCACATGGCGGCGGCCGTCCTGGAACTGCATGGTCAACTGCCCTTCAATCACAAAAATGAACTCTTCGCCTTCGTGCTGGCTGAAGTCGCTGGCATCGCGCGGTTTACCGGCCAATACACGACCGTGCATGGGCGTCATTTTCTTGTTGATCCACTCCGATGCCAGCATGCCGTACTCATAACGATGGGCATGGTAGGTCACGGTGCGCGAGGCTCGTCCCACCAGAATATCCATGCCGGATTCGTTCTGATCGCGTGGCGTCTTGAACAGGTCGGACAAATCCATTTTCAAGGCCCGGCTGACGGCCAGGAATTTCTCATAGCTCAGGCCAATCAGGCCGCGCTCTGCCTTGGATAGAGTGGACAAAGACACATTGGATAAGCGTGCCAACATGAGCAGGGTCAGGCCCTGTCGTTTGCGTTCATCACGTATGCGCGCCCCCATGGCTGTTTTGCTCAATAAGTTGGGGGCGGTGTTGGCTAAGTCTTTTGTCATAACCTAAAGAAGTAATAAACCATCTTCTTATAAATAATATTAATTTTCTTATAAGAAAACTCTGTCCTATTGTATAGAACTACACGCTTTACGCTGGGAGAAAGAAGGCATGACTGCGTTGTTTGATCCTACTGCTTATCCCTCTACCTCGGTGGAATGGATACAAAAACTGATTGCTTATGATACGACAAGCCGGGAATCTAACCTGGAACTGATTCACGACGTACAGGCCTATTTGCAGCAGCAAGGGCTGGAAACCGTGCTGACGCATGACGCCAGTGGCCGTAAGGCCAATCTGTTTGCCACGATTCCGGCAGCCGATGGCACGCGTACGGGTGGCATTGTTTTGTCGGGCCATACTGATGTGGTGCCTGTCGATGGCCAGAACTGGAGTAGTGACCCTTTCAAAGCCGAGATTCGCGACGACCGCCTGTATGGCCGCGGTACTTGCGACATGAAAGGCTTTGTCGGTGTGACTTTGCAATTGGTTCCTGAAATGCTGGCGACCAAGCTGGCCAAACCCATCCACCTGGCTTACTCCTACGACGAAGAAGTCGGTTGTGTCGGCGCGCCCGTCATGATTGATGACTTGGTCCGCCGTGGCGTGAAACCGGAAGGCTGCGTGGTGGGTGAACCCACCAGCATGCGCACCATCGTGGCGCATAAAGGCATTAACGCTTATCGCTGCCGCGTACATGGTCATGCCGCTCATTCCTCGCTGACCCCCAAGGGTGTGAACGCGATTGAACATGCGGCACGCATCATTACCGCCATCCGTGATCTGGCCGACGACTACAAGAGCATGGGCCCCTACGACCACGATTTCGATGTGCCCTTCACCACCTTGCAGACCAGCATGATTCGGGGCGGTATCGCCTTGAATACGGTGCCTGATCTGTGCGAATTCGAGTTTGAATACCGCAATCTGCCCGGTGTGGACCCCGAGCCGATCTTGCAGGAAATCCGTGAATTCATTGATTTGAAAGTCCTGCCTGCCATGCGTCGCGAGCATCCCGATGCTTTGGTGGAACTGGAAAAGCTGGCCAGCGCCCCCGGCCTGAATCCCGAAGAGCAAGCCGCCATCACCAAGCTGGTGCGCGAACTGACAAGGGATGACACGGTACGCAAAGTGGCCTACGGCACCGAAGCAGGTCTGTTCCAGCAAGCCGGTATTCCTTCGATTATTTGTGGTCCCGGCAATATCGAGCAGGCCCACCGCCCCGATGAATACGTGGAACTGGCCCAGGTGGAACAGTGCGAGCAGTTCTTGCGCGCCCTGATTCGCAGCCAGGCCGTGGCCTCTTAAAAACAGACAAACAGGTTTCAACGCAAACCCATGACAATAGAAAAAGTTACCAAGGAAAACGTGGTGCAGGCGCATGAGCGTCTGCGTCCCTATGTGCGCCAGACGCCCGTGCTCGATTATCAGACCGGGCGTCTGGACAGCGCCGTCAATTTCAAGTTCGAGCATCTGCAGGCCTCGGGTACCTTCAAGGCACGCGGTGCTTTTACTAACTTGCTGAGCTTGTCCGAAGAGGCTCGCCAGCAAGGGGTGACCTGCGTTTCTGCAGGTAATCACGCTGTCGCTGTGGCCTACGCCGCCCATCAAATGGGGGTGAAAGCCAAGACCGTGATGATCAAGACCGCCAGCCCGGCCCGCGTAGCCTTGTGCCGCGAATATGGGGCCGAGATCGTCTTTGCTGACAATGGCGAGCAGGCGTTTGAACTGGTGCGTCAGATAGAGAAGAACGAACAGAAGACCTTCATTCATCCGTTCAGCACCTACCCCACCGTGCTGGGAACCGCCACGCTGGGCTACGAATGGTTGCAGCAAGCGGGCAAGCTGGACGCGGTGCTGGTGCCCATTGGGGGCGGTGGCTTGGCCGCCGGTGTGTCGGCTGCCGTCAAGCTGTGGCAGCCTGATTGCGTGGTCTATGGCATCGAGCCTGTGGGAGCAAACGTCATGGCGCTTAGCCGCCAGGCTGGCGAGCCGCAAAAAATCGGCGCCATGCAGTCCATCGCAGACAGTCTGATGGCTCCGCATACTGACGAGTTCAGCTTCCGTGTGTGTCAGGACAATATCGATACGCTGGTGACCGTCAACGACGACCAGATCCGCGCTGGCATGCACTTCCTGTTCAACGAATTCAAGATGGCCACTGAACCGGCTTGCGCGGTGGCGACAGCCGCCTTGATGTTCCCCTTGCGCAAACATCTGGCCGGGCAACGAGTGGGCGTGTTGTTTTGCGGCTCCAATACGGATACCGACACCTTTATCCGCCATATCACCACGCCACTGGCGCAAGGCTAATCATGCAGCTAAGCGTTTATGTAGCAAAAGCCCAGGAAGTGTATGAAGGGCTGGATATGGGGGCGGCGATTGATCTGATGCGCCAGGGTTTTATCGCCATGCAGCAAGGGCGTATTGACCAGCCCTTGCGTACGATTGTGCGCAGCCATTTGTCCAGCGGCTTTCTGGGCATGATGCCTGCCTGCATCGACATGCCGGAGATTTATCCCGAGCCTTTGTACGGTGCCAAGATGGGCACCCTGTTTCCAGACAATGTGCGCCTGGGTAAGGACCCCCATCAAGGCTGCGTGCTCTTGATGAGCGGCTTGACCGGCGAAACACGTGCCATTCTGGATGCCAGCAGCGTGACGGCCTTGCGTACCGCAGCGGTCAGTGGCCTGGCCACCGACATGCTGGCGCGCCCGGATGCCAGCGTGCTGACCTTGTTTGGTGGCGGGCATCAGGCCTTGTGGCAGTTGCGTGCCGTGGCGCAAGTGCGTCGCTTGAGCAACGTATTTGTGATTACCCGCTCCGCACAGTCGGCTCAGCATTTCATTGAAGAAGCCCAGGCGTATCTGGATTGCCCCTTGATAGCCGGAGTCTCGGCCCAGGAAGCCGTGTCCCAGTCGGATATGGTACTGACGGCCACCAGCTCTGCCACGCCTGTCTTGCAGCGCGAATGGCTGCGCCCTGGCACGCACATTACCGCCATGGGTTCCAGCACACCCGCCAGCAGTGAACTGGATGGCCCCACCATGACGGCAGGCCGTTTGTTTGTGGACCGTGCGCAATCCACTCGTAACGAGTCGGGCGAGTTCTTGAATGCGTGTAAGCAGGGCTACTTGTCGGCGGATACCGAGTTGAACGAGCTGGGTGCCGTTCTGGAGGGGCAAGCCGCAGGCCGCATCAACAATGAAGAAATCACGATTTTTAAATCCTTGGGCTTGGCATTCGAGGACGTATTGACGGCGGCCGCCTTGTTAAGCCGTCATGCCGCACAAGGAAATGGACGAGTAGTAGAACTTTAATAGCGTCATCAAGAGGTAGGGAGACAAGTAATGAAAAAGAAATGGGCGCAGGTTTTGCTGGGAACGGCGTTGGCCTTGGCAACAGGCATGTCTGTTGCCAGCAAATTGCCGGACACCATACGTTTGGTCGTAGGTTATCCGGCCGGAGGAACAGCGGATGCCGTCGCGCGGGTGTATGCCGAGCAATTGCGTGAAAAGCTGGGAGTGAATGTGGTGGTGGATAACCGCGCAGGCGCGGGCGGGCAGGTTGCCGCTCAAGGATTTTTGCGCTCGCCTACCGATGGCTCGGTGCTGTTGGTCGCCAATAATCACATGATGACCACCCTGCCCCTGACCGTAAAAACGGTCAGCTACGATCCAATAAAGGATTTTGCGCCGGTAGCCGTGATCGCCAAGTTCGAACATATCTTTGTGGTGGGTAAAACCACGCCTGCCAATACCTTGCAGGAGTACGTGGAGCTGGTGCGCAAAGAACCGGAAAAGTATGGCCACTATGGTATTCCCGCCCCCGGCAGCGCCCCTCAGTTCATTGGCTACAGCATCGCCAAGAAGAACGATATCCAGATGTCCCCCGTGCCTTATAAAGGGGGAGCCCCTTTGATCAACGACCTGCTGGGTGACCATATTCCTGCTGGCGTGGACGCGGTGGGCATGATTACCGAACACGTTGCCGCCGGTTCGGTGCGGGTGCTGGGGATTACCGGTGCGGAACGCCTGCCTATCTTGAAAGACGTGCCCACCTTTGCAGAAATGGGCTATGGCGACCTGAAAGCGTCGGGCTGGATGGGGATTTTTGCCCCGCTGGGCATGGAGCCGGAGATGGTCAAACAGTTCCAGGATGCCTTCAATGAAGTGGCCAAGCTGCCACGCATTGAAAGCGCGATTGTGCCGATCGGCTTCCGACCCGAGTCGGGCGATGCGCAGGAGCTATCGCGCATTGTTCAGGATGATCTGGATACTTGGGGACCCATCATCAAGGAGTCGGGGTATTTGCAGCAGTAAGACTCAGGGTGTTGATGCATACGCCTGCTTGTGATGAGCGGTGTTCATCAAGTCCGATGAGTAAAGGCTAGCGCTTCGACTTCGTTCTTATGGAACATGGGGAGCAACGGCTAGTAGCAGCTAGCAGCACAAAACTTGTTAGCGCAGAAAAGTGGGAATGCGGGCCTGATGTCAAATCAGGTCCGCTTTTTTATGGCGATTTCAAGAAGGGAACTGCCACCTTCAGAGCTTGTTGGTTGTGTCTCTAGTGAGGCCAGCTTTTGGGCGGAATTTCATCATCAGAAAGAGGCCTAGTGACCCGAAAAGGGAGCTGGTTATCTATGTGCTGAGACATCGGGTTTTCGGTTCGTAGCCAGTCTGTGGGTAGCTGAAATACCTTTGGTATACCCTTCAAATAGCACTTGAGTGTTGTCACCAAGATTAAGCCGGCAAGCAGGTTTCGCCTGGCCTCCATCATCCATGAAAACTGCTGGAAATCCATTAAGTGACTGATAGATAACAATAAAAAATTATTTTAAGTCTGTAGGGAATTCCCTATATTTTATTTATTGGCTAGTCAGTTAATAATATTTCAAACTAGAAATAATCAATCAGTTAATTAAAAACCAAGGAAGGAGATACAAGGTGCGCAAGACGATATTGACGATGGGGTTGCTCATGACGCTGGGTGCTGTGGGGGCCGTGCAAGCGCAAACCATCAAGATTGGTGTGATTCAGCCTTTGACCGGGTCGGTGGCCTACAACGGGGAGGCTGATGTGAATGGCTCCAAGTTGGCTGTCAAAGAGCGAAATGCTCGTGGCGGGGTCTTGGGAAAACAGGTTGAACTGGCTATTGAGGATGGAGAGTGTCAGCCCTCCAAAACCGTGAACGCGGCTGAAAAACTGATTCAGAAAGACAAGGTGCCGATTATCTCCGGCGCCTTTTGCAGCTCCGCCACCATCGCAGCCATGAGCGTGGCGCAAAAGTACAAAGTGCCCCTGCTCTCGGGCGTGTCGTCAAAAAGTGATTTAACCGAGCGTGGCAATGAGTGGTTCTTCCGCACCGCAGAAACCGATGGTTTGCTGGCCCATGCCTTCGCAACGATTCTGGTCGAGCAGCTCAAGCTGAAAAAAATCGCCTACATCGGGGTGAATGATGATTGGGGCCGAGGCGGCATGGAAGAGTTCTCCAGCCAGATCGAAGCCCTGGGCGGTGAA
The DNA here is from genome assembly GCF_020496585.1 of Alcaligenes sp. 13f. Lineage (NCBI taxonomy): Bacteria > Pseudomonadati > Pseudomonadota > Betaproteobacteria > Burkholderiales > Alcaligenaceae > Alcaligenes > Alcaligenes sp. 13f. The sequence goes on from NZ_JAHKKC010000010.1 coordinate 51,265, forward strand.
ACCGTGCAAAAGCTGTATTTCGACCATGGCACCACGGACTTCTACACGCTGTTGACGCGGGTACGAGCCGCCAAACCAGATGGTGTTTTTGTGGCAGCCGAAACCCAGGATGGCTCGATTCTGGTCAAACAGATGAAGGAAGTGGGTCTGGAGAGTCTGATTTTTGGCGTGGGTAGTTGGGCGACGGCGGACTTTGTGAATTTGGCGGGCTCTGCATCAGAAGGCATTCATGCTGCCGTTCCTTATGCCCACACCTTGCAGCGTCCCGAAAATCTGGAGTTCGTGCAGTCCTATCAGAAAGAGTATGGCGAGCTGCCCGGCAAGTATTCGGTAGCTGGCTATAACGCGATGAACATCATCATGGACGCGATCGAACGCGCAGGGGAAGCCGATCCGGACAAGATTCGTCTGGCACTGCCGGCCACGGATTACAACGGCCCCAATGGCAACTTCAAATTCAACGAAAAACGCCAGGGCTACGGCTTTGATGCCGTGCTGGTGAAGCTTCAAGGCGGGCAGCCGGAAATAGTTGCTCAGGCCAAGGTAACGGCGGACTAAGAGCACGATGAGCTGTGGATTCTATCGTTTGATGAGGGGGCATTGTGTTTGATTTATTGCTGCAGTTCATTGCCAATGGACTGGTGAACGGGACGTTCTACGCGCTGTCGGCCCTGGGCCTGACCCTGATTTTTGGCTTGATGCGATTGGTGAACTTTGCTCATGGCGAGTTCTACATGATCGGTGGCCTGCTGGGATGGTTGGTGACCCAGCAACTGGAGCTGAATTTCTTTGTGGGCCTGGCGCTGGTCATGGTGATCGTCGCGGTGTTTGGTTGGCTGCTGGATCGCTTCCTGATTGCTCGTATCCGGGACAAGGGCCCGGAGCCCGGCATTTTGCTGACTATCGGTTTGTCGATTTTCCTGACAAATACCGCCTTGATGATCGTGGGTACGGCACCTCTGAAAGTGGTGGCGCCGGTGCCTAATACTCCCCTGTTTTTGGGACCGATATTCATTACCGAGGTGCGTGTTTTTGCGATCGGGATGTCTATTGCGGCCATCGTCGGCGCACGCCTTCTGATCCAGAAAACCCGTTTGGGCAAAGCCATGCGGGCCACCTTCCAGGACTCGACGGCGGCCAGTCTGGTCGGTATCAATACCGCCACTATCTACGCCTCCACCTTCGCCTTGGGTGTAGTCCTGGCGGCAACCTCGGGCATGTTGCTCAGCTCCATTTATGTCGCGCAGGCTTCGATCGGTGGCCTGATCAGTTTGAAGGCCTTTGTGGTGGTCATTCTGGGCGGGATGGGCAATTTCGGTGGTGCCATTCTGGGTGGCTTGATCCTGGGCGTGGCAGAAGCGCTGTGGGGAGGTTATGTGCAAACGGGGACAGCGGACATGGTGGGCTTTGCCCTGGTTATCTTGATTCTGTTCTTCCGCCCCTATGGCTTGTTTTCGGTTCGAGCGGAGCGCGCGTAAATGAAAATAGAACGTCACTTTATGGTGGGCTTCCTGGCCTTGTCGGCGTTGCTCGCTGGTTTTGTGCAGAACGATTATTTGCTGCATATCCTGGTGCTGGTGCTGATGTATAGCGTGCTGGCCAGCAGCCTGAACCTGATCATTGGCTATGTAGGGGAATTCCCGCTGGGTCATGTGGCATTTTTTGGTCTGGGTGCGTATTCAGTCGCCATTTTGAGCTCGCCCGCGGTGGGCTGGCCTGTCACGGTCACCATTGCCGCGGCGGCCTTGATTGCTGCGGCAGCGGGCTACGTGATCGGGCGTGTGACTTTGCGTCTGAATGGGCCCTTCTTTGTCATTGTGACGCTGGCCTTTGCCGAGGTCCTGCGCCTGCTGGCCAATAACTGGGTGGACCTGACCAATGGCCCGATGGGCATCTCGGGTGTGGCTCATCCTGCCTTGCTGGACATGTCGCCCTGGCTGGCTGGGAAGCGGGGTTTTGTGGTGATGGGCATTGTGCTGGCCGCCATCACTTTCTACATCTGCTACCGCCTGGTGCATTCCAGTGCGGGCCGTGCTGCCGTCACTCTGCGAGAGAACAACTACGTGGCGCAATCGGTCGGTATTGATCCTTTTCGCTACTCGCAGTTTGTCTTTGTGGTGGCGGCCTTTCTGGCCGGGATTGCCGGGGCTTACTACGCCAGCTACATCAGTTTTGTAGGGCCGGAAGTTTTCGGTTTTCCGTTTACCGCGACCATGATCATTATCGTTTTGCTGGGCGGTAAAGGCACCTTGCTGGGGCCTATTGCAGGGGCCATTGTGGTGGCCTTGCTGGAAGAGTATTTGCGCGAATTCAAGGAGTTGCGTCTGTCCTTATTTGGACTGATCGTCATGGCTTCGGTGCTGTTTGCACCGGATGGAATCATGGGATTTGTGCAGCAGCGTTTTCATCATTTATTTGGGAGGACGCGTCATGCTTGAAGTGTGCGGTCTCAGCAAATCCTTTGGCGGTATTCATGCGGTTCAGGATATTGATTTCACCGTTCCTGCCGGGCAAATCGTCAGCTTGATCGGGCCCAATGGGGCTGGCAAAACAACGTGCTTCAACCTTATCACCGGCTTTTATCAGCCTACTCGTGGGCGGGTGTTATGGGATGGCAAAGAGGTCACGGCCAGCAAGCCGTATCGCATGGCACAGCAGGGCGTCATACGCACTTTTCAAAAGACTAATGTGCTGCGGGCTCTGAGTGTTTTCGACAATCTGGTCCATGCCCATTATTTGGCTGATCGGGCACCCTTGTGGCGCACTTTCTGGCCTAGCAAAGAGCAGGCAAAAACCGAACAGGAAATCATCGTCTCGGCCCGCCGTATTCTCGATCAGATTGGCTTGGCCAAGCGTGCTGATGTCCTGGCCAGCTCCTTGTCTTGTGGCGAGTTGCGACTGCTGGAGGTGGGCGTTGCTCTTGGTGCTAAACCCAGATTGTTGATGCTGGATGAGCCAGCCGCCGGACTTAATACACATGAAGCAGAAGGCTTGGCCGACTTGCTCAAACAGCTGCCTGGGCAGTGGGTGGAGTCCATTTTGCTGGTAGAGCACAACATGGGTTTGATCATGCGTGTGTCTGACCAGATCGTGGTCATGAACTTTGGCAAAAAACTGGCAATGGGAACACCGGCAGAGATTCAGGCCAATGAGCAAGTGTTGGAAGCCTATATGGGGAAAGCGGCATGAGTAAACAGGACATTGAACCTCTATTGGCGTTGCAGGATGTGGTGGCGGGTTATGGCAATTTGACGGCCCTGCATGGCGTCAGCTTGCATGTGCAGCCTGGTGAAGTTGTAGCCATTCTGGGAGCCAATGGCGCCGGGAAATCCACCACGCTCCGGGCAATCTCCGGTCTGATCCGCCCTACTTCTGGCCAGATCACCTGGAAGGGACAGGTGATCAGTGGTCGTAGCCCTGAACATATTCTGAAGCTGGGTTTGGCTCACTGCCCTGAAGAACGGCATGTGTGGCCTGAAATGACCGTTGAAGACAATCTGGATCTGGGCGCTTACCTGATCAAGTCCAAGACTGAAGTGGAGCGGCGTAAAGGCATTGCCTTTCATCGCTTCCCGCGCCTGAAAGAGCGATACAGGCAACTGGCAGGCACGCTTAGCGGCGGGGAGCAGCAAATGCTGGCGATTGCTCGGGCATTGATGTCAGAACCGGAGCTGTTGATTCTGGACGAGCCTTCTTTGGGGCTTAGCCCCAAGATGGCGCTGGAGGTTTTTCAGGTGGTGCGGGACATCAGTGAGCATGGCGTGTCCATTCTGGTGGTGGAACAGAACGTGCATAACGCGCTGAACGTAGCCAGTCGAGCCTATGTGCTGGAGACAGGGCGCGTTATTGCAGAGAAAGACAGCGCCAGCATGCTGAAAGATCCTGAACTATTGAGTGCTTACCTGGGAGGCTGATGATGAGCATGAACAAGACGACTGAACTCCCATCGCGACTTAGCTATGGCGCTCATGTCCACGCTAACGGCATCCGGCAGCACTACTTGCGTTATGGCGGTCCCGGACCCGCTTTGGTGCTGGTGCCGGGTATCACCAGCCCTGCTCCCACCTGGGGGTTTGTGGCAGAGCGTCTGGCCCTGCATTTTGATGTGTATGTGCTTGATGTACGTGGTCGTGGTCTTTCTCAAGCAGGCGCAGATCTGGATTACGGCGTGAATGCTTGCGCGGATGATCTGTGCGAGTTCGTTCGGGAGCTGGCACTGGAGTCGCCCATTTATGTGGGGCACTCCATGGGGGCGCGCATTCTGTTGCGTGCGGCCAGCCGAGGGTTGGCCAAGGGGGCCGCCATGGTGCTGGTGGATCCGCCAGTGTCCGGCCCAGGGCGACGCCCCTATCCGGCGAATATCGCCTGGTACACCGATTCGATTGCACAGGCTCAACAAGGTATGAGCGCCGAGCAGATGCGGCAGTTTTGCCCGACCTGGACTCCCGAGCAACTGGCGCTGCGCGCCCAGTGGCTGCACACCTGCGATGTGCGCGCAGTGACGGACAGCTACGAGTGGTTCCACACCGACGATGCGTTCCCGGACTTCAGCCAGCTTAATGATTGGAGGGTGGCCTTGATGGTGGCGGGCAAGGGGGATGTCATTCGCGATGAGGATAGTAAAGAGGCGCAGTCCTTGAAGCCTGACTTGCAGATCTTGGGTGTACCAGACGCTGGGCACATGATCCCCTGGGATGACGAGGAAGGCTTTTATCGCGCATTGGGCACCTTTCTGGGCCTTACCTTTTAACAAGAAACAGGAGTGGAAGATGGCTGTATCTGATCATCAAATGGTTCAGGCCTGGAATGAGGTGCTGAGTCTTTCTGGAGTGAAGCCGGGGCAGATGGTCACCATTCTGACCAGTTCGCATACCCATCCTCAAACCTTGGCTACCGCCAAGCTGGCCGTGGCATCTTTGGGGGCAACCCAGATGCAGGTGGACTTGCTGCCTGTAAACGCAGAAAAAGCATTGAGCCGCGACCTTCTGGCTTACTTGGGCACGACTCCGCTGACGGGTAATCCAGCAGCGATTGCCGCCCTCAAGGCCAGTGATTTGGTGCTGGATCTGATGACCTTGCTGTTCTCTCCCGAACAGCATGAGATTTTGAAGTCGGGCACCAAAATTCTCTTGGCAGCCGAACCGCCCGAGGTGCTGGTGCGTATGGTGCCGTCCTTGCAGGATAAGGAACGTGTGGAGCGTTCGGCACAGGTGCTACAGGGCGCTCGTGAAATGCGGGCCACGTCCAGGGCAGGTACGGATCTGGTCATGCCTTTGGGGCAGTACCCGGTAGTAAAGGAATACGGCTTTGTGGATGAGCCGGGGCGCTGGGATCACTGGCCCAGCGGTTTTATCCTGACTTGGCCAAACGAAGGTCAGGCTCATGGCCGCATCGTGATTGATCGTGGCGACATCTTGTTGCCCATGAAGTCCTATGCGGCTGACCCGATCACCATGACAGTCGAGAACGGTGTGGTGACCTCGATTGAGGGTGGGTTGGATGCCGAGCTGCTGCGCGAATACATGGCCTCGTTCAATGATCCTGAGGCTTACGCCATGTCCCACATAGGCTGGGGTTTGCAGCCCCGTGCTCACTGGTCCACGCTTGGCCTTTACGACAAAGAGCAAACCTTGGGCATGGATGCCCGTGCCTATGCGGGCAATTTCTTGTTCTCTTTTGGCCCCAATAATGAGGTCGGGGGCGACCGCACGACGGCTTGCCACATCGATATTCCGCTGCGTGCTTGCACCGTGACCGTAGATGGTTGCGAGACCGTTCGGGAGGGCAAGCTTGTGGAGGAGTTGGCATGAGCAGCCAGAGTGTTTACGAGCGACAGGGATTTGGGCAAGGGCTGGAGCTTGAAGGCAATGTCGGGCTGTTAATTGTGGATTTCGTTAACGGTTTTGCCGACCCTCAAGCATTTGGTGGTGGAAATATTCTGGAAGCCATTGAGCAAACGCGCACGGTTCTGGCGGATGCGCGGGCACAGAACTGGCCGGTGGCGCACAGCCGCATTGTCTTTGCCGATGACAGCGCCGACCGCAATGTATTCGGTCTGAAAGTCCCCGGTTTGGTGCAGCTGCGAGAGCACAATCCAGCCAGTGCCATTGTCGATGCCCTGAAGCCTGCACCGGGTGAACTGGTTGTGCGTAAAACGGTTCCATCGGCCTTCTTTGGTACTGCCTTGGCTGCCTGGTTTGCAGAGCGGGCGGTGCAGACCTTGCTGATTGCTGGCGCAACGACCAGCGGGTGCGTACGTGCTTCCGTCGTGGATGCCATGTCCTGCGGCTTGCGCCCTTTTGTCCTGGCAGATTGCGTGGGTGACCGAGCCAAGGAGCCTCATGACGCGAGCCTGTTTGATATTCAACAGAAGTACGGCGAGGTTCGTCCGTATGCAGACTTGCGTCCTTTGCTGGTGATCTAGGCTTATCAGTTTTTTTGCGTATTTATTATTTATTTGTTTAATTAATTGGGGAGGTTTGGGCTGCTCAAGGCCCAAACACCGAGGATGTACAGCATGAAAAAAACGTTGAAAGTAGGTGTGATAGGCGGTGGTATTGGTGGCGTGACTTTGGCAGCAGCCCTGGAGCAACGCGGCATCGAAGTACATTTGTTTGAGCGTGCAGCCGCCTTTGGAGAGGTCGGTGCCGGGATTCAAATGACTCCGAATGCCGTCAAGGTGCTCAATGCTTTAGGTGCCCACGATGCGCTGGCCAAGGTTGGTTTCTTGCCCGAGGCTTTGGTGGGGCGTGATTGGTCCAGTGGAGAGGAAAGCTTCCGTATCCCTTTAAAGAGCGACTGCCCGAAGCTGTATGGGGCGGAGTTCTTTCACGTGCATCGCGCGGACCTGCATCATTTGCTGACCGAGCTTCTGGATACAACAACGGTCACCTTCAACACGCAGTGCACCGGTGTGTCGCAGCAAGATGGCAAGGCGGTGGCACATTTTGCTGACGGCTCTAGTTTTGAGGCTGATCTGATTGTGGGGGCCGATGGAGTACGTTCGGAAGTACGTCGTTCCATCTTTGGGGAGGAAGAACCCAAGTTCACCGGCAATATGTGCTACCGGGCCGTTGTGCCCTTTGATGAGATGCCTGATTTTGTCGCACCCGAATCCTCCTTCTGGCTGGGTCCTAAAAGCCACGTGGTGACCTATTACGTGAACGGCGGCAAGGCCGTCAATATTGTGGCGGTGAATGAAACAGCCAGCTGGGTGGAGGAGTCCTGGAATGCGCGCAGCACCCAGCAGGAAATGCTGCAGGACTTCAAGGATTGGCACCCCAATATCGTCAAGCTGTTCGAGCGTGTGACGGATGTCTATCGCTGGGGATTGTTTGATCGTGACCCTATGACCAAATGGTCGGCAGGCCGTGTGACTTTGCTGGGTGATGCGGCGCATCCGATGCTGCCCTTCCTGTCTCAGGGCGCGGCAATGGCTATCGAGGACGCTTATGTGTTGGCTGTTGCCTTGGCTGCCTTGCCCGATGATCTGGATACGGCCTTGTCGCTTTATGAAGCAGAACGCTTGCCACGTACCAGCCGGGTGCAACTGGAAGCACGTGAGCGCGGCCGCACCTATCACCTGTCCGATAGCCAAGCCAAGGCCAAGCGTGATGCCGAATACCGTGAGCAGCAGAAGAAAAACCCGCACGCGGGCGGCATCAAGACGGACTGGGTTTATTCATATAATGCTACTGACTTTCAGCCGAAAGCATTACAGGTTTAACAGGTGGGGCCGGAGGGAGCGTCTTGTTGTCGATACGTCAGTATGTTGAGAACCAGATTCACATTATTACCGGTCTGCAAGGCAGCCCGGTAGACTTTACGACGCCTGCGGGCGACCCCGGCTTGTTTGGCCCACAGTCGGCTGTGTGGGAAGTGCATGCAGATTTCACCTCCATGATGCTCGGGGGGATTTCTGCATTGTGTTTGCAGATGCTGGACCCGAGGGTATTGGCTGGGGTCTGGGATCACTCCCGTTTTCGCCAGGATATGCAGGGGCGCTTGAGTCGAACGGCGCAGTTCATCTCGGCAGTCAGTTATGCCGGTACGGAGCAGGCTGAGCGTTGCATTGATCAGGTACGGCGGGTGCATGAGCACATACACGGGTATTTGCCGGATGGCACGCCTTACGATGCCAATGACCCGGAGTTGCTGCGTTGGGTGCATCACACGCAGGCGTATTGTTTTCTGCAATCTCATATGCGCTGGCGTAATGCCAAATTGGCGCCGGAGCAGCAGGATCGCTATGCTGCGCAATACTCGAAAGTTGCCGTGTTGCTGGGTGCGGATGGCCTGGTCATGGATGCGGCAATCTTGAGGGAGTTGTTTGCACAAGCCGGCCCGCAGTTACGGGTTGATGCGCGAACCCGGGAAGTAGCTACAATTTTGATGTCTTCACATACCCTGTTTAAGGGACCCAAGGCTTGGGTTGCCAGGGTGTTCCTGTTAGCGGCGCTGGATATGCTGCCAGAGTGGGCTCAACGCTGTTTTGAGCATCGCCCCAGCGCTATATCTATGTGGTGGCGTCGCAAAGTGGTGAACAGCGTTGCTTTCGTCTTGCGTTGGGCCACACGTAATGGTTCTGTGCATCGGGCACGGCGCCGCGTCGCCAATCTGGCTTAGCTGGTAGATAAGAATGAATCAAATTTTGAGGCAAATATGGGCCGTGTAACTTTGTCGTCGGATAGCTCTTGGGTCAAACGGGATAAGCCTGGACGCCCGGAAGGGGTAGGTGACAACACGTCAGAGCGGATTCTAGACGCCGCCGAGGAAGAGTTTTCCGAGACTGGCTATGCCGGGACCACATTGCGTGTTATTGCTCAAAAAGCGGCTGTGACCCAAGCCTTGATCAACTACTACTTTGGTTCCAAATACGGCCTGTTTGAGGCCGTGTTCATCCGCCGAGGCAAAACCATTTCCGATGAGCGTTTACGGCGCTTGCATGCTCTGCGCGATCAAGATGGCAAGGTCCTGGTCGATGATGTGGTGCGCGCGTTTTTGGCACCCACGATAGCCTTGCGCGAGACACCCGGAGGCCGCCGCTTCTTGCGGCTGCAAGCACGTTTGCACACCGAGCCAGCCGAGATTTCCTACAAACTGCGTAATGAAGCCTACGACGGCTCAACGCGTGCGTATGTGCAGATTCTGGAAGAAATACTGCCCGAGCTGCAGGCCAAGGACGTGTACTGGCGTGTGGTCCTGATGATTGGGGCCTATATGTATGCCTTCTCCGATACCCACCGGCTGGAAGAGCTGGCGCCAGGTATCTGTGACCCCAACAATACCGACGAGATTCTTGAGCAGATCATTGCCTTTGTCTCCGCTGGTTTGCTGGCTGCACCCGTTGTTTTGCCTGGCAAGGCTTGAACCCGGCGCCTGCATGCCGACCAGGGATCCTGTCGAACCCCCTGCTTTGAAATGACACTTTTCCTGTCTCGCCATCAGGGCCGACGCCAGCAAATTTTGCTGGCGTTTTCGTTTATTTAACCGGCGTACACAACTCCACCACAACACGCTCTGGCGTCTGCACATAAGACACCATCTGTCCCCATGGCTTGTTCTGTGGTGGTGCCAGTTCTGTGCCGCCTTCCGCCAGTGCCTTGGCATGAGCTGCGGGCACATCGTCGCAGACCAGGGCGATTTCAATGGCCAGGGGCACGTCTGAGGCGTGAGCCGACAAATGCCCTTTGGGGTAATTCATATAGGCCAGCATTTCCGCTGCAAAGGCCAAGGTGGTTTGGCCGGTTTCCAGCTCACCGTACAAGCCGGTTTCATGCAGCATTTTGGTGGTCAGGCCAAACGCGCGGTTGAAGTAATCCAGTGCCTGGCCGACGTCGGGAACGTAGATGATGGTGTAGCCAAATTTCATGGTGGGGCTCGATAGGAAAACGCAGGGCCAGTGCAAAAAAAATCGGCTCCCCGATTGTAGATGGGGAGCCGATTCTTTGATGGCTTAAACAGCCCGGTCAGGGTTTAAAGCTGACCGCGTTTTGTCAGTTCTGCTTTGACACCTGCACCGTAGGCAGGGTCTGCCTTGGTGAAGTGGCCCAGCTGACGTTCGATGATTTCCTTGGGAACACCCGCCATGGCGTCGGCAATATTGCTGAACAGACGCTGCTTTTCCTCGTCGTTGAACAGGCGGAACAGATTGCCGGGCTGCGAGTAGTAATCATCGTCTACGCGGTGATCCCAGTGATCTGCCGGCTGGCCGTCCAGCGCCAGAGGTGGTTCGCTGCGGGGAGCCTGTTGCCATTCACCCTGGCTGTTGGGCTCGTAGTTGATCGTGCCGCCGTTATTGTCGCCAGTACGCATGGCGCCATCGCGGTGGTAGCTGTGGAACGGGCAACGGGGTGCGTTCACCGGCAGCAGGCCGTGGTTCACGCCCAGACGGTAGCGCTGGGTGTCGCCGTAGGAAAAGATACGGCCTTGCAGCATGCGGTCGGGCGAGTGGCCAATACCAGGCACCAGGTTGGCAGGCGTAAAGGCGGCTTGCTCCACTTGGGCGAAGTAGTTGGTGGGGTTCTCGTTCAGTTCCAGCATGCCCACATCGATCAGCGGGAAGTCGCCATGTGGCCAGACCTTGGTCACGTCAAAGGGGTTGATGTGGTAGGTGCGGGCCTGCTCTTCGGTCATGATCTGAATGCGCAGCGCCCAGCGTGGGAAGTTGCCCTTTTCAATGTTTTCGTACAGATCGCGCTGCGAGCTCTCGCGGTCCTGGCCTACGACTTTGGCGGCTTCTTCGTTGGTGTAGTTGGCAATGCCTTGCTGGGATTTGAAGTGGAACTTCACCCAGTGGCGCTGGCCCTTGTCGTTGATCAGGCTATAGGTGTGCGAACCAAAGCCGTGCTGCTGGCGCAGGTTACAGGGCAAGCCGCGGTCGCTCATCAGGATGGTGACCTGGTGCAGGGATTCGGGCGACAGGGACCAGAAATCCCAGGCAGCGCTCATGTTGCGCAGGTGGCTGCGCGGGTCGCGTTTCTGTGTGTGGATGAAGTCGGGGAACTTCAGTGGATCCCGTATAAAGAAGACAGGAGTGTTATTGCCCACGAGGTCCCAGTTTCCGTCTTCTGTATAGAATTTGAGGGCAAATCCTCGAACGTCGCGTTCTGCATCGGCGGCTCCTGCTTCACCAGCTACGGTGGAAAAACGTAAGAAAACGGGGGTTTGGCTGCCTGGCTTGAAGACCTTGGCCATGCTGTACTGCGTGATGTCGTGCGTGACGGTAAAGGTACCGAAAGCGCCCGAACCCTTGGCGTGCACCACGCGCTCGGGGATGCGTTCACGGTCAAAGTGAGCCAGCTTCTCCAGCAGCCAATAATCCTGCATCAGGACGGGACCACGAGGGCCTGCCGTCATGGAGTTCTGGTTCTCCTCAACTGGGCGGCCAGCGGCGGTCGTCAGGGTTTTGTTGCTCATTGTGATTCTCCGTTGAAGCTGACCCGAACCGAGGGTGCGGGTCGTTTTAAGAAGTTGAGATCAGTCTACTTGCCTTGGTCGAAATAGTTAAATCAAATGATTTTAGCGAACGAATAGCTTTTTGCTATTGAAAGGGGTTTTCATCCCGATCATAGCGGTAAGTAGAAACACAGAAAATGAAATTTCTACGATCGGGGCAGAGAGGAAAAGCTAATAAATGTGTGCACACAGTCTTTAAGCGCTGGGGGACAAGGCATTATTGGCGGGCAGTAGCGTTTAGTGCAATCGGGTAGATAACAGGCATAAAAAAACCCCGCTAAACGTAGCGGGGTTTTTTGTGTCAGAGCGAATTAGCTGTTGGCTGCTTTCGCGCTGTTCTTTTCGATCTGCACCATGATGTAGCGCTGCTGGGCAATGGACAGGATGTTGTTCACGCACCAGTACAGAACCAGACCGGCGGGGAAGAAGAACATCATGCCACCAAAGACCAGAGGCATCAGCATCATGACTTTGGCTTGCATTGGATCAGGTGGCGTTGGGTTCAGCTTGATCTGCAGGAACATGGTACCCATCATGATGGCGGGCAGAATCATCCATGGGTCGCGTGCGGCCAAGTCGTGAATCCACAGAATCCAGGGTGCACCGCGCATCTCGACGCTGCCCAGCAGCACCCAGTACAGCGCAATGAACACGGGGATCTGAACCAGCATGGGCAAACAACCACCCAGCGGGTTGATCTTCTCGGTGCGGTACATCTCCATCATGGCGGCGTTCAGCTTGGCCTTGTCGTCGCCGAACTTCTCGCGCAGGGCTTGCATGCGTGGAGCAAATTGCTTCATCTTGGCCATGGAGCGGTAGCTGGCAGCCGACAGCGGGAAAAACACCAGCTTGATCAGCACGGTCAGCGCCACAATGGCCCAGCCCCAGTTACCCAGCAGGGAATGCAGCCAGGTCAGCAGCTTGAACAAAGGCTTGGAGATGATGGTCAGCCAGCCGTAGTCCACCACCAGGTCCAGACCGGTAGCCAGTTGCGACATGGCTTTCTGGTCTTGCGGGCCTACCCACAGGGCAGCGTCCACAGCCTTGCTCTGGCCAGCGGCGATCGAACCGACCGATTCCAGCGTGCGTACGGCGTACAGATTGTTGCCCAGCTTCAGGATCTCATTGGTGCGTTGCAGGTCCTGGGCAGGAACCCAGGCGGTTGCAAAGTAATGCTGCACCATGCCGATCCAGCCGTTATCCACGCTGCGAGCGTAGGCGGCCTTGTTCTTGTCGATGTCCGAGAAGGTGATCTTCTGGAACTTGTCGCCGCTGGAATAGACCACAGGACCGGTAAAGGTGCTGTACAGGCGGGAAGAGTCGGGTGGGTTGTTGCCGTCGCGAGTCAGTTGCAGGTACAGGCGCGGGTCAATGGCCGAGCCGGTATTGTTCTGGATGTCGTGACGAACCTGGATGTCGTAGCGGCCCTTGTGCAGCGTGTAGGTCTTGGTGACCTTCACGTCGTCCGCAGTAGCTTCAAACACGACGTCAAGCGTATCGCCCGTCATGCTGCGCTGGCTGGAGACCAGGGTGAACGGGGTCAGGTGGTTGGGCAGGTTCTGGCCAGAGGCACCCACAATACCGGACTGGGCCAGGTAGGTGGAGGCAGGCGAGTTATCCAGCAGCACCATGGGCTGCTCGGGGTTCTCGGGCGAACCGTACTTCAACAGCTCGGCCTTGATCAGCTGGGCACCTTCGGTGCTAAAGCCCAGCTTGTAGACGTCTGTCGTGATGTCGATGGTTTGCGCTGTGGCGGACACCGCGCTGTTGCTCGAGGGCAAGGCAGCAGACGCAGTCGGCTCTTGAGCAGCGGGAACACCACCATTTGCGGCAGGTTCGTCGGAGGCTGCTGGCGCTTGTGTGGTGGCTGGGGTGGAAGCGAACAGCGATGGCTTGCCGTTATATTCCTGCCAGTTGTTCCACAGCAGCAGCAGTGCAAAGGAGAAGATCATCCATAGGATGGTGCGTCGGATATCCATAGCGCCTGTATCACATTTATAAAGCTGAGCAAAAGCTTAGCAGTTTAACGTAGCTGGTCGGCAAACAGGGGGTTGCCTTGAAAAACAAGGCGCAGACCAGGACGGTTTTAGAAAGTGTTGCGGTCTTCGGGCGTGCGAGCGGGCACAGGATCATGCCCTCCCTTGCACCAGGGATTGCAGCGGCAGATGCGTACACCCCCTAGCCATAAGCCTTTGAGCGGGCCATGAATGTCAATGGCCTGCAAGGCATAGTTGGAGCAGCTAGGGGTAAAGCGGCAGTTTCTGCCGATCCAGGGACTCAGAAAAAACTGGTAAAAGCGGATCGGCGCCGAAGCCAGTTTGCGCATCATGGCCGTACCCTGGACAACAAGGTGGTGGCTTCATCGCGAACCAGTTGCTTCAAGACAGTCAGCGACACCAGGGGCACCTTGCTGTGCAGCCTAAAGACATAGGCGGCATTGGGCAAGCCTTCGCGTTTGTGGCGGAAGGTTTCACGCAAGATACGTTTGATGGTGTTGCGGGTGACGGCGCGGTTGGCAAAGCGCTTGGGGACGATCAGTCCCAAACGGGCGCCTTCGGTCTGGTGTGGGTCCTCGCCACGAGAGCGAGTGACCACGAACAAAGCCCCGCGACCTACACGCTGTCCTTTTAATGACTGCGCGTATTCGGTGGGGCTATGTAAGCGAGCCGTAGCTGGAAAGGAGGCACGCATGATGCGTATCGTGGGAGTCGGGCTTTAGATAATAGATCCATCACCCTGGGCCCCGCATCCCGACATGGCTTATACAGCCAGACGTTTGCGACCTTTGGCGCGACGTGCGTTCAAAACAGCGCGGCCACCGCGAGTTTTCATGCGAACGCGAAAACCGTGGGTGCGCTTGCGACGGGTAACGGAGGGTTGGTAGGTGCGTTTCATGGTGTATCCAAAAAAATGAGCCGCCAGAAATCGCAGAAAAGCTCCACCCCGACAGCACAAAGGCTTGGGATCTGGCAACAGAAAATCGTGTTAAGCCCGTCATTTCAGCAAATTCTTTCTGTTGTGTCAATTATTTAGCCCGATATTGCGCAACTAAATTTGTTAGCCTGTGGATAACTTGGCACAGCTCAGGGTAGAATCGAGGTTTACAGAAGTGATGACCGATGAATGAATTCTGGCAGTCCTGCGTTCAGAAATTGGAGCAGGAGCTTCCCCCCCAACAAATAAGTGCGTGGATACGTCCACTGGTTCCCCTGGACTTCGATAGCGAAGCCGGGGTGTTGCGCGTTTCTGCTCCTAATCGTTTCAAACTGGATTGGGTCCGCAAGAATTTCGCCACTCGTATCGAGGAACTGGCTTCGGATTTCTACGAATGTCCCGTGACGGTTCAGTTCGAGCTGCCTTCGGCCAGCGCGGCGCCTCGTCGCGCCCTGGCCGATCGTGCCGCTCCTGCGCCTGCAGGCAGCCCCGCCGGTGAAAACCTGGCCCCTCCTGTTGCCAACCCGGCCATGACGGCGGTGGTGGATGCGGTACAGGATCGTTCGCGCCTGAACGCCGAACTGACTTTCGACAACTTCGTGACGGGTAAAGCCAACCAGCTGGCACGCGCAGCGGCCTTGCAGGTGGCCGAGAACCCCGGTGTCTCCTATAACCCACTCTTTCTGTATGGCGGTGTGGGTTTGGGCAAGACCCACCTGATTCACGCGATCGGCAATGCGCTGGTCGCCAATGGCAATGGTGTGCGGGTACGTTACGTCCATGCCGACCAATACGTGTCGGACGTGGTCAAGGCGTATCAGCGCAAGGCGTTTGACGAGTTCAAGCGCTACTACCATTCGCTGGACTTGCTGCTGATTGACGATATTCAGTTTTTCGCCGGCAAGAACCGTACGCAGGAAGAGTTTTTCTACGCCTTTGAAGCGATGGTGGCTCAGCGCAAGCAGATCATCATCACCTCGGATACCTATCCCAAAGAGCTGGCCAATATTGATAGCCGCCTGATCTCGCGCTTTGACTCCGGCCTGACCGTGGCCATCGAGCCGCCCGAGCTCGAAATGCGCGTGGCGATCTTGTTGCGCAAGGCTCAGGCCGAAGGCATTGCCATGCCCGAAGAAGTGGCCTTCTTCATTGCCAAGCATCTGCGCAGCAACGTGCGCGAGCTGGAAGGGGCGTTGCGCAAGGTTTCGGCCTACGCGCGTTTCCATGGCCGCGATGTCTTGACGGTGGAAGTGTGCAAGGATGCACTGAAGGATTTGCTGTCGGTCTCCAATGGGCAGATCACAGTGGAAAATATTCAGAAAACCGTGGCCGATTTTTATAAAATCAAGGTCGCGGATATGTACTCCAAGCGCCGCCCCGCCAATATCGCCATGCCGCGCCAGGTGGCCATGTATCTGGCCAAGGAACTGACCCAAAAGAGTTTGCCGGAAATTGGCGATCTTTTCGGTGGTAGGGACCACACTACGGTGCTGCACGCGGTGCGCAAAATCTCGGATGCACGCACCAAGCAAGCCGAACTGAATCACGCATTACACGTACTGGAACAAACTCTCAAAGGATGACCATGCAACTCGTTCAAGCTACCCGCGACGCATTGCTAAAGCCCTTATCCACAGTAGTTGGCATTGTGGAGCGCCGCCATACTTTGCCGATTCTGGCCAACATCCTGCTGCGTAAAAACGGCTCTGATGTCTCTTTCCTGGCAACCGACCTGGAAGTGCAGATCACCACCAATGCCGACTTTGGCGTGGGTGAGGACAATGCAGCCACCACGGTGGCGGCCCGCAAGCTGCTGGACATTCTGAAAGCCCTGCCCGACTTTGGCGATGTGCGCCTGGGCCTGGACAGCGGCAAGCTGACCATCCAGTCCGGCAAGAGCCGCTTTCAGTTGCAGACTCTGGAAGCCGCTGATTTTCCAGTGCTGAACCTGCCAGAGCAGTGGGACGTGTCCTTGAGCATGCCCCAGCGCACTTTGAAGCACCTGTTCAATACGGTGCACTTTGCCATGGCGCAGCAAGACATTCGCTACTACCTGAACGGTATGTTGCTGGTGTTTGAACCCGGCCTGGTACGTACGGTTACCACGGACGGTCACCGTCTGGCTCATAATGCCACCGCAATTGACGGCGTGCAGGAACGTCACGACATCATCGTGCCGCGCAAGACGGTGCTGGAAATGCAGCGTTTGCTGGGCGATACCGACGATCTGGTCAACATTGATGTGTCCAGCCGTCAGATTCGTTTCCGCTTTGGCGATGTGGAGCTGGTCTCCAAACTGGTTGAAGGCAAATTCCCCGACTTTGCTCGTGTGATTCCTTCCAACTACACCCGCCACTTCGATGTCAGCCGTGAAGTGCTGCAAGGCAGTTTGCAACGTGCTGCCATTCTGACCACCGACAAACTGCGTGGCGTGCGACTGCAACTGTCGCAAAACCAGCTGAAGATTTCTGCTTCCAACGCTGAACAGGAAGAAGCCGTCGAAGAGCTGGATATTGATTATGAACACGAAAGTCTGGACGTTGGCTTTAACGTCAGCTACCTGCTCGATGTGTTGGCCAGCATCAAGGACGAAACCGTCCGCTGGTCTGTGCAGCCCGATGCCAACGCCTCCGTGTTGATGACGCTGCCCGAGCAAGAAGACTTCAAGTACGTGGTCATGCCGATGCGCATTTAATGCAGCATGTTTGACCGGTATGGCCCGCCGGGCCATACCCGCTTGAAGCAGACAGGCTATTACAAGGTTTTATGCTATGACCGATCAAACCACGACCACCCAGCCAGCCGATTACGGCGCTGATTCCATCAAAATGCTCAAAGGCCTGGAGGCCGTGCGCAAGCGTCCAGGCATGTACATCGGGGACACCTCCGATGGCACCGGCCTGCACCACATGGTTTTCGAGGTGGTGGATAACGCGATTGATGAGGCCTTGGCCGGTCATTGCGACGATATCGTCGTCACCATCCACTCCGACAACAGCATTTCGGTGTGCGATAACGGCCGCGGTATTCCAACCGATATCCACAAGGACGACGAACACCAGCGTAGCGCCGCTGAAATCGTCATGACCGAACTGCACGCCGGCGGTAAATTCGACCAGAACTCCTACAAGGTATCTGGCGGTTTGCACGGTGTGGGTGTGTCTTGTGTGAACGCCCTGTCCGAATGGCTGTTGCTGACCATCTGGCGCAATGGCAACGAACACCAGGTCGAGTTCCGCCGTGGCGAGCGCACTGCGCCCCTGGCGGTGACCGGTCCTGCAGAAGGCCGCACGGGTACCTGCGTGCGTTACCTGGCCGACGTGGAAATTTTCAGCAATATCGAATACCACCACGAGATCCTGGCCAAGCGCCTGCGCGAGCTGTCCTTCCTGAACAATGGCGTGAAGATTCGCCTGGTTGACGAGATTCAGGGCAAGGAAGAAGACTTTGCCTTCCTGGGCGGTGTCAAAGGCTTTGTGGATTTCATCAACCGCAACAAGACCCCGCTGCACCCTAACGTGTTCAGCGTGGCAACCGAGTCCAATGCCGGCGGTACGCCAGTATCGGTTGAAGTGGCCATGCAGTGGAACGACAGCTACGCCGAAACCGTGCTGTGTTTCACTAACAATATTCCCCAGCGCGACGGTGGTTCCCACCTGACCGGTCTGCGTGCGGCCATGACCCGCGTGCTGAACAAGTACATTGCCGACAACGAACTGGCCAAGAAAGCCAAGGTCGACACCTCCGGTGACGACATGCGCGAAGGCCTGGTCTGCGTGCTGTCGGTGAAGGTGCCCGAGCCCAAGTTCAGCAGCCAGACCAAAGACAAGCTGGTGTCCAGCGAAGTGCGTCCCGCCGTGGAAGAAGCCGTGGCCCGCACCCTGGAAACTTGGCTGTTGGAAAATCCGAACGACGCCAAGGCCTTGTGCGGCAAGATCGTGGAAGCAGCCCGTGCCCGTGAAGCGGCCCGTAAAGCCCGCGAAATGACCCGTCGCAAGAGCGTGCTGGAAGGCGCTGGCCTGCCCGGCAAGCTGGCCGACTGCCAGGAAAAAGACCCAGCTCTGTGCGAACTGTACATTGTGGAGGGTGACTCCGCAGGCGGCTCGGCCAAGCAAGGCCGGGACCGTAAATTCCAGGCCATTCTGCCGTTGCGCGGCAAGGTGCTGAACGTAGAAAAAGCCCGTTTCGATCGTCTTATTTCCAGCGAGCAGATCACTACCCTGATCACCGCCCTGGGTACCAGCATTGGCCCGGACTTTGACATCGACAAGCTGCGTTACCACCGCATCATCATCATGACTGACGCGGACGTGGACGGTGCTCACATTCGTACCCTGCTGCTGACACTGCTGTATCGTCAGATGCCCGAGCTGATCGAGCGTGGCTATGTGTACATCGCGCAGCCGCCCTTGTTCAAGGTTAAGGTTGGGCGTGAAGAGATGTACCTGAAGGACGAGGCCGAGGAAGCGGAATTCATGTTGAAGCTGGCCCTGCGCGATGCAGTGCTGACGCCAGCTGAAGGTGCAGCTCCCATCACAGGCGAAGCCTTGTCCGACTATGCTCATCGCTACGTGAAGGCCAAGGCCGTGATTGAGCGCCTGTCACGTCATATGGACGGTGATGCCCTGTCAGCATTGGCTGAAGGCGTGAAGTTGAACTTGGACTCGCAGGAAGCTGCCGAACAAACTGCTCAGGATTTGGAGAAGGCCCTGTTCGACGAAGCTGCCCCCACCGTCGTCAAAGTCTTTGCCGCCTTTGATGAAGGGAGCGAATCCTGGCGTGTGGTGGTGCAGCGTCTGCACCATGGCAACATCCGTGTCACGGTGTTTGACCGCAACTTCGTGCGTGGTGGCGATCACCAAACTCTGGCCCGCGCTGGCGAGACCTTTGCCGGTCTGATCGGTGATGGCGCCATGGTGGCTCGTGGTGAAGGCGAGAAGCGTCGTGAAACCGCCGTGGATGACTTCCGTGAAGTCATGCAATGGCTGTTGACCGAAGCCGAACGCGGGCTTAGCAAGCAGCGCTACAAAGGTCTGGGTGAGATGAACCCCAGCCAGCTGTGGGAAACCACCATGGACCCCACTGTACGTCGTTTGCTGCGTGTGCAGATTGCTGATGCTATCGATGCGGATCAGATCTTCACCACGCTGATGGGTGATCACGTTGAGCCACGTCGTGCCTTTATCGAGTCCCATGCCTTGCAGGCGGGGAACCTGGATATTTAAGGCTGTCGGTGTTCACAGTTTCTGAAAGCTGTTCGGTTTGATGAAAACCGATCTCAGAAATTTGTGAAAAACCTCGCAGTGATGCGGATAAGAAAAATGGGCTCCGGCGTTCTTGCTGGGGCTCATTTTTTTGGTGATGACTGATGAGCTCTGAGTCTTGAAGATTCAGCGTCTTTGGGCAGGCTCAATTAATTTTTGTCAGTAGACACGGACTGATCAATTGCCTGGTGGGTTGGTGGCAATGGCGTCACGCGCCAGGAATGGAAAGGTGCGGAATCAAGCTGATGTGGTCTACTTGCAGTGATACACCCTGCTTCAGAACGAACTAAAAGAAGGGTCGTGGGATCTGATGGTGGTACCTGGCGTCGGCCTTGCAAGGCCTCTTGATCGATCGTAAAGACGCTGTAAATTATTCAATAATTCTTTGTTTGGAAATGGAATGCGACTGGACAAGTTTCTTGGTGAGAGCACGGATCTGAGTCGCTCAGACGCGCGTAAAGTGCTTAAAAGCGGAGAAATCACCGTCAATGGCGAGGTAGTGACCAAAGGCACTCACGTTGTACAAGAGGGTGATGTAGTGTGCTGGGATGATGAACCGCTTGCCCTGATTGGCCTGCGTTACATCATGCTCAATAAGCCCGCTGGTTATGAGTGCAGCCTTAAAAATAGCGCCTACCCGTCCGTGATGATGCTGATCGATGTGGATAAGCGTGAGCGCTTGCACACCGTTGGTCGATTGGATGTGGATACCACCGGGCTGATTTTGATTACGGATGATGGCCAGTGGACGCATCGTATTATTTCGCCCCGCCATCAATGCGATAAGGTCTACGTGGCGACCTTGGCAGAGCCTTTGCCTGATAATGCAGAAGAATTGTTCAAGGCCGGTATCTTGTTGAATGGCGAGGACAAGCCAACGCTGCCAGCCGTGCTGGAACGCATTGATGAACGTACCGCAAGGCTAACCATCCAGGAAGGGAAATACCATCAGGTGAAGCGTATGTTTGCTTCCCTGGGGAATCTGGTTCAGACCTTGCATCGCGAGCGTATAGGCTCCCTGTCCCTGGACGACAGCCTGGAGCCAGGCGAGTCGCGCTACTTAACGCCGGCCGAGGTGCAGCAGTTTGTAGAAGAGGGCTAAGCTCCTGGCCCTTGGTTCTGGCTTTGATAAGTCAAAGGTGTATCAAGGCCAAGGCTTTGATGTCCTGATGTTGGAAAACCAGTCAAAAAAAGCGCTCAAACAGAATGTGTTTGAGCGCTTTTTTGTACCTGCATCAATCATCAAAGGGTCTGGTGGCGCGGTGTCCCGCCTTATTTAAGCGCCTTGCGCATGATGCTGGTGTTGTGTTCATAGCCTAGTTGCTCATACCGCGTTTACAACAAGGCGGTCTACTTGGTCTGGGTGTCATGCCCGACGGAACTCGCGATATCCTGATCGCCGTCACTGATGGCCTCAAGGGCAGGCCCGAGGCGTTGGCAGCGGTCTTCCCGGCCACGACGCTATAAACCTGCATCGTCGATCCGCAACAGCTTGGATTACGCTGGTTGGAAGGATCGCAAGCCTCTGGCCGTTGCCATCCGCCCGATCTACACAGCGCCCAGTGCAGAGGCGGCCTGGGTCGAACTGGAAGCGTTTGCCCAAGAAAGCCCTTGGGGACAGAAATTCCCCACAGTGGCCGCTGCCCGGCGTCACGCCTGGGACCGCATGACTGCGTTTCGGTCTGGCGTTACGCCACATCACTGCAAAATGGAGCTGCTCCGGCCATGATTGGAAGACAGCCATGAGCCAATTCGCTATCCTTTATGAAGAACGATTCGTCCGGCCTTCTGCTTGATGTTCAACCCGCCTTGAACATGAAATTAATGACACTCCCATAACGCCTCGCCTTGTTTGCCCATAGCGGCTCCATTCTCTCAAAGCTTGGAGCTATTCACCCTGGTAGACTATGGGTTTGAGGCGTCACGGGCCATTGCTCTAGCTTTTGACAAGCTAATTTTCATAAGAAATTGATGACTAAGATCACTATCTTGCATCTTCAGACGTTGTGCCGTATTGCCCAGCAGGGCAGTTTTCAGGCGGCAGCCGATTATATGCACACCACTCAACCTACGGTCTCGGCGCGTATGCGCGAGTTTGAAGACCGCATCGGTTTTCCTGTGTTTCATAAGCGCGGACGTAGGATGGATCTCACAACACAAGGGCGTGAGCTTGTTCAGCAGATTAAACCCTTGTTGGCTGCCATTGATGACGTGATTTATTCGCTGGATGATGCATCGCATGCATCCGGATTGATCTGTGTGGGTATTGCCGGCTTGATAGGGCAAACGTGGTTTTCAACGTTCATTAAGACGGCCAGAGCCACGATGCCACAGCTTAGCTTTGAAGTAGAGGTCGGACAGACCTCTTTGAGCGTCAGCAAACTAGAGAACGGGCAGTTGGATCTGGTCTTTCTGGCTACTCATTCCCTACACATGGATCATCGGTTTCATGTCGAGCCGATTGGTGTTGCTGATGTGCTGCTGGTAGGGGCTCCTGAACTTGTGGGGCGAAATGGTAAACAGTCCGACAAAAATTGGTTGCAGATTCTACAAAGTCAGCCTGTATGGTCGCTTTCAAAAGAGTCGCCATTGCATCCGATCTTGATGAAGCTCATCAAAGACTATAATTTGAAAGTGAAGGTCGATATTTGCAGCAACATACTGACCTTGAAGGAATTGATCTGTAGAGGGACGGGCGTCGGTCTGATGACTGCCCCTCTTATTGAGTCTGAGCTGGAGCGCGGCGAATTAGTAGTACTAAAAGAGGCCCCCGCTTTTGCGCCTATTCCGTTTAATGCGGCTTGGGGCATGGATCAAAGCCAGACGGTTATTCGCAAATTGGTGGATATTGCCAAGGCAGTTTCCACTTTTCGTTAAGTCGGTCTTGACGGCCACCCTGCCCATAGGCGTGTGCATCGGATATCAAGACCGACCATTGTTTATTCTGGCTTGATACCTGCGTCGCTTAACAATTGACGCCAGCGAGCGATGTCATCGGTCAGTAGTTTACGTGAGCCCGCCAGGGAGCGATGACTTTCGCTGGGCACGGCCAATCCCATTTTTTGATATCTTGCCATCAAGTCGGGTTGAGCCAGTACCTTGTTAAGAGCGACGTTCAGTTTTTGGGTGATCTCTTCTGGTACGCCTTTTTTGACCACCACCATATTCCAGATGGTGTAGTTCAGATTCTTATAGCTAGACTCGCCAGCCGAAGGCACGTCAGGCAAAACCGACACCCGCTCTGGACTGAGCACGGCCAGCCCTTTTATCTTGCCAGAGGCAATCGACGACACTGCAGTACTGCTGCTTTCCACCGTGTAGTCAATGTGGCCGGCCATCACATCTGCCGTCGCTTGCGCTGCACCGCGATAATGGACAGCCCCCACATTAATACCCAATGTTGCGTTCAGTAAGACTGCCCCTAAAAAGGCTCCCGACCCGACGCCGGCATCCCCGAAATTCATGGATGCGGCATTGGCTTTCGCGTAGGCTGCAAAGCTATCCAAATCCTGGGCAGGGAAATCAATACGTGCCGACAAAATCTGTGGGGCATCACCAACCGAAGCAATCGGAGTGAAATCCTCTAGGTTGTTGTATGGCAAATCCTTGTGCACGGATGCATTTGCCGCCAAGGTGCCAACGTTACCCAACAATAATGTATAACCATCGGGTGCGGCTCTGACGAGTTTAGACTGGCCAATAATGCCACCTGCGCCGGGAGCGTTTTCCACCACCACTGCTTGTTTGAGCTCCTTAGCCAAGCCTTCGCCGATCGCACGCGCCAACACATCGGTCGGCCCGCCTGCGGTATACGGAACGATCAAACTGATCGGTCGCTCTGGATAGGTACCCGCTTGTACGCTGCCTCCTAAGATTATGCCGAATATGGCCGTACACACACGGCTGGTCAGCTTGCAACGTCGTTTGATAATAGGTTTTGGTTGCATGGTTTTATCTCCTCTTTGTTAGAAATTTTTTCTCAACGCCAACGAGTTACTTAGGATGGCGCAGCGAGAATGTCACTACTTTCTCGTCAGTCATGTCTCGCACGGCATACTTCGGCCCCTCGAAACCGTAGCCACTATCCTTGACACCGCCATAGGGCATACCATCGTTACGAGAGCTGGACGTTTCATTAATGTGCAGACCGCCCACTTGCAAATGACGCGCCAGATAAAAGGCCGTATTGACATCGTTCGTAAACACGCCTGCCGCAAGGCCATAAGGGGTGGAATTGATTCCCTCGATTACTTCTTCGACTGTCTCAAAAGGCAAGAGTGTGACGACTGGCGCAAAAATTTCCTGGTCAAACACGCTCATGCCTGAATGCACGTTAGACAGAATCGTAGGTGCCAACACAGACTTGTCGCGCTGCCCACCTGCAACGAGCTGCGCTCCCATACTGACTGCCTCCTTGATCCACGATTCAGCGCGTATCGCTTCTTTTTCGGTGATCATCGGGCCGACATCGGTGTCGCCCAATCGTGGATCCCCACTTTTGAGAGCACGAACCGCGTTCTCTAAACGTGCCGTTACCTCAGCGACACGTGATTGCGCCACGTATAGGCGCTGAATGGATGTGCATACTTGGCCCGCCTTTCGGAACGTTGCACGCAGAATGCGGGGCAATGCAAACTCGAGATCCGCATCCTCGCAGATGACTGTGCAAGCAATACTTCCCAACTCTAACTGCGTACGGCGTCGGCCTGCCTTTTGTTGGATGAGGCGGCCCACACGTGTGCTGCCCGTAAAGGTATAGAAGTTGATATCTTGCTCGTCTAATAGCCACTCACCAGCCTGTGCGCCTTCTCCGTGTACCAGCGATAACAACTCCGCAGGCCAACCGGCTTCCAGCAAGACGTCGCAAATTAGGCTTGCCGTCAATGGGGTGTACCCTGACGGCTTGATAATGACAGCGTTGCCAGCAGCGATCGCGGGTGCGACTTTATGCAACAACGCGTTGAAAGGCGCGTTAAATGGCGTAATGGCACACACGATTCCGACAGGGGTACGCAGCGTAAAGGCGAGACGGTCCTTTTGCCCTGGATTGCTATCCATAGGGATCATTTCACCGCAAATCCGCTTGGCCTCTTCCGCCGAGATTTCCAGCGTATCCAATCCACGAGCGATCTCATTGGATGCTTCACCCACTGTGAAGCCGGCCTCCAGGGTCATCACGTCGATAAATTGCTGCTTTCTCGCCGTGATCAGCTCTAACGCTTTACGCAAAATGCGCGAACGCTCATAGCCATCAGGTACTTTCTTTAAGTTAAGCCGTGCTGCGATCACGGCTTGCCGGATATGCTCTTGCGAGGTTTGATCGATCTGCGCGATGGCTTCACCGGTATAGCGGTTGTAGACCGTAAAACTCGCGCCGCTGTTCACACGGACACCGGCGATTAAACTCAATGAAGAAACGTTAACAAGTGCTTCGGGAAAATCTGTGGACATCGTGGTACCTCCAAGAATAGTGTGCTTTACTTCGCTAAAATCATGTCAGCGGCTTTTTCGCCTACCATCAAACTGGCCGCCAAGGTGTTAGCAGAAGGGACTTGCGGCATGATCGACGCATCCGCAATGCGCAGATTTTCCATACCATGGACGCGTAATTGGGCATCCACAACAGCCATGGGATCGTCCTGGCGTCCCATTTTGCATGTGCCTACCATGTGATAGCCGGTCGTGCCTTTTTGACGTGCGTAGTCGAGCCATTCGTCATCTCGATGCACGTCTTTCCCCGGCTGCAATTCGCTGACCAAATAGGGGGCCATCGCCGTTGTCGTCATCAACTGTCGTGCAATCTTGAGCGCTTCGACAAGGGTTCGCTGATCCAATTCATGTTCGAGGAAATTGGGTTGGATCAACGGTGCCTGCAGTGGGTCTTTAGACTGAATGTGTACATAGCCGCTGCTTTCTGGCCGTTGTTGACGCGCCCCGGTACTCATGCCGGGCATATCGTCCAATACATAGTTGCTGCCGGGCTTGTAGCTTGCTGGGGTAAACAAGATCTGAACATCGCCCCGCTGAGGGCTGAAACGTGTTTTCCAGAACACATGCACCATGGAGGGGCTCAATCCCAAGATGCTGGGCTTGCCTGCAAACCATCTGACGATCTCTCTACCTAATCGCCACCCCTTGGACAGTTCGTTGAGCGTTAATGCTGCCTTCGCTCGCGAGATACTGCGAACGGTATAGTGATCACGAAAATTGGCGCCCACGCCGGCTAAGGCATGTTTGACCTCGATACCATGCCCTGCCAATAGTTCGTGAGGTCCGACCCCCGACAGTTGTAAGATTTTTGGCGAATTTACCGCTCCTGCGCTGAGGATGACTTCACGGTTGGCATAGAGCGTATGCGTTTGGCCATTGCGCAGATACTTGACGCCAATGGCGCGTCGACCTTCAAATAAGACTTCCGATACAGTGGCATTCGTTTTAAGCTGCACCCGCCCACTTTTAAGTGCTGGACGTAAAAAAGCATCCGAACAATTGACACGTTTATTCTGGTAAATATAGCGTTGGAAGTACCCTGTGCCGAGCTGCTCCGCGCCGTTGTAATCGGCATTGCGCGGGATCCCGAACTCTTCACAACCTCGAATAAAGGCCTCACACAATGGTGAGTTCCAATCTGGATTAGTAATAGGAAGCTCGCCCGTCAAGCCACGAAAATCAGGGTCACATTCTCCCACCCGACGCTCCGAGCGTTTGAAATAAGAGAGAACATCGGCGTATCCCCAGCCAGCGTTTCCCAGTTTTTCCCAGTCATCGAAGTCTTCGCGTTGGCCACGTGAGTACACCAGTCCGTTAACGGAGCTTGACCCACCCACGACTCGTCCTTGCGGCATCGCAATGATGCGATTGTTTGTTGCCTGTGCAGGCTCCGTTTGGTAGTTCCAGGTGAACTTGCCGCTGTATAGCGTTTTGACGAAACCGACCGGGACGCGGATGAAAAAATTGTTGTCGTTTTGGCCGGCTTCCAACACGCAAATGCTGTTAGAGGTCTGTTCGCTTAGCCGCCTGGCGATAACAGATCCAGCCGGCCCCGAGCCGACAATTATGTAGTCTACGTATTCATTCATTTTGCCTACGCGATGCCTCTGTTCTTGCTTATTGCCAGTAGGTTAAGTCCGTAGATATATAAAAACAATCGACATTTTTTAATTGTTTATCATCAATAAAATTAATGTTTTGAGAGTTGAAACGTTCTCCATGAATCAAACTTCAATGAGGCTATCTGGGCCTGCGTCCCAATAAGCAGGGATCGCATGGATGTGTACGCCACTATTTGCGACTCAATTTCGACGGTCTCGCTGTATGGATAGGAACGGATCTCTAGGTCATCTGATTGGCACAGCACATTACACTTACTGAGCTCAAATACATTAAAAAAATAAATATATAAAAATATAAAAATATTGATTGTTTAAATGAATTGGGCGACTTAATCTTCGCAAAATGCAAGTTTCCGTCCTGTTGAGCTTGTGTTTGCCGTGCGAATTTTCACGGTAGCCATGCAGGCGAGATCTGGCTTGCAATACGTCTGGCAACGATAAGCAGACATTGACGGTCGAACCACGACCGCATCAATCCATATATGGAGACAACAATGCGTCATCACTCTAAGTTGAACCACTATTCCTCCTCGCGCCGCCAACTGCTCGGACTGCTTGGGACAATCCCTCTGATTGCACACTTACCTGCTTCCTTTGCGAAATCTGCCTGGACCCCTCAAAGGCCAGTCAGATTGGTGGTTCCTTACACGCCTGGCGGTGGTGCGGACATTGTGGGACGTATTCTTGCGAAGGCCTTGCAAGGGATCTCCGGCCAACCCTGGGTGGTTGAGAACCGTCCTGGCGCTGCAGGTAATATCACGGCCGATCTCATCTATGCCTCGAAACCCGATGGGTTGACGTATCAAATTACCAATCTTGATACGAGTGTGCTCAACACCTTTCTGTATCCAAGTCGTCAGCAAAAGATTGAAGCCGCTATTCCGGTGGCCTCCATCGCCCGTATTGGTACGGTACTCATGGTTCGCGAGGGTCTCCCCGTTCGTGATCTGACCCAATTGGCGGCACTGGCCAAAACCCAGAATCTCACCTATTCCTCATGGGGTATGGGTTGTAGCGCTCACCTGGGCGTACTGCTTTTGGAGCAGGAGATGAAGATCCCTGAAATGGTGCATGTTCCCTATCAAGGAGGCGCCAATGCCATGCAAGCCCTACTAAAAGGCGAAGTGGATCTATTCTTGGCTCCCATGCCACTGGCTATGGCTCACCGCTTGGGATCGGTCACGGCGCTGGGTTATGCCGCCGAGCAGCGTAGCCAATTGTGGCCTGAATTGCCTACCCTTCAAGAGCAAGGTGGGCCTTCTGTTGATCTTGGCAATTGGTTCGCCGTATCCGCCCCTCCAGAGACATCACCGGCCGCGATCGAAGCGGTGAGTGATTTCATCCAAACCGCGTTGGCGGATCCGGCGATGCTCGACTCGTTAAAGGCCCAATCAATGGTGCCGTTTTTGGCCGACAATACCCAATTGGCCCGCTTCATTGCAGATGAGAAAACCCGTTGGGGGCAGGTCATCGCTAACGCAAAGCTCAAGCTTGAGTAGCGGCTCATGCCTTTACGGATAGTCGTTCGTTACCCACAATCAAGACAGAGAGTTATTTTCTATGATACCGATCGACATAGGAAAGGCCCGTATTGAAAAGGTCATTGAGATCGCTAGTATGGATCTGGCGGGGGACTGGCTCTTTTCCAATATTCAAGCTGAGGATATTGACGCTGAAATTGACTGGCTGGATCCTAGCTGCATAGACAAGATCAGCCGAAAGTTCAAGCTGAGTTTTCATTCTTTCCTGATTCGTACGCCAAGCCGCAATATTCTGATCGACACATGCAACGGTAACCATAAAGAACGCCCTTCAATGCCTGCATGGCATCGTTTGAACACACGCTATCTGGAGAATCTTGGACGCTTAGGTCTGCGGCCTGAAGATATAGACTTGGTTTTGTGTACACATTTGCATGCAGACCACGTCGGTTGGAATACCAGGCTTGACAATGGTCGTTGGGTACCGACGTTCCCGCGTGCTCGTTATCTGATGGGTCGGCAGGAGTTCGATCATTACCACCGCCTCAATCTTGATAATCCGACCGCGCCGATCAATCGTGGCTCCTTTGTCGATAGTGTGTTACCGATAGTTGAGGCAGGCCGGGCTATTTTCGTGGATGCTGGTGATCAGGTCATGACCGAGTTAGGTACCGATGTGTATGTAGAAAGTGCGCCTGGCCATACTCCTGGAAACTTGCTTGTACATATCTGCCACGGCCATCAGCACGCCATTATGTCGGGAGATGTCATCCATCATCCGATCCAATGCGCACGCCCTCATCTGTCTAATGCCGCTGATTTTAATGAAGCAGCCGCACTGCGTTCCCGACTGAATCTGCTTGAGAGTTGTGCCGATAACTCGAAGATATTGTTGACCGGCCACTTTGCAGGCCCAACAGCGGGTCACGTCGTCTCACATGGGTCTGTATTCCAGTTCAAGTTTCTCACTGCAGACTCTTCGGTTGCCTAGCCATCGGTAGAAGGGTGTGACTTTTATTCAGCTCTGCGCGTAGTCGGCTCATCTGGCTTGTAGGAATGACCAACGGAGATGCTACTAGCTGCTCAGTAAAGGGACGATAAAAAAGCGCATTACGGGCCACACAAAGCGCTTATCGTCATTGGAATCAGCGCGATTTGGCATAGAGTAGCTAACTACAGACTCCTTCTATTTAGAGAGGCCTTTCTATGATTGAAACCCATCCCGATGCCTGTTTCATTTACAAAGCTGCCTGTCACTGTGGCACGGTCCGTTTTAACGTACGACTTTGTGACGGCTTGAGATCCGCACGTCGCTGCAATTGTTCTTATTGTTGTATGCGTGGGGCGGTAGCTGTATCGGCGAATCTGGCTGATATTCAGGTCGAGCAAGGTCAGGATGCGCTGACGCTTTATCAATTCAACGAAGGCCAGGCCAGGCATTACTTCTGTTCGCACTGCGGAGTCTATACCTTCCATCAACGCCGCTCCAATCCCGAACAATATGGTGTCAATGTGGCCTGCATCGAGGCAATGAGCCCCTTCGACTTTCAGGAGATACCTGTTTACGAAGGTCGCGCTCATCCCAAGGATAGAGCAGATGGTGCTTCTGTGATTGCGGGCTGGTTGCGTTATGAGGTTAACTCCGAGAACCGTAAACCAACACCCCCCTTGTAAGAAAAGGGGGGGTGTTGGTTTCAGGCGGGCTGCTCCAGGATTTCTTGCAAGCGGCTTAGCAATTTTTCACTGGCATTGTGCATATGCCGTTCGCAGATGGCGAGTGCCCCAGCTTCGTCGCCAGAGGCAATGGCTGTTGCCAGTTCCTCATGCTCGTCCCAGATGGACAGACGCTGTTCTGCTGATTGCAGTACCGCCCCCATGACACGCCGCAAGTGTACCCAATGAACCTGTGCGCTCTCGGCGATCATGGGGTTGCCCGACGCTTCGTAAATTGCTTTGTGAAAGGCCTCGTCGGCTTCGATCATGGCGCGTACGTCATGACCACGAGCAACCTTGCGGCCCAGACGGATCAGATCCGGGTCCAGTACGGCACTTTGACGTGCCGCCAGCTTGGTTGCCAACGCTTCCAAGGCCCCCCGCACCTGGTACAGATGCCCGATATGTTCCAGATCCAGCGGGGCCACCATGACGCCCCGCCCTTCGGCGTCTTGCAGCAATCCATCTTTCTTCAGGAGCTGGATGGCTTGCAGCACGGGCGAGCGGGACACGTTGAGCTGCTCGGCAATGTCTTCCTGAGTGATGCGCGAGCCGGGGGCCAGGGAGCCGTCGCTGATGGCATCGAGCAGGATGCGGTAGACCTCGTCTACATAGTGTGGACGGGCCTGCAACTTACCGGAAAGCTTGGCATGCATGAGGTCTGGAACTCCGCTACAAACAAAAAACAAGTTAAGGCCGCAGCCTGACTGCGGCCCTGGGTTTACATCAGGGCGTGGTCCGCATGGATTGCAAGAGCGCCGCCATGGGGTCCTGGTCTGACGTCGCTTGTACCTCGAACGGGTTGCTTAGCGGGTCGTCTGCCTGTATTGCTCCTGGGCTGAGCATGGGGGCGGGACGGTTCAGCTGGAGCAGGATTTCTTCATCGCTCAGGCTGACTGTTTTATGCAAGCCTCCCGTTACCAGTTGCGGATAGGCAATCACAATACCCACCACCAGCAATTGTAGTACGACGAAGTAGGCTGAGCCCTTCCAGATCTGCTGGGTACGAACCCTTGGAATAGTTTGCTGGCTAACGGAATCCACATAGTCGGATCGGGGTGCCACGCTGCGCAAATACAACAAGGCAAAACCGAACGGGGGTGTCAGAAAGGAGGTTTGCAGGACCAGAGCAATCACGATACCGAACCAGATCAGATCAATGCCCAGGCTGTTGGCGACGGGTGCCAGTAAGGGCACCACAATGAATGCAATTTCAAAAAAGTCCAGGAACATGCCCAGCACAAAGATGATGGCGCTGACGGCAATGACAAAACCCAGTTCGCCGCCGGGAATGGCATCAAACAGGTGCTCTACCCACAGGTGGCCGTCTGCGGCACTGAATGTGAAGCTGAAGACGGTGGAGCCGATCAGGATGAACATCACGAAAATAGCCAGCTTGGCGGTATTTTCCAGAGCTTGATTGAGCAAGGACCAGTTCAGGCGTTTGCGTATCAAGGCCAGTATCAGCGCGCCAATTGCACCCATGGCCCCGCCTTCTGTTGGTGTAGCAATTCCCAGGAAGATGGTGCCAAGGACCAGAAAGATCAGGATGACTGGCGGGATCAGGGCGAAGACAAAGCGTTCGGCCAGTTGCGAGAGCAGTCCCCAGCCTGTCACGCGATTTACCGTCGCAAACAGCAGCGCACTCAGGGAGGCGACAACCAGGGCGGTGATGGCCACTTGATCCGTGGGGGCCTGAGCCGGCTGGGAAAAGACCTGGGCCATGACTTCGTTGTGCAGGCCTGCCCAGGTGAATCCGATGAAGGCGCACAGCAGGACCAACATGCCCAGCGACCGTCGTCCGCTTGCACCAGTGGCTGTCACCTGACTTCTGGCCTGTTCTGGCAGTGCTGGCATCCAGGAAGGACGGATCAAGGCCAGAACAATGACGAATGTAATGTAGATCACCAACAGCAGGAGACCAGGGCCCAGTGCCGCTGCGTACATGTCTCCGACTGAGCGGCCCAATTGATCGGCCATCACAATCAGGACCAGAGACGGCGGCAATGCCTGTACCAGTGCTCCTGAGGCGGTGATGACGCCCGTAGCAATTTCCGGTTTGTAGCCGTAGCGCAGCATGACGGGCAAGGAGATCAGGCCCATGGAGATCACCACCGCCGATGTGACGCCGGTGGAGGCGGCCAGAAGGGCCCCTACCAGGACAACCGAAACGGCCAGGCCACCGCGGACAGCACCAAAGAGCTGGCCCATGGTTTCAAGCAGGTCTTCGGCCATGCCCGAGCGTTCCAGAATGATGCCCATCAAGGTGAAAAAGGGGATGGCCAGCATGGTTTCGTTTTGCATGATGCCAAAGATGCGTAGCGGCAAAACCTGGAACAGATTGGTCGGAAACAGGTCCAGTGCAATGCCTAGTACGCCAAATACCAGGCCGGTGGCGGCCAGTCCGAAGGCCACAGGAAAGCCGGTCAGCAAGAGCACAATCAGGCTCAGGAACATGATGGGGACGAAGTAGTCCGTGATAAAGGTGGCAATCATCGTGCGCCCTCCTGTGCGGTCGATAGCGCTTGGGCGGGCACCTGAATAGGCGTGTCCTGGGCATTATCTTCAGCAATGCAGTCCGGCCCTTTGCCTGTCAGGAACAGGATACGTTTGACCAGCTCGGCCAAGCCCTGAAGCAACAGCAGGCTAAAGCCGGCAGGAATCAGCAGGTAGGCGGGCCAGCGCACCAGCCCGCCGGCATTGCCGGACATTTCACCCGAATGCCAGGCGGCGGTGAAGAATCCCCAGCTCAGGTTGATGACAAAAATACAGAACGGGATCAGGACGACAACAATCCCGGCGATGTCGACCAGGTTGCGTCCCCGCGCCCCCAGGCGGGTGGAAACAAAGTCGATACGAACATGGCTGTTATGCAGAAATGCGTAACCTCCTCCCAAGAGAAAGACAGCCGCATACAGGTACCACTGAGCTTCCAGCATGCCGTTGGAGCTCAGGTCAAAGGCCTTGCGAGTGATGGCGTTGCTGGCGCTCAGAATGGTGGTGGCCAGCAATAGCCATTTGATGATGAATCCGATACAGCGGTTCAGGTGGTCTATTCCCCCCACCATGGTTTTCAATGCAGTCATTTTTGTCTCCGCGAATATTGTTGTGTTCGTCGTTGTGCTGCCGGGGAGTGTTTGATGGCGGCCGTGTGCAAGCCGCTCTGTAGCAGGTGCTGTGTTGACTCCTTGGGCTACGAGCGTGCCCGAAGTAAATGGGGTGTGCCCTGGCGGGAGCCAGGACCAGGAGATGGCCTTACAGGTCCAGAACCAGTACGCCCGAACGTGCGCGTGACACGCAGGCGGTCAGGCAATGGCTTTGCTCGTCGGGACTGAGGATGTAGTCCTGGTGATCCACATCGCCTTGCAGATAGTTGATGCGGCATGTGCCGCACAGGCCCGATACGCAGGAGGTGGCAATCGGCACACCGGCTTGCGTCAAGGCATCACTCAGGGATTGATCGGGTGCAACTTCAATGCACTGGCCGGTACTGGCAATCTGCGCCACGAAGGCACCGGGAGGCAGGGTATTGGCACTGGGGGCGGGTTCAGGCGCCTTGAAGTGTTCGCAATGCACGGAACCGGCAGGCCAGTGCGAGCTGGCCTGCGCACAGGCTTGCATGAAACCGGCTGGGCCGCAGTAATACACGTGGGTGCCTTCAGCTGCATTGGCAAGCAAGTCCTGCAGGTTCAGACCTTGTGCGGGATTGCCGTTGTCCAGATGCAGATGCAGGCGGCCTTGCTCTTGCCATGTGAGCAGTTCGGAGCCAAAGGCGGCCGTGTCGTGGCTGCGAGTGCAGTAGTGCAATTCAAAGGGCTGGCCCTGCGATTCCAGAAAGTGGGCCATCGCCTTGATGGGCGTGATACCTATACCCCCGGCTAACAGAATGGAACGGCGTGCGTTCGGGTCCAGTCGAAAATGATTTCGGGGTGTGCTGACAGTTACTTGCTGCTGGACTTGCAAGACGTCGTGCAAGGTGCGTGAACCGCCTCGTCCATTGGCATCGCGCAGGACAGCAATGACGTAACGATGGCGCTCATGAGGAGGGTTGCACAGCGAGTATTGGCGGATCAGACCAGGTTGAATATGTACATCTATATGGGCACCGGCCTCAAAGGCAGGCAATTCGCCACCCTGAGGACAGCTGAGTTCATAAGAATTGATGCCTTGCGCTTCGTAGCGGATTTGCCGGATCCGCAGCGACAGTAGCCCGTCCGGGTTGGTAGCCGCCTGGACGGGAGTGGCGGGTTCTGCAATGGCGTTCATGGCGCTCTCCGTATGGGGCACCCGCCCCTTTGGAGCGGGTGCGGCAGGCGATCAGGATTCAGCAGCGACAGCGCTGAGCGATTGTTGAAGTTCTTGCATGCTTTGTTTGACGAAAGCCTCGCGTTCCGAGCCTTTCAGATTGTCGGCCGAGGTCAGGATGCGCACGATTTCGCGCGTGGCATGTCGGCGGCGTGCGACTTCCTGGGCCAAATCCTCGGACTCGGGAATCGCCAGGACATTGCCCGAGCAATAGCTGTTGGGGGCGCCACCACAATCTTTCAGCCATTGTGCAAAGCCTTCGGGGGTCGCGGCAGGGTTGGAGCCACGCAAGGCATCGCGCAACATCTTGCGGAACATGTACAGCCCGGCGTCGAACTTGGTTGGGTTCTCCAGCGCATGGACCGCAATCGGGCGCTGGCTGATGATGGCTTCGTAATCGCCCGGTGCCTGCTGGCATTCCTTGTAGTTGTGACGGGCACGATGGTCGGACGGGATGGGCGGCAGGTCTTCCAGCTTGTACTGTCCAAAGCGCTCGGGACGGCGCATCGCAACCTGCCCTTCCAGAAAGTCGATGGTCTCGTAGCCCACCATCTCCTTGTTACCCACTCCGCGTGTATCAATGCCAGGGCCCATGACGCGCCAGCCAATCATCTTGCTGTTCTGGTCGTCCACGGGAACGGTCCAGCGCACGATGTGAAAGCGGCTGAAAAACTTTTGCTGGGCACCGTCTTCGGACGTGTAGGCATGCAGGCTCAGATTGGGCAGGACCTGGTGCTGAACACGGATAAATAGATTGTCCTTGCTGGCACGACGGGCACCCGCGCAGGCCAGGCTGCGGCCATTGTGTACCGGGATGAACTGCATGTCGGGGGCTACTTCCATGGAGGCCGCGCCCACCTCATCAAACGTGGTGCCCTGGTAGTTGCCGCCTACCACGTTCTTGGCAGCGTGCAGTGCGGTGGGGTGGAAGTTGTCAGCGGCGTTGTCCTGTACTTGCAGCCAGTTGCAGTGCTGGAAGTTGCTGAAAGCCACTAGTTCATCACCGGGCATGACGGTGAAGTTTTCCTCCCATTCGGGGAAAGGGGGTTCGGCATCGGGCGGGCCCATATAGGCAAAAATCAGGCCATGGCGCTCGAAAGCCTTGTAAGCACCCTGACGGATGGAGCAGGCGTATTTTTCGCCCTCGGCCTCTTCGCCTTTGGGGTAAGGGACATGCAGACAGGTTCCGTCTACGTCGAACACCATGCCGTGATAGCAGCACATAATGCCCTTTTCCTGGATGGCACCGTATTCCAGGGAGGCGCCACGGTGGGCGCAGTGGGCGTGCAGCAGCCCGATCTGGCCGCTTTTGTCGCGAAAGGCGACCAGCTCTTCCCCCATGATTTTCAGAAAACGCGGGGTATCAGTCAGTTCCGCGGCCATGCAGACGGGATGCCAGAAGCGGCGCATGTACTCGCCCATGGGCGTGCCTGGGCCGACTTCGGTCAACTCGGGGTCGTGATCAGGAATGCGGTTGGTGTAATAGCCGCCGTAGGGAATCAGTTTCTTTTCGGTCATGTCGTCCTCGTGTACAGATCAATGGTGGAAAGGGTCAGGCTACTTTTCGGTCGACCAGCGCCTGGGCGCTGATCCAGGGCATCATGGCGCGCAGCTGCTCGCCGACGATTTCAAGGCGGTGGCGCTGGTTCAGGCGTCGATGGGCATTCAAGGAAGGTTGGCCGGCACGGCTTTCCAGGATGAAATTCTTGGCATAGGTGCCGTCCTGGATGTCGCGCAGCAAGGCTTTCATGGCCTGGCGTGTGTCTTCGGTCACGATGCGTGGACCGGCCTGGTATTCGCCAAACTCGGCATTGTTGGAGATGCTGTAGTTCAGGTTGGCGATGCCACCCTCGTACAGCAGATCCACAATCAGCTTCAGTTCATGCAGGCATTCGAAATAGGCCATTTCTTCGGCATAGCCCGCCTCGACCAAGGTTTCGAAGCCGCACTTGACCAGATCCACCATGCCGCCACAGAGCACCGCCTGTTCGCCAAACAAATCCGTTTCGGTTTCTTCACGAAAATCGGTTTCGATAACGCCGGAGCGTCCGCCGCCATTGGCGATGGCGTAGGACAAGGCCAAGTCACGAGCCTGACCGGAACGGTCGGCATGAATGGCAATCAGGTGGGGAACCCCACCGCCTTCTACATAGGTCGAGCGCACCGTGTGGCCGGGTGCCTTGGGGGCGACCATGATGATGTCCAGATCGTCGCGAGGCTGGATCTGGCCGTAATGGATGTTGAAACCGTGGGCAAAGCCCAACGTGGCGCCGGGGCGGATATGGGGGGCGACTTCCTGCTCGTAGACGCGGGCAATGTCCTCGTCAGGCAGCAGCATCATCACGATGTCGGCTTGCTGAACGGCAGACGCGATGTCGGCCACAGCCAGACGGGCAATGGCGGCCTTTTGACGCGAGGCACTGTTGGGGCGCAAACCCACGACCACTTCCACGCCAGAATCACGCAGATTCAATGCGTGAGCATGGCCTTGAGAGCCGTAGCCGATGATGGCAACCCGGCGTTGCTGCACCAGGGCCAGATCGCCGTCCTTGTCATAAAACACCTTCATACTGCCTCCTTTTTGTGAGTTCTGTGTTCTGTATACAGAGTTCAGTATTGTGGGGCGATATTCGAGGTGTCAAGGAAAAATTGGCAGGTCGGGGGAAATCCCTAGGACGGAAATTTTGCTTAGCGCATCGGGGTCAGGCTGGCCTCGCGCAGCAGCCATTCACGCAGGTGTTCCACGCGTTTGAGCGTGTCGCGGTGATTGCGGTAGTAGAGAAAATGCATCTCGCGTTGCAGGCTGCGACCATTGGGCGCGGGCAAGACGATTAGTTCTCGATTGTCCAGTTCGCGTTCGGCAAAGCGCTGTGTTTCCAGGCAGACACCCAACTGATCCACCGCTGCTGCAACTGCCATGGCACCGCGGTCAAAGGACAGACGTGGACCGGGGGAGGCGGCCATGCCATTGCTGCCAAACCAGTCAGCCCAGCTGACCGGACTGATGGTGGAATCGATCAAGGGCAAATGCAGGTACCAGGGCTGATGCAGAGCCAGACTGGCATAGAGCTTGGGCGAGCATAAGGGTAATAGCGGTTCAGGGTGCAGCGACTCCACCACCAGCCTAGGGTCGTGGCTGGGGGCATGTCCGTAGCTGATCACGCAGTCAATGTCGGTGGACTGGTGCAGATCGGGCGGCGTGGCATCCGTGCGCAAATGGATGGCCAAGCCGGGGTGATCTCGCATGAAAGCATGCAGACGGGGCCCCAGCCATTTCACCGCCAGGCTGGGAGCGCAATGCACGGTCAAGGCGTGCGTACCCCCGCTCTCGCCCTGTGTGTCCTCGCAAAGCCGGGCCAGCTTGTCCAGCAAGGGAGTCAGTTCCCGATAGAACTCCTGGCCTTGGCTGTTCAAGCTGACACGCCGGTTGTGACGGACGAACAGGCTGCGTCCCAGATGAGTCTCCAGGCTTTTGACCTGATGGCTGATCGCGGAAGGAGTCAGGTGCAGCTCATCGGCCGCCAGGCTGAAACTCTCCAGCCGGGCGGCCGATTCAAAGGCTCGTAGCCAGGCGAAATTAGGGATGGCTCGCATGAGGGTGCCTTAAACAGGTGAATATTTTTAATCAATAGCTGAAAAAGCTTCGTTTGTCATTCATGGTTTTCGACCTCTACCATGGTTTTACGTTTCACCCGTACGCTGCGCTGGATGGGCTGGCGTGCGGGCAACGCAACATCTTGCCGAACCCGAAGGAGACCTTCCCATGAACGCTAAACCCGATATCAAAGAAATTTTGGCCATGACGGGCCGGAAGTCGATTTATCAGCCCGAACAGCAAGGCCTGATCTACCCGGAAGAGCCCCAGTTTGATTCTTTTGAAGAAGCGCGCACGCATTTGAAGCAGCGCCTGGTGGCCGCTTGCCGCGCTTTTGCCCTGCACGGTCTGGATTATGGCTTTGCTGGTCACCTGACCATCCGTGATCCCGAGCATCCGAGCCTGTACTGGACCAATCCCATGGCCGTGCACTTTGCCGATGTGAAGGTCTCGAACCTGATTCTGGCGGACCACGAAGGCAAAGTGGTGGAAGGCGATTACGCGGTGAACCGTGCCGGCTTTGTCCTGCATGCTGCGGTTCACGAAGCACATCCCGACATCGTTGCCATGTGCCATGCCCATACGGTTTATGGCACTGCGTTTGCCTCACTGGGCCAGGAAATCCTGCCTATTACGCAGGATGCCGCCGCCTTTTTTGAAGACCATGTTGTCATTCGCGAAGAAGCGGGTCAGGTTGCCGTGGAAACCAAGGCT
This sequence comes from Alcaligenes sp. 13f, assembly GCF_020496585.1. Lineage (NCBI taxonomy): Bacteria > Pseudomonadati > Pseudomonadota > Betaproteobacteria > Burkholderiales > Alcaligenaceae > Alcaligenes > Alcaligenes sp. 13f. The sequence continues at coordinate 89,840 of NZ_JAHKKC010000010.1, forward strand.
GGTCACAAAGTGGCTAATGCCTTTGCTGGCGTCAAGGCGGCCATCCACCAGAACCATGGCTTGCTGACGGCCAGCCGTCACAGCATTGAAGCCGCCGCCTTCTGGTTCATTGCGCTGGAACGCTGCTGCCAACAGCAGTTGATGATTGCTGCAACCGGCATGACGCCCACATTGGTGACCCCCGAACGTGCCCGTTACAGCCGTGAGCACGTAGGGAGCGAATACATTGGCTGGCTGCACTTTCAGCCGATCTGGGAAAACCTGTTGCGCACCCAGCCCGATATGTTTGATTGATCCGTCCCGCAAGCAGCTTGATCCGTTGGGGGCAAGCTGCTGACTTTGCATAAATAAAACGAGGAGACACAAGCGTGGAACGACGAGCAATGCTAAAACTGACCGGCCTGGCCGGCATTGTGGCCAGTGGCATGGCCCCTGCGGTCGTCAAGGCGCAAGAGAATTTGCGCTGGCGACTGGCATCGAGCTTTCCCAAGCACCTGGATACGATTTATGGCGGTGGGGAAGTCTTTGCGCAGAAAGTGCGTGAGCTAAGCGATGGCAAGTTCAATATCTCCGTTCATGCGGGCGGGGAACTGATGCCGGCCATGGGTGTGGTCGATGCGCTGGAACAGAACTCGGTGGAAGCGGCTCACACGGCGCCCTACTATTTCTTTGGCAAGAATGAAGCGTTTGCCTTGAGCTGTGCCATTCCGTTTGGCATGAACTCTCGCCAGCTGACGGCCTGGATGTATCACGGCAATGGCTTGAAGCTGACACGTGATTTTTATGCCAACTACAACATCGTCAACTTCCCCTGTGGCAACAGCGGTGTGCAGATGGGCGGCTGGTTTCGCAAGCAGATCAATACCCCGGAGGACATACGGGGCCTGAAGATTCGGATTGGTGGATTGCCCGGTAAAGTCATCGAGAAGCTGGGTGGCATTCCGCAAAACATCGCCGGTGGCGAGGTGTACCAGGCACTGGAAAAAGGCGTTATTGATGCCGCCGAGTGGGTGGGGCCGTATGACGATTTACGACTGGGCTTTCACAAGGTCGCGCCCTATTACTATTACCCAGGCTGGTGGGAAGGTTCAGTAGGGCTGGATCTGCTGGTCAACAAGAAAGCGTATGACGGTTTGTCGCAGCACTACAAAGATATTGTCGCGGCAGCCAGCACGTATGCGCATCTGGATATGCAGGCCAAATACGATGCCCGTAACCCAGGTGCTTTGAAAGAACTGGTCGGTCAGGGAGCCAAGGTCCTGCCTTTCTCCAAGGAAGTGTTGGATGCCTCATTCAAGGCGAGTGAGGAACTGTATGCCGAACTGAATGCAAGCAATCCGCAATGGCGAACGATTTATGCGGATTACCGTGCGTTCCAAAAGGATGAGCTGCTGTGGTTCCGCTTCGCGGAAGCGCGCTTTGATCAGTACATGCAGTCCGTGTCTTTATGATCCGAAGGCGGGGGCTGAATCGATTTGCTGCCTACGCAAGAAATACGAAGCCTCCGCCAGCTTCAAGAATCCCACCATCTCGGTACGCGCATACTCCGGATCCCCGCTGGTCAGGGCCTTGCCCAGCTTTTCCAGCGCCTCTACCGTGGCCTGATAGTTATCGGTATCGCTGGTATTGGCAAAGCGCACCTGGTTGGCGTGGTCGGCGGACATGGCGATGGCGTCCAGCAGGCGCTCGTTGTGTACGCATTGCAGCCAGGCTTGGCGAAAGCTGGCGTTGGCGCTGAACATCAGGGCGGCGTCTTTGTGCACCATGGCCACTTTGGCCAGATCAATGGCTTTGCTAAGACCGGCATGGAGCTGATCGCGGTCGGCGATGTTGACGGCCAGCGCGGCAGCAGCCGGCTCCAGAATGCGGCGTAACTCAAAGATGTCGCGCACCATGGCGTCGGTCAGCACGGGGACCTGAAATCCCCGTGTGGTGCTGTTCAATAAACCTTCGTTGACCAGTCGCAGCAGGGCCTGGCGCACGGGCATGCGGGTGCAGCCAAAGCGCTCGGCCAGCTCGTAATCCAGCAGGCGGTCGCCGGGGTGCCAGTCGCCTGCATTCAAACGCTTGCGGGTGTCCCGGTAAATGGTGTCTACCAGCGTTTCCGCCTTGCTTGCCTGTGTGGATTTACCAGTCGAAGTCGCCATACGAAACCGATCAGAAAAGAATGGATGATTGTATCGTACAGACCCTGCTGCGCTGATCGGGTTTGTGCCTAGAACTTGGTTCGTATCCCCACCCTTAACAAGGTCTGGTTACGCCCCGTGGAGCTGGGCATGCTGATTACGTTGGCCGTTGCGCCCCCGCCTTGCGCGTGCTGGATGATGGCCTGGGTATAAATATCCGTGCGCTTGGACAGGAAGTAGTCGGCCGTCAGGTTTAGTTGGTGGTATTTGTTCGATCCCAGGGTGGTCAGCCCATAGCCCGGTCCCAGTACCAGATTGGGTGCGGCGCGCCAGGCAAAACCCAGCTGATAGTTGCGGAAGGTATGGTTCTTTTGCTGGCCATCGGGAGCCACGTACAGGGCTTGTGAAAACACACCGTAGATAGTCACTTTGTCGAAGGCGTAGTTCGCTCCTATGCCCCAGTCGCGCAGGTAACGGCCACCAACTCGATTGGGCGCGCCGCCGCCGGTCAGCGGGCTGATGTCCAGGCTGGCTTCCTGCACCTCGGTATAAGCGGCACCCGTCGCAAAATTGCCGTTTTTATAGTTGGCCGTAAAGCTGATGGTGCGCCCGGTTTGGGCCTGCCCTTCGCGCCGTTCCGGGAAGCCGTACATGGCACCCAGCTCAATACCGGCAAAGGAAGGCGTCACGTATTTCACCGACTGATTGACCCGCTGGCCGCTCATGCGGTCGTTATCCAAAGGGCTGTTGGAATAGCCGCCTGCCGACCAGGTGGGGGTGTAGAACGCCTGCAAGGTATCGGTGAAGAAATCGTATTGTCTGCCCAGCTTGATGCTGCCCAGATAATCGGATTTCAGGCCCACCCAGGCTTGTCGGCCCCACAGGGCGCCGCCTTGCCCTGCTTCCCCAGTCGCCACGGAAAAGCCGTTTTCCAGTTGAAAGATGGCGGTCAAACCATTGCCCATCGACTCGGAGCCACGCAGACCCAATCGGTTGCCTTGCATGACGCCGGTATCCAGCGTGGTTTTGGAGGGGCCGTTGGCATTGCTGATCCAGGTCAGGCCCGCATCCAGAATGCCGTACAAGGTGACGTTGTCGCCGGTTTGCGCCGTGGCGCTGGAGCTGGCGATCAGCGTGGCCAGTCCGACACAGCCAGCCATAGCGGTTTTGACGTGACGGCGCATCATTGGGCACCGCCTTTGCTGGGGACAGCGTGTAATTTAGCGGCCTGATCCAGGGCGTTTTGCTGGCGGGCAGATGGCAGGGCAAAGACGCACAAGCCACCCAGCACGGCCAGACCGGCAATGGTCAATACAGCGGTGCTGGTGCTGCCGCTCATTTCTTGTGCCAGACCCATGGCGTAGGGGCCAAATAAACCGCCCAAGGCTGCTACTGCATTGATCAGGGCATAGCCGGTTGCAGCGGCGCGGCCACTCATGAAATTACCGCCCAAGGCCCAGACCAGGGGTGTGCCGCCAATGAACATGGCCGTGGCGATGATGACGCCAATAATACGCACGGTCGGGTCTGGTGCCAGGGCTGTCATCAGCAGGCCGATAGCACCGCCTGCGCAGGCAATGGCCAAGTGCCAGCGACGTTCCCCAAAGTAGTCGGAAGAGCGGCCCAGAATCAGCATGGCCAGAGCCGAGGCGGCATAGGGCAAGGCGGCAATATAGCCAATGTGGGTCAGGTTCTTGATACCGGCTTCCTGAATGATGGTGGGCGTCCAGAAGATCACCGCATAAATGCCCAGGTTCAGGGACAGCAGCACGCAGGCCAGCCACCACACATTGGGTTTGCCCAGCACTTCAGCAATCTTGTCCTTGCGCGGCAGCTCGCGTTGCGCGTCCTGGTTCAGGGTGTGCAGCAGGGTTTTTTCTTCCTGACTCAGCCATTTGGCGTCTTCAGGACGGTTGGGCAAGGTCGCCCACAGCAAGGCTGCTACAAAGACAGCGGGCAGCCCCTGCAAGAGGAACAGCCATTGCCAGTTATGCAGGTGCTGGGACTCGGAAAACACATCCATGATCCAGCCTGATAGCGGGCCTACGATCATGCCGCCTGCCGCAGCGGCGGTGACCAAGGTCGCCATGACGCGGCCTTGGCGTTGTGGAGGGAACCATTGCGCCAGGTAATACACCACGCCAGGCAGAAAACCGGCTTCCGCCACGCCCAGCAGGAAGCGGACGATATAGAACTGTGTGGGGGTGGTGACGAACATGGTCAGCACGGACAGGATGCCCCAGGTGACCATGATGCGTGTCAGCCAGGCGCGGGCACCAAAGCGGTACAGCAAGAGGTTGCTGGGGATCTCGAACAACAAAAAACCCACAAAGAAGATGCCCGAACCCAGGCCATAGACCTCGGCTGAAAAATTCAGGTCTTGCAGCATTTGCAGCTTGGCAAAGCCCACGTTGACGCGGTCGATGTAGGCAACGATGTAGCTGATGAACAAGATGGGCATCAGCCGCCAGAGGATTTTGCCGAAAAGCAGATCCTCGGCCTTGGAGGGAGCCGGGTCCGCGGGGCGCGATTGTTGTCTCATGATAGTCCTTATTGGTAATCGCAGTAAGTGAATTCAGTTGAACTCATTTTTTGTGAATATATTCATTTTCATACTTGATGGTCAATAAGTGCTATAGGTATAAAACAAGTTAGAAATTACTTAATTGATTGAAATTAAAAGAATTTATAAAAATTAAAAAGCCAATTTCTAGTACAAACACCTAGACTCGTTGACAGCGATATACCCGCTCTATAAACTGAATTCAGTTTTGAATAATAGCAATAAGGAGTTGGCATATGAGCAGGCAGGAGGCCCCTTCGGCCCAGGTGATCGAGCATGTTTCGTCCCTGATTGGCTTTGATACGGTAAGCAGAAACTCCAATCTGGCATTGATTGAATGGGCCGCCAACCGGCTCGAATCGGCGGGCGCACAAGTGCGTTTTGATTACAACGAATCGCGCTCCAAAGCCAATCTGCTGGCGACCTTCGGCCGGGGGCCGGGGGGCGTGGTCTTGTCTGGCCATACAGACGTGGTGCCGGTCGACGGGCAGGTATGGTCCAGCGATCCTTTTCAAGCCCAGATTCGTGATGGCCGCTTGTTTGGTCGTGGCGCTTGCGACATGAAAGGCTTTATCGGCGTGGCCATGGCACAGGCGCAACGCCTGGGTTCCATGACACTGCGTGAGCCCGTGCATCTGGCCTTGAGCTACGACGAAGAAGTGGGCTGTCTGGGCATTCCTGGCCTGATCGAGGAAATGCGTAAAGCCGGCATCCAGCCCAGCGGCTGCATTGTGGGCGAACCCACCAGCATGCGCGTTGTAGCGGCCCATAAAGGCGGCCGCATTTATCGCTGCCGCGTCAAAGGCTGCGCCGCTCATTCTTCTTTGACGCCACATGGGCTGAACGCCATTGAGTACGCCGCCAATCTGGTCTCGCACATTCAGCGTCTGGCGGATGAAGAGGCCCAGGTCGGCAAGCGCATTGAAGGCTTTGATGTGCCTTTCTCCACTATTTCCACCAACACGATTTCCGGTGGCAATGGCATGAATATTATCCCGGCCCATTGCGAATTTTCCTTTGAATACCGCTATCTGCCTGGCGTGGACCCGGATGGCTTCATCGGCAATTTGCGCCGCTTTGCCTATGAGCAGGTCTTGCCGCGCATGCAGGCACGCCATGGTGATGCGGCGATCGAGTTCGAGTGTCTGGGCAGCATTCCTGCCCTGGATGACGAAGACAGCCAGGAGCTGAAAAAAATGGCGTTGGCCTTGCTGGGTGAGTCCGCCGCACAACGTGTGGCCTATGGCACCGAAGCCTCGTTTTTCCAGGAAGCGGGCGTGCCCAGCATTGTCTGCGGGCCTGGCTCCATCACCGTGGCGCACAAGGCTGATGAATACGTCAGCCTGGAGCAGTTGGCCGCCTGCGAGTCCTTTCTGGGCAAAGTGATCCAGTCCTTGGCTGCTTAGGGCGGGATGGTTTCCGACAGGTCTTGGGGCCTGTCTTATTCTGAAGGAACAATTTTTCATGAAGCTAGCAAAACGCATTACCGGCACCTCTCAAAAATCCTTTGGCATGTACGAGCAGGCGGCTCGTCTGCAAGGCGATACCTCGGACCTGATTCATCTGGAAGTTGGCCGCCCGGACGCGGATACGCCGACGGCGATCAAGCAGGCGGCAGCCGATGCCTTGATGCGCGGCGAGGTGCATTACAGCGATCTGCGTGGGGTGCCCGCCTTGCGTGAAGCCTTGGCCGCCAAGCTGCGCAAGCAAAACAAGCTGGATGTCGGGCCGGATGATGTGCTGGTTACCAATGGGCTGACGCACGCCTCCTTTGCCGCTTTCTTCGCCATTCTGGACGAGGGCGATGAGGTGATTTTGCTCTCGCCACACTACCCGCAGCACATAGGCAAAATCGAGTTGGCCGGGGCGCATCCGGTGCTGGTGCCGCTGAATAAGGAACAGGGTTTTGCCATTGATGCGCACGCCATCGAAGCGGCGATTACGCCCCGTACCCGCATGGTGGTGCTGGTGAATCCGGCCAACCCCACGGGTCGTGTGTATCGCCGCAGCGAGCTGGAAGCTCTGGCGCAATTGGCTATCAAGCACGATCTGATCGTGGTCTCTGATGAAGTCTACGAGGACATTACCTACGACGATGCCGAGCACATCAGCATTGCCTCCCTGCCCGGCATGCAGGAGCGCACCGTGTCCATGTTTGCCTTCACCAAGTCCTACGCCATGGATGGCTGGCGCATTGGGTATCTGGCCGCGCCTGCCTGGTTGATGCCCGGCTTGTTGAAGATCACCGCTAACGATGTCACCCATGTGAATACCTTTATTCAGGCGGGCGCGCTGGAAGCGGTGGTTGGGCAGCAAGAAGCCTTGCGCGGGATGATTGCGGACGACGACGCCAAGCGCCGCCTGATGCTGCAACGTCTGAATGCCATGGCGAATGTCAGTTGCGCCCAGGTGGAAGGCACGATTTATGCCTTTGCCGATGTGCGCGCCACGGGAGTGCCTTCGCAGGAACTGGCCGAGCGCTTGTTAAAGGAAGCCCGCGTGGTGGTTGAAGCAGGCAGCTTCTACGGTCCGCAAGGTGAAGGTTTCTTGCGCCTGTGTTTTGGTTCTGCCTCGTATGAGCAGATCGAGCAGGCCATGGATCGTTTGCAACTGTTCTTTGCGCAATTGGAGGCTCAGACCAGCCAAACCGCCGCCTGATAGCGTGAGCCGACAAGATTTCAAGGCCGCTTTCTGTCATGGAAAGCGGCCTTTTTGTGTCTACCAGCGGGTGTTTTGCCCTGACGATCTAGCGAAATACATGCCCAGACCATGACTTTTTCATATAAATATATAGACTAAAGTCCGTACAAATAAACCGACAACCCATGTCGGTGTTTTCCCTTAAATTGGTGCGTATCCCCCTGTAGGAGCTGGTTATAAGGTCATTATCAATCCATATTTCCATAGACAAGTATCGGCTCCTTATTATATTGTTCGTATCAAACAACAATTATGTCCGGTCAATTAATAGGAGCAGGTCCATGAAATACGGGATACGGGGTGTACTGGCAGCAGCAGGGATGGTGGCCGCGCTGGGCGCGCAGGCTCAAACGCTCAAGCTGGGTGTGGTAGGAGGCATGACAGGTCCAGGCGCGCCCTGGGGTCTGGCTATTGATGGTGGCGTGAAAATCGCCGTGGATGAAATCAATCAGGCCGGCGGCCTGGAAGTGGGCGACAAGAAGTACAAGGTTGAAGTGCTGACCTACGACGACCACTACAAGGCAGCGGATGCAGTAACCGCCACCAACCGTCTGATCGATCAGGATGAAGTGAAATACATCATTGGCCCGATTGGCTCGGCTTCGGTCATGGCCATGAAGCCGATTACCGAGCGCAACAAGGTCATCATGCTGTCCAACAGCTACTCGACCGAAGTGCTGGATGCGAATACGCAATACATGTTCCGCGTGCTGCCTACGCAGTACGAATACAACCGTCAGCTGATCGGCTGGTTGAAGCAGGAACGCCCCGAGCTGAAGCGTCTGGCGATCCTGTCGCCTAACGATGCAACCGGCTGGAGTACGCAAAAGATCCAGACCGCTGCCTATAAGGACGCCGGTTACGACGTGGCTGAAACCAAGTTCTTCGAGCGCTCGCAAAACGATTTCCGCACCTTGCTGACCAGCATTCTGGCCAAGAACGTGGACTTCATCGAGCTGGACACCGTGCCACCTGGCCCGGCCGGGATCGTGATACGTCAGGCACGTGAAATGGGCTTCAAAGGCCAGTTCACCAAGTTTGGTGGCAATAACGTGGCTGAAACCGTGAAGTCTGCCGGTGCGGACAATGCGGAAGGGACCTTGGTGTATTTGTCTGCCGATCCGTCCAGCGAACCGTACCAGAAGCTGAGCCAGGCTTACGCCAAGGTCCACAGCAACAGCATGGATGACTTCGTTTTCTACTTCTACGATGCCACCCGCCTGCTGTTCAAGGCCATTAACGAAGCTGGCACCGTGGACGATACCGATGCCGTGCGTGCCCGCATTGAAGCCAATAGCAGCTTTGATGGTATTCAAGGCGCGATTGTCTGGGGCGGCAAGGATGTCTATGGCGTGAACCACCAGATCGCCACCCCGGCCTACCTGGGTGTGATCGAGGGCGGCAAGGCCAAGGTCATCAACAAGTTCGACGCCCGCTAATTACCGGTTTTGTTTCAGTACGCACTCCGCCACGGCGGTGGAGTGCACCTTGATACGGTTAGCAATTATGCAGATCGCAATGCAAATCGCCATCATCGCCCTGATGTCCACGTTCGTGTACGCCCTGGTTGCCCTGGGTTTCACGCTGGTGTTTGGCATCTTGCGGGTGGTGAACTTCGCTCACGGCGAGTTCTACATGCTGGGCGCTTACGCCATGTATGTGTTTTATGGTCAGTTTGGCTGGCCCTACCTGCCCTCTATCGCGGCCGCTGCCGTGCTGGTGGGATTTCTGGGCTTACTGGCTGAACGCGGCCTGTTCCGTCGCTTTGTGGGCGACGAGATGGGCGGCATGATCATGTCCCTGGCTTTGGCGATTACCTTGCAGGCCGGGATCTCGCTGCTGTTCTCGGTGGACGAGCAATCGGTACGCCGTCCGGTGGAAGGTGCATGGCAAATTGGCCAAGCCTTTTTCGCCAAGGATCAATTGCTGATCGTAGGCATGAGTGTGCTGGCGCTGGCCGCCTTCTATTTTCTGATCGAGCGCACCCGTATCGGCATGACGATACGTGCGGTGGCGCAGGATCGGGAAGTGGCACGTCTGCAAGGCGTCAGTTCCTGGAAGATCATGGCCTTCACCTTTGCCTTGAGCTGCGGCCTGGCCGGTTTGTCGGGCGCCCTGATGGCGCCGGTCTACACCGTGCACCCTTATATGGGCGAAGCCGTGGTGGTGAAAGCCTTCATTATTGTGGTTCTGGGTGGTCTGGGCAGCTTGCCCGGTGCGGTGGTTGCCGCCCTGATTCTGAGTGTTACCGAGGCCGTGGCGTCCACCTTCTATAACGCGACCGTGGCCACCATGTTGTCCTTCCTGATCGTGATGGCCGTGTTGCTGGTCAAACCCAGCGGTTTGATGGGGAAATCGTCATGAGCGCGATCAAAACTGCTTCGTTCTATCCGCGCGATGGCGCCCTGCAATGGGTCTGGCATGCCGTCGTGGTTGCGGTGCTGCTGGGCTGGCCCATGTGGGCCGGACAGCCTCGCTTTGCCCTGCATCTGGCCATCATGGTGTCGCTGTACGCCTGCCTGGCCATGAGCATGAATCTGGTTTTGCGCATCGGCCAGCTTTCGCTGGCGCATGGTGCCTTGTTCGGGCTGGGGGCGTATGCCTCGGCCATTTTGAGTCGAGATTATGGCTGGTCCTTTCCAGCCGCGTTTTTGGGCGCCGGAGTGCTGACGGCAGCATTAGCTGTGATCACCGGCCCTATTTTTATGCGTATCAAGGGTGTGCATTTCGCCCTCTTGACCTTCGCCCTGGGCGAAGCCGTGGTGCTGTGCTTTATCGAGTTCCACGAACTGTTTGGCGGCAATAACGGCTTTGGCCAGATTCCGGCCCTGCAAGCCAGCTTGCCGATTCCTGAAGGGCGTTACGGCGTTTATCTGGTGACGGTCAGCTTTGCCTTGGTGGTGTATTTCGTGCTGCGGGCCCTGTACCGCCGCGAATGGGGCATGGTGGCGGACTCCCTGCATCAGAACGAGCAATTGGTGCGTTCCGGTGGTTTGAATGTGCTGCGCTTTCGGGTCAGTGTGTTTGTCCTTAGCGCCCTGATTGCCGGCTGGACAGGCAGCTTGTATGCCCACTACCAAGGCTATATCTCGCCTGATTCCTTCGGTTTCTGGACAGCGGTGAATGCCGTCATCATGAATGTGCTGGGTGGTGTGGGTGCCCTGGCTGGTGCCGTGGTGGGGGCCGCAATCCTGATCCCCCTGCCCGAGTTGCTGCGCGACTTGCAGCAGTATCAGCGCCTGATCTATGGCCTGACTTTGATTTTGCTGCTCTTGTTCATGCCGCAAGGTTTGGCGGGTCTGTGGCGTAAGTGGCGCGGCGCGCGCAAGGAGGCAGCATGAGCGTGCAATTGAATGTTCAGGGTCTTAGCCGACATTTTGGTGGGATCCGCGCGGTGGACGAGGTGTCCTTCAGCACGGCTCCCGGTCAGATTACCGGCGTGATCGGCCCCAACGGCGCCGGTAAAACCACGCTGTTCAATCTGATTGCCGGTACGACCAAGCCCAGCGCGGGTGCTGTCACCATGGATGGTGCCGCGATTACGGGTCGCCCGGCCGCGTCCTTGGCGCGCCAGGGTCTGGTGCGTACCTTCCAGATGACGCATGTATTTGCAGGCCACACGGTATTTGAAAACCTGTATCGCGCGGCTCTGTTCCGTCAGTTTCCTTCGCCCTGGTCGTTGTTCAACCCTTGGGGTGTGCGTCGTGGCCGCGAAGAGGCCGCGCGACAGGCAGAACAAGCCTTGGCCTTGATTGGCCTGGAGTCTGTAGCCGATGAGCAGGCCGATTCGCTGGCCTATGGCTTACAGAAGATTTTGGGTGTGGGTATGGCCCTGACAGCCATGCCCCGCCTTCTTTTAATGGATGAGCCCGCTGCTGGCCTGAACCCGGTGGAAACCGTGGCTATGGCCGACCTGATTGAACGCATCCACGCCAGTGGCATTGATGTGGTGGTGGTCGAGCACGATATGGGCCTGGTGATGCGCCTGTGCCAAAAACTGGTGGTGCTGGTTAATGGTCGTTTGCTGGCCGAAGGCCCGACCGCGCAAGTGCGTCAGGACCCGCGGGTGATTGAAGCCTATCTGGGTGCGGATCTGGACAAGGAGCCTGGGCTGGAGCCAGCAGTGGAAGCCCGCGCAGCGCAAAACGGGACGGGACACTCGGCTTCGGTCTCTACAGCTGGTCAGGGAGCTGCCAAGGTCAGCAAGCCTGCGCCCATGCTGGAAATCAAGGACTTGAGCGTGTCCTATGGCGCAGTACGGGCCTTGGACAAGGTCAGTTTTGCGGTGGAAGAAGCCAGTGTGTGCGCCGTGATCGGAGCCAATGGCGCGGGTAAATCGACCCTGATGAAAGCCATTAGCGGTCTGGTGCCGGTTGTTGGGGGAGAAATCCTGCTGGAAGGCCAGCCTATCCAGAACTTGAGTGCAGAACGCCGTGTGAATCTGGGTATTGCCCTGTCTCCTGAGGGCCGTCGCCTGTTCCCGGAACTGACGGTACGCGAGAACCTCTTGATGGGGGCCTATCTGCGTCGCGATCAGGTCGACATTACGGTGGATCTGGAGCGTATTTATGGCTACTTTCCGCGCCTGTTGGAGCGCGAGCAAAGCCAGGGGCGTCATCTCTCGGGCGGCGAGCAGCAAATGTGCGCGATTGGCCGTGCCCTGATGTCCCGGCCTCGTCTGCTCTTGCTGGATGAACCCTCCCTGGGTCTGGCCCCGGCGGTCACCTTGGAAGTGGCCCGTGCGATTCGTCAGATCAGCCAGGACGGCACCACGATTGTGCTGGTGGAGCAGAACGCTCGCCTGGCGCTGAAGTTGTCGAATCACGCCGTTGTGCTGGAAACCGGGCGCTTGAGTCTGGCGGGCGACAGCAAAGACATCATGAATAACCCACAAATTGCAGCAGCCTATCTGGGCCACGCCGCAGAGGCTTCGCATCATGCCTAATATTTACCAGGTCGCCATGTTTAATGCCGAACGCTACCCCGACAAGGTAGCTGTCTCGGACGAGCGCCAGGCCTTGTCCTTTGCTCAGTTCTGCGCCCGTGCGCGCGCCTTGTCGGCTTATTTGAAAGGTTTGGGCGTACAGCCGGGGGATCGGGTGGCCATCATGACGCCCAATTCCATCGACTATCTGGCCTTGCTGCATGCCACAGCCGTAGGCGGTTTTGCTTTGGTGCCAGTGAACACCCGTTACGGTGCTGCTGAATTGCGCTACTTGCTGGACGATGCCCAGCCTACCGTGTGTATTGTGGACCCGGCCTACCGTCCTTTGCGCGAGCAGATCGAGTCCGAAGGTGGTTTGAACAGTGCTGTGCAGTGGCTGGAGCATTTGCCTGAGTCCTTGCCCGATCACCGTGCGGATGATCCGGTGCAGCACCGCTTTGGCCGTGTGGGGGATGAAGATGTAGCCATCATCATGTACACCTCGGGTACGACCTCGGCCCCCAAGGGAGCCATGCTGACACACGGCAATTTGTCGGCCAATGCGGTGAACTACATCATGGAGCTGGGCATTGATGCCAACAGCCGCTCCTTGCTGGCGACACCCTTGTTTCACATTGGCGGCTTCGGGGTGGTGAATGGCCCCATTCTGTATGCCGGTGGTAGCTTGCACGTGGTGCCACGCTTTGAGGCCGATGCCGTCATGGACGCGCTGCGTCTGTACCAGCCTACGCATGTGTTTTTGTTGTCGGCCATGTGGGTGGGCTTGACCGATCATCCTGAATTTAAAGAGCTATCCCTGCCCGGTGCCCAGTTTGTGCAAACTGCGGCTGCGCCTTTGGGCCAGTGGCGTCAGGATTTGATCCGCACCGTGTTTCCCAATGCTGAATTCAGCTGGGGCTTTGGCATGACGGAAAGCTGTGTCACCACCATCAAGAATCGCTACACGCAGGAGATTCTGGAGCATCCCGGTTCCATCGGTTACCTGTGGCGGCATGTGCAGTATCGACTGGTTGATGCCGACGGGAAGGTGCTGCCCGATCAGCGCGGGCCGGGCGAAATGCAGGTGCGTGGCCCGACCGTGTTCAAAGGCTATTGGCGACAGCCCGAGCTGACTGCCCAGGTGCTGGATGCCGATGGCTGGCTGCACACGGGCGATTTGATTCGGGTGGACGATGAAGGCTTTGCCTATTTCATGGGCCGCAGCAAAGATATGATCAAGACGGGCGGCGAAAACGTGGCCGCGCTGGAAGTGGAAAACTGTCTGGCCAGCCACACCGATGTGCGCGAGGCCGCCGCCTTTGGCCTGCCCCACGAGTATTGGGGCGAAGAGCTGGTTGCCGCGATTGTGCCTGCCAATGGCCGTGAGCCGGATGTGGAAGTGCTGCGCGAGTTTTGTCGGGAAAAACTGTCCGGCTTTAAAGTACCCAAACGCATCTTTATTGTGGATTCCCTGCCCCAGTCCTCTTCGGGCAAAGTGCAGAAGTTCCTTCTTCGACAAAGGTATGTCTGATGCTGACGTCTTTATCTCTGTTTGACCCTGCCGTGCTGGCTGCCTGGGCCAAGCGCGCCCGCGCCGATGATTTTGTACGGCAGCATAGTGTCCTGGCCGATGTTTGCGTGGCGCTGCGCAATACCGACACCGGCGAGCATAGTTGGCTGGCCGTGTCAGAACAGGATGTGCAGGCGGGCACCGGCCCGCGCGAGGTGCCGTTCTGGCTGGAAGGCGATAGTGCTGCTTTTGCGGATCTGGCCCAGGGCTTTCCATTTAACCGCTTGGTGCGCCAGCACCGTCTGGTTGTGGGAGGCGATTTGCGCGCCTGCGTGCAGAACTGGATGTTGTTGTACGCCCTGACCCGTCTGACGGGCGAGCTGGAGGTCTGAGCATGCCTTATGTGACAACCGCGGATGGTATCCGCGCCTATTACGATCTGGCCGGTTCCGGTCCGGCCTTGGTGATGGTGCACGGCGCCAGTCAGGACAGCTTGTCCTGGCAATATGTGCTGGACCACTTTGCGCCCTTTTATACGGTGTATGCGCTGGATTTGCCCGGTCACGGCAAGAGCGGCATGCCATTGGGTGGACCTCATACCGCCACCCCGCAAAACGCTCAGTATCTGCTGCAATTTCTGGATGCGGCGGGTATTCAGAATCCGGTCCTGATGGGGCACTCCATGGGCGGGGGCGTTGTTGCCCAGGCCGCTGCCATGGCGCCCGAGCGTATTCGTGGCCTGGTGCTGGTCGATGGCGCTTCGGTGAACGTAGTGAAATCCTCCGGCTATAACCCGCGCATTCTGGAGATGGCGCGTATTAATCCGGGAGACTGGTTTGAAGTGACCTTTCGCACCTTGATGGGCACCTTGTCCGACCCGGCCCGTGCGCTGGAAGTGGTGACGGATGCCCGTCGTTGCATTCCGGCAGTGGCCTTTGCGGATATCTGCGCTTTTGGTGGTTTTCGCATGGAGCAGATTCTGGACGATATTCGCTGCCCGGTGGTGATCGTAGAAGGCAGCGAGGACTGGTCCGTGCCGCCAGAGTCCGCCAGAGAGGTCGAACGCTTGCTGCGAGAAGGCAAAGTTCTGGTGGAATATATAGAATGGCCGGGCATCGGGCATTTTCCCCAAAGTGAATGTCCTGAGCAGTTCACCCGCGACACCCTGGCTGCGATGCGCCGCCTGTCTCTTTAAGCTGAAAACCGTATGGCAAACACCGAATCCCAGTCCAGCGCCAAGCCAACCCTGTATCAGAACATGAGCGATCGCTTGTTGGAGCTGATCCGTTCGGGCCATTACCCCGTCGGTTCCAAGCTGCCCACCGAGATGGAGCTGTGCGAGATGTACGGGGTCGGTCGGCACACGGCGCGTGAAGCCATACGCAAGCTGACTGATCTGGGTTTGATCGAGCGGCGTCGCCGTGCCGGTACCACCGTGATACGTCAGCATCCCAAGCCGCAGTTTGGTCTGGCGCTGGATACCACGGACCAGTTGCAGCGCTATCTGGAATTTACCGATTTGCACGTGCATAAAAAGGCGGTTTGTGTGGATAAGCAGCCACCTGAAACCGCGCTGGACGGTGAGCCGGCAGATTGGGTGAAGGTGGAAACCTACCGCAGTGTGCCGGGCAGCAAGCGCGGCATTTCCTGGACAGATATTTATCTGCGCAAGGAATACCAGGCGGTGGCTGACCTGATTTCGACCCAGCCTGGCGGTGTGTACCCGCTGTTGGAGGAGCACTGTGGCGAAGTGGTGGAAACGATCGAGATGGAAATCTCCGCCTCGCGCTTTCCCCCGCATGTTGCCCGCTTTCTGGGCTACGAGGACTCCGACCCGGCGCTGCTGATTATCCGTACCTTCCGCAATCTGGCGGGCAAGGTCATGGAAGTGGCGGTCAGCTTTTACCCACCTTATGAATTCCGCTACGTCACGCGCCTGTCGCGCAGTGATGGGAGCCATCGCTCGCAGAGCTGATTTTTCCGAACCTTTGGGGAGACATTCATGAAACGCAAATATGGCCGCAGTGTGACGGTCAAGGTGACGGGCGACCATGCGCTGGTGCGCTTTGATCGCGGCGTGAACCGCAATGCTATTGATCAGGACACCTTGCTGGCCCTGACGCAGGTGGCGCAGGATCTGGCCTTGTCGCTGGAGATTCACACTGTGGTACTGACCGGGGCCAAGGATATTTTCTCGGCCGGGATTGATCTGAAAGACCCGCAAAAGTGGAACGATGAACAGGCTGGTTTGCTGGAGCGTCGGGATGTGGCCCAGCGTGGTGCGCGTTTGTGCCGTTTGTGGGAAGAACTGCCACAGCTGACCATTGCCGCCATTGAAGGCGCCGCCGTGGGTGGTTCGGTTGCTCTGGCGCTGGCGTGTGATTGGCGTGTGGCATCGCAGTCATCCTTTTTGTATTTACCTGAAGCCAAGGTGGGCCTGAACATGGGCTGGGGGGCCATTCCACGCATGGTGAACATGCTGGGTGCCGCTCGCACTAAACGCGCCATCTTGCTGGCCGAACGCTTCGGTGCTGAACAGGCGCTGGACTGGGGTCTGCTGGATGAGGTCTGCGAACCCGGTCAGGCCGTGGCGGTGGCGCAGTCTTTGGCCAAGCGGGCTTCGGAGTCGCCTGCGGCGATTATCCGCATGACCAAGGAGTCGGTGAATCAGGTCGCCAATGCCATGAACCGATTGGGTATTTATATGGATGCTGATCAGGCGCTGGTGTGTCGCGACAGCGTAGAGGGAGCCCAGGCGCGTGCGGGGTTTTTGTCCGCTGGTCGAGCCTAGATAAAACGGCTCTGCTTGGGGGCGGTCAGCGGACCGGCGACCAGGACGGGAGAAGGTATTTCGTCGTGCCGCGCTTGAGTGCGCTGCGGGCGCATCGCTTTTGATGTTGCAGAGGTCTGAACAATAAGTCCCACACCCAGCTTGGCTTGCCCCCCAGAAGTTGGAGACTGCTCCAACCTTTGGGGGGGCATGACTACGTACGATGAGCAACATAAGCTGGACGTGGCCCAGCCCGAGCCTTGGTGAGACAGCCCTTTGCCTTGTTTTGATGCCAAACAGGTCACGTCGGCCTGTGGGGCGGCACAATCTGCGTGGCGTTAGTGTGCGCAAATAGTGTGTTACGTGCCCCTATCCGCGTTTGCGGACAAGGGGCTTCTACATCAAGGGATCAGGCGGTTTGACGCTCTTGTGCCAGTCGTCCCATCCCCTGCGGAAATAAATCCAGCCCAGCCGTCGCCACCAGATCCCAGAAGCCAGCAGGCGAGCTGGACACAACAGTGACGCCCAGCTTGTCCTCGACCTGACGCACGGCTTCCAGCGACACCAGGCCGCCGCAAGACAGCAGCAAACCTTGTGCCTGACCGGGGGCCTGCTCTTGGGCGATGTCCCACGTCTTCAGACACAGGTCTACCAGCTCCTGCGTGCTGATTTTCGACATGGCCGTGACGTCATTAACGCCTAGTCCATAAGCGCAGACGGCCTGGATCTGGTTCTGGTCCAGAAATCGGACCAGGCGCTGGTTTACGTCATCAATATAGGACGAGGCCACCGCTACCCGTTCGATGCTGCTGACACGCAGACCGCGCAAGATGGCATGGCTCATGGTGGAGCATGGCAAGCCGGTGGATTCGCGCAGACGTGCCACCAGCTCTTCGTTAAAGTCCGAGCCGCGGTAAAAGCTCAGCGATGTTCCCATCAGGGACACGGCCTGGGCGCCACGGGCAGCCAGTTTCTGGGCTGCTTCCACCACTTGGTCGATAACCTGGTCATAGCCTTCCTTGTCCACCGAACTGAGCGCCAGACCTTGGGCGATGAAATCGATTTCCGGGTACATTTCCGGACCTTCCGGAGGCACCAGACCGGCGGCCGGTGGCACGATCAGGCCCAGTACGGGGCGCTTGGTGTCAGAGTTGTCAGTCGTCATAACTTAGCTGCTTATTTCATTGTTTAAAGTCGAGTTGGGCGGTCTTGATGACATTGGCCCAGCGTTCTGTTTCTTCACCCAGCCATTTTTCGGTGGCCTGGGCATCTTGATAACCGGCTACCGAGCCTTGGGCCAGGAAGGCATCCTGTACTTGCTTTTGCTGCATGCTGTTTTCCAAGGCCTTGCTGACGGTGGCGATCAAGGCCGGGTCCACGCTTTGTGGGGCCAGCATGAACAGCGACGGTGTCACGCTATAGCCAGGAATGGTTTCCGAGACGCTGGGCAGATCGGGCATGCCGGGGAAGCGGCGCTCGGACAAGGTGGCCAGCAGACGAATGCGGCCGGAGTTGGCCAGGCCAATCGAGGAGGCCAGGCTGGCAAAGGACATGGACACTTCACCGGAGGCCAGAGCCTGACTGGCGGGAGCGCCACCGCGGTAAGGAACGTGCACCAGTTCGGTTTTGGTCTGCAAGGCGAACAGTTCACCACCCAGATGGTGCACCGAGCCTACGCCCACCGAGGCGAAGGTTTCTGTTTGAGGAGGTGCCTTGCGAATAGCTTCGATCAACTCGGCCACGGTTTTGACAGGGCTGTCACCCGGAACGGCCAACGCCAGATCAGACTGGCCCACCATGCCGATAGGGGCAAAGTCACGCTGCAAGTCGTAGCGCAGAGCCGGGTAAATATAGGGGGCGACCAGCAAGGAGGTATCGGCAAACAGCAGCGTGTTGCCATCGGCCTGGGATTTGGATACGTAGTCGGCAGAAATGGTGCCGCCTGCGCCGGATTTGTTTTCCACAATTACGGTGCGGTCTAGCTCCTTGCTTAGCGCCTGAGCGGTGACGCGGGCCAGGGTGTCGACCCCGCCGCCAGGGGCAAAACCCACGACAAGGCGAATGGGTTCGGCAGCGTGTAAAGCGGCCACAGGGCTTAATGTCAGGGCGAGCGCAGCCAGCGCACGCCGTGTGAAACGGCTTGCAAACATGAGAAAGTCTCCTCGGTATGAGTGGTAGTTTTTTAGCTAATTATTAATTCAGTGCCGCATATAAAACCCGGCTAAAGGGTTGAGCTGGGCGTTTAGCCAGCTATAGCGCTCGCGCTTGTCGAACTCCCATTTCTCGGGATGGGCTTGGGCGACACGGCGCAGGGATTCGGCTCCGGACAGCACATGGCTGGCCGCGGCTTGCATGGCGCTGGGGCCGTCGCGTTGGGCCAGGGCCTGGGTCAGTGCCTGATGTTCATGCCAGGACTGCTCCATGCGGTTTTCCTGATCCAGATGGCGGTGGCGGTAAGGGTTGGTCAGACGGCGCAGATGTTCAATTTGCTGCACCATGAAGGTATTGCCGGCAATGCTGTGAATCAGGGCGTGCAATTCGGCGTTGTACGTGGCGTAATCAGCCAGGCTTTTTTCTTGCAGGGCCTTGGCACCGCGCTTTTGCAAACGCTCCAGTTCGCGAATCTGGGCATTGCTGATGCGGTAGGCCGCCAGCTGGGTACAGGCGCCTTCCAGCAGGGCCAGGGTTTCCAGCATTTCTTCCAGCTCTTCAATCGTGTGCTGGGTGACAAAAATACCGGCTCGGGGGGCAATGCGCACTTGTCCGGTGGCTGCCAACTGCAACAAGGCTTCGCGTACCGGCGTGCGTGATACCCGGAAAAAAGTGCACAGCAAGGATTCATCAATGGCGCTGCCCGGCGGCAGATCACCGCTGGCAATGCGGTGCTCCAGTTCGATTCGTACCCGGTCGGTATTGCTAAGCGTCATGTCTGTCTCCCAAGCCTTTTCCTGTTTTTTAGGCTTAAATGATTCTAGGGAGGGGTTTTTGATATATCAATTAAGGCTTATCCGAGGGTAAAGAAAGTTTTGCCCCGTTTTGATTCGGGGAAATTTCACGGATAATCATTTTTTGCACCCCCCCCTCTGCCCCTGTTCGGTCATAGGGAAAAGCACGCTATTTTTCGGATAAAAAAACCATGAGCGAAGAACGTAAACCGCTGGATGCATTGGCCAGCGGCGCCATGCTGGTCCTGTGCCTGATCTGGAGCTTTCAGCAGATTTTGCTCAAGGCCACGGCCAATGACATGGCGCCTATTTTTCAGATCGGTTTGCGCTCGGGTGTGGCTTGTGTGTTGGTGGCTTTGCTGGTTCTGGTGCGCACGCACAAGCTGGCCTTTACAGAAGGGGCCTGGAAGCCGGGGCTGATGGCCGGCTTGCTGTTTGCGCTGGAGTATTTGCTGCTGGGTGAGAGCCTGCGCTTTACCTCGGCAGCGCACGTGGTGGTGTTTTTATATACCGCTCCTGTTTTTGCGGCTTTGGGCCTGCATATTCTCTTGCCGTCCGAGCGTCTGGTCCGCTTGCAATGGGTAGGGATCGGGCTGGCGGTGGCGGGCATTGCCATAACCTTTCTGGGGCCGGCCAGTATGGACGGGGCCAATCTGGGCCGCATGTTGATCGGGGATTTGATGGCCTTGGCCGCCGGAGCCTTGTGGGGCTTTACCACCGTGCTGATTCGTAGCACGCGCCTGTCTGCCGTCCCGCCCTCGGAAGCTTTGCTGTATCAGCTGTTCAGCGCTTTTGTGATTTTGATGGTGGCCGCGGTCGTGACCGGGCAAACCGATATTCATTGGTCAGGCTTGTTGGGCGCCAGCCTGGTGTTCCAGTCTGTGGTGGTGGCGTTCCTGAGCTTTCTGGTCTGGTTCTGGTTGCTGCGTCAGTATCAGGCGTCGCGGCTGGGGGTGTTCTCCTTTGCCACTCCCTTGTTTGGGGTTCTGTTCGGGGCGTTTTTGCTGGGTGAAACGATCGAGCCGCGCTTTGTCACCGGAGCCTTGCTGGTGCTGATGGGTATTACGCTGGTCAGTGCTTATAGCTGGCTCAATCAATTGCGTAAACGCGTCCGTTGAGCATGAGTGCTCTCTTTTTACAGGCAGCAGGAATATGAAAACGGGTGCCAAATCTGCGCCTATTCCGGTCACCTTGCTGACTGGGTTCTTAGGCAGTGGCAAGACCACCTTGCTGAACCGCGCTTTGCAAGAAGCGCAGATGGCCGACACCCTGGTCATCATCAATGAGTTTGGGCAGACGGCGCTGGACCATCATTTGGTGGCGCATAGCCAGGAAAATGTAATCGAGGCCATGGGCAGTGGTTGCTTGTGCTGCACCATACGGCGCGATCTGGTACAGACCTTGCGCGACATTACCTGGCGCTTCGCGCGCGCAGGCCAGCGGCAGTTTCGACGAGTGCTGATTGAGACGACGGGGCTGGCCAATCCTGCCCCTATCTTGCATACCTTGCTAAGCGATCCGCAACTGGCTGGGAAGTACAGCCTGGCGGGAGTGGTGACGGTGGTGGATCTGGAGCATGGGCTGGAAACGCTGGCGCGCCATGCCGAAGCGCGACGGCAGGTGGCCGTGGCAGACCTGCTGCTGTTCAGCAAGCGCGACCGGGTGGATGCAGGGGCGGAAACGGCGCTGCGTGAATATGTGCGCGGTTTGAATCCTTTGGCGCAGCAGCAGATTTTGTCGGCCGCGCAGCCCGTTGCGCCCAGTTTGTTGGGCTTGGGCGAGCAAGCCGGACAAGGTCGGGCCTGGAGCTTGGAAGCGTTCGAGGCATTGGGGCAAGATACTGGCGATCACGATCACGATCACGATCACGATCACGATCACGATCACGATCATGTGCATAGCCATAGCCATAGCCATAGCCATAGCCAAGGCACGGGCACCATGGCTGGCAACGGCAACGGCAACAGTCAGCCCAGCAGTCTTGAGTCTGCTCACCTGCATGGAGCAAGCTCCAACGAGTCCGCGGTCGGCTTGCCTGATGTTTCCCGCCATGGAGATTCCATCTACTCGTTAAGCGCCTTGTTCCCCCAAGCTCTGCCCGCCGACAAACTGCAATCCTGGTTGTCGGATCTGTGCCAGTGGGCAGGCCCTCGCCTATTGCGCCTTAAAGCTGTTCTGCCCGTCCAGGGCATGGACCAGCCGCAGGTGATTCATGCCGTGCAACATCAGTCCTATCCTTGGCAGGCCGTGCCGCAGTGGCCCTGGCCGGATCAACAAGGGCGCATGGTAGTGATCACACAGGATCTGGATTTCCAGGAGCTTTGGGCGCGGTTGCAGGCTTTGGATACGGCGGTTCGAAAGACGGATTGATACTCGCAGAGTCCGAGCCTCTCTTGGCCGGATTTTCTCTAGTCGTTGACTTCGAGCCTTTCTTGATCGGATTTTCTTGAGTCGCCGGGAGCTTGATGGAGCGTTGTCTCTTGGTCATCCGAACAGGCTATCCACCGCTGCGGCAGACAGCACGCCAAAGCCGAGAAAAAGGACGCCTAAGCGTCCTTTTCAAAAGCCTTTGGGCTAACAGATTTTATTGGGGCTCTACGCCCACTTTCTTGAACAGGGCGGCCCACTGGGGCACTTGTTGCTCCACCTTGGCCTGCAAGGCGGCCGGGTTGGCTTCCTTGTCCATGACCGTGGCTCCCAGAGTGGCCATGCGGCTTTGGAAGTCCTTGTCAGCCATGCCAGCTTGAAGCGCTTTTACCAGGGTATCCACGACAGGCTGGGGTGTATCTTTCGGTGCCCACATGCCGTGCCAGATGCCTACTTCAAAGTCCTTGAAGCCGGATTCCTCCATGGTGGGGACGTCCGGGAAGGTCGGGACGCGCTCGCGGCTGGTGACAGCATAGACCTTCACCTTGCCGGATTTGATTTGCTGGGTGGTGTTGGTGGTTTGGTCACACATGATGTCCACCTGCTTGCCCATCAAATCCGCGATGGCCGGGGCGGTGCCTTTGTAGGGCACGGTCAGCAGTTCAATACCCAGTGCCTCGGTGAACATGGTGCCGCACAGGTGGCTGGCCGCGCCAATCCCGGCGTTGGCCAGGGAAACCTTGTCCTGGTTGTCCTTCAGGTACTGCACCAGCTCCTGAATGTTGTTGGGTGGGAAGTCCTCACGGGCAATGATGGTCATGGGAACGTCAACGACCAGGCCGATGGGAGACATGCCGTTGATGGCGTCATAGCCGGGCTTTTTGTATAGCGAAGGGGCGGTGGAAAAGCCGATGTGCATCAGCAGTATGTTGTAGCCATCCGGCTTGGCGCGGGCGACCTGGGAAGTGCCAATGGAGCCACCTGCCCCGCCTTTGTTTTCCACCACAATGGTTTCACCCAGAACTGGGCGCATGGCTTCGGCCAGAGCGCGTGCCACGTTGTCCGTGGGACCGCCCGCCGCAAAAGGTACCACCATATTGATGGGGTGGTCCGGATAACCGGCTGCCTGTGCGGTAACCGAGCAGGCCAAGGCCGCGCCCAGACTGACAAACAGCTTGTTTAATGCAACAGCCATAATGCCTCCTTGATAAGGATTACTTATTCTTTTGGGAGATACTTGGGTCCGGTCGCTCTGTGCTGCGAAGCGTTGCAGGAGTGGCTTTATTCTACTGAGGGTGGACGTGTTTCTTTTTCAGGTCTAACCCTAGTAAGGGGCCTGAATGGACTAGGGGAATATACGGGGGGCTCGCATGGCGAGCAAGCCACAGCCAGAGCTTGTGGCTTGCCAAGGTGCCTGCTCAGGCAGAGGCCGGTTTATGCAGTACCGGCGTCAGATAGGCGATGATGGAAACAGTCAGTGCGGCGGTGGCGATCAGACTGCAGAAGATCATCAGGCCCTGGTCCAGACCCAAATGGTCGGCCAGCCAGCCCAGACCCAAAATAGGCAGGATGGCACCCAGATAGCCGGTGATCAGGTAGGTAGACGTCAGACCGGCACGCTGATGCGGGGGCGAGACACGCTGCACGATAGACATGCCGCCGTACATGCACAGGCCGTGGCCAAAGGCGGTCAGCAGCACGCACAGGATGAATAACAACGAGGAACTGGCCCACAGATTGATCAGCAAGGCGATACAGGCCAGGGTAAAGGACAGCAGGCCCACGATGACGCTGCGCTTGGCGGGCCAGCGGCGGATCAGCAGCTGAAAGCCCGAGGACAGGAACAGAATAATCCCGATGGAAAAGCCGCTGGTGGCCGGGCCGTGCCAAGGCACCATTTGCGCCATGAAGCTGGGCGCCAGAGAGGCGAACAGGCTGAACATGGCAAAGGCGCAACAGGCGGACAAGCAGCCAATCAGATAGGGGCGGCGCAGATGGGTGGCGGGCAGTGTCAGGCGCGGCATCCAGGTGCGCCAGTTGGTCTTTTGCGGTACCGGCTGTTTGCTGGCAATGGGCTTGATCTGAAACAGGGCATAGATGGCCAGCACACCCAGGGCCATGGAGGGGATATAGCTGGAGAACAGCGGATTTGGCACCCACTGTGCAATCAGGCCGCCTACGACCGGGCCCAGGCCAAAACCAAAGGCCAGCATCAGTGAGGTGGTAGCGGCAGCGCGTTGCACGTCTCCGCCCCGGTTAAATTGCCCCAGACCGATGGAGGCTGAAGTCACAATCATGCTGGAGGCCATCCCGATCATGATGCGGCTGAACACAAAGCTGCCTACATCCCAGGCAAAGGCGGACAGGGTTACGCCGCTGGTCACCAGAATCAGGCCGGTACGCAGCACGGGCATAAAGCCTTTCATGTCGCTCAAGCGGCCCAGAAACAGCAGGCCCGTCAAACCAGCGGCCATATAGGCCACGTACAGTTGGGTAATGTGACTGGCGTTCAGGTCCCAGCGGTCCTGATACAGCGGGTATAGCGGGCTGGCCAGGGCCGTGCCCATCACCCCGATACACATGGCGATACTGATCCACACGTAGGGGTCCCACTTGCTCTTCTTGCACGCCGGGCGCGCAGCCGCAGGCTTGTCAGCAGCCTTTTGCTGGGCTGGATGGTTCAGGTTCTGTTCGACCCGTGCTTTTTGCAGGGTCCGAGCGGGGGCGCTGGCGTGAAAGTCCTTGCAGCTTTGGGAGTCTCGCCAGCTTTCATGCAGCACCCATTGTCCTGGGGGCTGGTCTTTGCGCAATACATCGAAGCGTAAACAGGCGCTGTTGGCCCGGGCTTGTTCAGCCAGCGAGTCTACATAAGCGGCCTGTGCCTGAGGGTCCAGATCGGTGAAATGGTAGTTTGTAGTGCGAAAGTACGTATCGCCCATACGGCGCAATCCTTGACAGCGAAATCATTCGGGACCATCAAGGATACTCTTTCGTGTCTGCACTGACATGGCAATTCGCTGACACTAGGCTGGCTGGCGTAAATCCAGATGTATATCAGCCACACGCACAATTTCGGCTTCGTGGTCCGGGTCGCGCCAGGTGTCCTGACAGGCCATCTGGTGCCAGCGCTGCATGGCAGGCAATTCCAGTATGCGATTCATGTAGTCCTGACAGGCTTCGTCCAGTTTCAGACCATAGGTTTGCAGGCGAAATACCACGGGAGCGTAAAAGGCATCGACGGCACTAAAGCGCTCTCCGGCCAGGAAAGGGCCGCCAAAACGGCTCAAGCCTTCTTGCCAGATGGTTTGCAGGCGTTCCAGCTCGCCTTGCAGACGCATGTCCTGCTGATGGTGGTGGGCGCGCAGGGCGACGGCAAAGGGGCAGAGATTCCGTAGTGAGGAAAAGTTGGCGTGCATTTCTGCACTGGCGCTGCGCGCCCAGGCGCGGGCAATAGGGTCTATGGGCCAGACGCCGGGATGCTGTTCGGCCAGGTATTCGGCAATAGCCAGACTGTCCCAAATGATTTGCCCATTGGTGTGTAGCACAGGTACTTGGCCCGCCGGTGCCATTTCATGGAAAGCCAGGGTGCTGAAGGAGGGGCCAAAATTGAACCAGCGTGCGTCAAAGTCTATGCCCAAGTGGCTCATTAATAACCAGGGGCGCAAGGACCAGGACGAATAATGGGGATTGCCCAGAACAAGGGTATAGCTTTTTGAGGGTTGCATGGCGGCAAGCTTTCACGAAGGTGATGGTGTTTGCACTTTAGTAGGCTTTGTTCTGCTTGGGTAGTACCAGTGCCGGCTTAGCGTTTTGGTATGCTGGTTTTTTTTGCGGATTTGGGGAGCGGTGTGCATGGCGTATGACCTGGAGAAGCGGCTGGTGATTGGGCTGGCTTCCAGCGCTTTGTTTGATCTGAGCCAGTCCCATCAGGTCTTTCTGGAGCAAGGTGAGGCAGCGTATCGTGATTACCAGCTGGCGCGCGAGCATGAGCCCCTGAAGCCGGGCGTGGCTTTTTCCTTCATTCGGCGCTTGCTGGCCCTGAATGATCTATCGCCCGACGATCCCTTGGTCGAGGTCGTGCTGCTCTCCCGTAATGATCCCAATACAGGTTTGCGGGTGATGAATTCCATTCGCCATCATGATCTGGACATTACGCGGGCGGTGTTTCTGCAAGGGGGCGACCCCAGCCCTTACATCCAGCCGCTGTCCATCAGCCTGTTCCTGTCGGCCAATCAGGAAGACGTGCATCGGGCGGTGCAGCAAGGCTATCCCGCAGGTCAGGTTCTGAATTCCTCTTACGAGGATGCTTATGACGACCAGCCCATTCGCGTAGCTTTCGACTTTGACGGGGTGATCGCGGACGACGAGTCCGAGCGCGTGTATCAGCAGGAAGGTGGTTTGCCGGCCTTTTTCGAGCATGAAGTGCGTTTGGTGCAAAAACCGCATAATCCCGGCCTGTTACAGACGTTTTTGCTGAAGTTGGCGCATATACAGGAAGTGGAGCAATTGCGTCAGGAGCAGGATGCCAGCTATGTGCCGCGTCTGCGGATTGCGATTGTGACGGCACGCAATGCGCCGGCTCACGAGCGTGTCATCAATACCATCCGCAGTTGGGGTATCGAGGTGAACGAGGCCTTCTTTCTGGGTGGCATTGAAAAACGTCGGGTGCTGGAGGTTTTGCAGCCCCATATTTTCTTTGATGACCAGACCACCCACCTGATTCCCACCGCGCAGACCTTGCCGTCCGTGCATATTCCGTTTGGGGTGGTGAACCATCCGCCAGCAAAAGTGGTGGTGCCGGAGAAAAAGAAAGGGCGGAAACAGGCCAAGACAAAGCCGCGAACTGATGCTTGATCAGGCGCGGCTTGGTTCCTGGGGGCACCCAGTCCTCAGACTTGGGCCAGGGCGCGGCTAACGGCGCGTGCAGCGGGCTGGATCAGGCTGGCTAGCGCTTCGGGGCTGATCGCCTCAAAGCGTTCCAGCGTACCCAACAAGGTCAGGCTGCCGAAGATACGTTTGGCATCATCAAAAATAGGCGCGGAAATACCGCCTATGCCCGGATTGATCTGCTCTTTGGTGATGCAATAGCCCGCACGGCGCAGTTCCTGCATATGGGCGGAAAACACCGGCCATTCCTTGCCCAGGCGCTGTACATAATCAATCTCCTGATTTTTCTCGTACAAGCGGCGCAGATGGCGGGTGGGCAGATAAGCCGTGACGATACGGGCTGTGGAGCTGCGGAACATATCCATGGTGCGGCCCCGGCCAAACAGCAGCTCGAAACGCTCCGGCCCGGTTTCCTGATGGGTGGTCAATATGCGTTCGCCATATTGCTGGCCGATCAGGACGTCCAGTCCGGTCTGCTCGACCAGCGAACGCAGCAAGGGGCGGCAACGGCTGACCAGCGGATCAAATTCGCGGATCAGCAGATCCATTTCTATAAACCGGGGCCCCGGCGCGTAACCTTCGGGACTGCGTATCAGCAGGCCGCTAGTGCATAACTCTTTCAGGTAGCGATAGGTTGTCGCGGGAGGGTAATTCAAGCGAGCGCAGATGGTTTCCACATCCAGAACCGGAGTGTCTGCACCGTACAAGTCCAGAATTTGCAGCATGCGTCTTAGACTATTCATGTGCCCTCGTAGAAGCGGAGTTGTTGGTTCTTTATTCTAACCATGCTGCGGCGTGTCAGTGGAGCGCAACATCGGGCATTGGCCGAGTCTACTGGTTTATACCTAAACCATCAGATTATTCAAAAATTATTCTCAGACTGCGGTAATAATCTGAGGCATAAGCGGGTCTGTTATGCATTTGCTTACACATGGCCTACTCCTTTTGTGGCGTCGGGTTCTACGCGGGCCCGGACCCGGTTTTTTTTGAGGCGGACATGGATCAGGCTCAGCCCAGTCAGGTGTCTTTAGAGATCAAGAATGTGCTGTTCATCATGTGTGACCAGTTACGTGCAGACCACCTGTCCTGTTATGCCCCTGGGGGCGCATTAAAGACCCCCAATCTGGATCGTCTGGCCGCCATGGGTGTACGCTTTGATCGTGCCTATGTGAACTCTGCCGTCTGTGGCCCGTCGCGGGCCTCGTATTACACCGGCCGCTATCCCTTGTCGCACCGGGTCACCTGGAATCGCGTTCCCCACCCCATCGACGAGCTGTATCTGGGCGATTATCTGGCCCAGTCCGGGCGAGAGTGCCATCTGCTGGGCAAGACCCATCACGTGCCGGACCCGGCCGGGGCCAATGCCCGACGCTTCCAGGTTCAGCCCGAGGCGGCCGAGCGCTTCTGGCAAGGCGGCTTTACGGCGATTGAACGCTATGACGGTCACTTTGAAATGGGCTCGGATAGTGAATACCGCCAGTATTTGCAGGCTCAGGGTTACGACAGCGAGCGTCCCTGGGAAGACTATGTGATTGGCAGCCAGGATGCCCAGGGTCAGTTTGCCTCCGGTTGGTACATGCGTAATGCCAGCCTGCCAGCACGGGTACAGGCGCAGGACTCTGAAACCGCCTACTTCACCCAGCGGGCCATGGATTTCATCACGGCCAAAGGCGAAGAGCCCTGGGCCTTGCATCTGTCTTTCATCAAACCGCACTGGCCTTATAAAGCGCCAGCGCCTTACCACGACCGCTTTGGCGCGGAAGACGCCTGTACGCCCTTGCGTGCAGAGCACGAGCGCCAGAATGCACACCCCGTGCATGCGGCCTATCAGCAGCATGAAGAGTCCCTGTCCTTTGCCCAGGACGAGGTCTGGCGCACGATCAAGCCTGTCTATATGGGCCTGGTTCAACAGATCGATGATGAAGTCGGCCGTTTGCTGGACATGCTGGAACAGCAAGACCGCCTGAAAGACACCCTGATTATTTTCAGTTCTGATCACGGCGATTTGCTGGGCGACCACTGGCTGGGCGAGAAAGAGTATTTCTTTGAAAACGCCATACGCGTTCCGCTGATCGTGGTTGATCCACGGACTTCAGCGAATGTCACACGTGGTCAAAGCAGTGATGCTTTTGTCGAGTGCGTGGATGTCACCCCTACGATTCTGGATGCCTTGCACCTGCCCGCCCAGGAGCACCGGGTGGAAGGCCGTTCGCTGATTCCCTTGTTGCACGGCCAGTCCGACTGGGCACGTGAGTACACCGTGGCCAGCCTGGATTACGCCTATCGGGAAGCCCGCCAGATTCTGGGCCGTGGCGTGGATGAATGTCGTGGCCTGATGCTGCGCGATAGCGACTATAAATACATACATTGGCAAGGCTATCGGCCACAATTATTCGACTTAAAGCAAGACCCTGACGAGCTGCACGACCTGGGCGCAGACCCGGCGTATGCAGCGGTTTGTCGGCGTA
Source organism: Alcaligenes sp. 13f (assembly GCF_020496585.1). Classification (NCBI taxonomy): domain Bacteria; kingdom Pseudomonadati; phylum Pseudomonadota; class Betaproteobacteria; order Burkholderiales; family Alcaligenaceae; genus Alcaligenes; species Alcaligenes sp. 13f. Next base: position 119,100 of record NZ_JAHKKC010000010.1, read on the forward strand.
TGAAAGAAGGCCTGCTGGACTGGCATGACACCCTGAAAGGGCGTGCCAGCGAGAGCTGGGCTGCGGTAGAGGATCGTACCAATGCGCATGAGCGCATGATGAATATCTTGATTGGACGATGGTAAATGCGCTGCGGGGGGCTACCAGTCGGTGGCGGGCCGCAATCAATAACGATAAGGAGTGGACAATGAAGCAGCTTAAAAATACGACGCTGGCCCTGTTGTTGGCAGGTGTGGGTGCTTTGGCCCCGATGATGGCTCAAGCCGCCTGGCCGACTACGGACCAGGTGCGTATCGTGGTCCCCTACCCACCCGGCACCGAGCCTGACATTCTGGCCCGCGATCTGGGTGTGCATCTGAACAAGGCCACCGGCAAGGTCTTTGTGATTGAAAACCGTCCGGGCGCCAACGCCATTATCGGTACTGACAATATCGCCAAAGCCAAGGGGGACGGCTCGGCCCTGCTGATGGTCGATAGCCTGGCGGTATCGACCAACCCGCTGCTTTACAGCAACCTGCCCTACAAATGGGAAAAGGACCTGAAGCCGGTCACCACAGTCGCTGGCGTGAACCTGTATCTGCTGGTGCGTAATGATTTCCCGGCCAAGGACTACAAGGAATTTATCGCCCAGGCCAAGAAAGCCAATGGTGATACCAATGTGGGCACTGGTGGCCGTGGACACGTCACGCACCTGGGCATGGGCTTGCTGGCCCGTGAAGAAGGGGTGAACTTCACCTACATCCCTTACAAGGGCATGGCCCCGGCGACAAACGCCATTCTGGGCGGTGAGACAGATGCCATGCTGGTCGGTGGCATTCTGGCATCCCAGCACGTAGATGGCGGCAAGGTGCGAGTCTTGGCGGTAGGCGCTGACAAGCGTACTGAACTGCTGCCAAATGTGCCGACGGTGCAGGAAGCAGGTGGCCATGCCAACAGCATTCCGACGACGACTTTTGCGCTGTTTGCCCCCGGCACCACGCCGGATGACACCGTGAAAGAAATTCAGGAAAAGGTGGATGCTGCCCTGAAGACCCCCGAAATGCAGGCTGCCTTCAAGAGCCGTGGTCTGGCCCAGTTCTTCACCACCCCGGCCCAGACGCTGGAGCGCGTGCAGAACGACTCCAAGGTCTATTCCGAGCTGATCCCTACCCTGGGCATTCAGCCTGAGTAATGGGCTATCTGGCAGAGCCATACATCTGATCAGTAGCCTGGCTGCTGACGGTTATGGCTCTGTTAAGCCTCAAGGTTGGAAAGGATAAAAAAACACTACACACGCTCCGTTCAGGTGGGACCGGTGTGGTGTTTCTGGAATCTGGAAGTAGCTACAGACCAGGTTCAGAACGCCAAGCCCGCGCTATGCAGGGTTAGAACCGATAGTGTGGCCGGGCGGGCTGCGTTTTACTGCTCGTTGTAGTCGTGTTGCTCGGAGATCAGACGCCGCAAGGTGGTTTTGAGGGCGCCGACATCCAGCGGTTGCAGGCGCTGCACCACTTCCTGCTCGTGCAGGCGGGCCTTGGCAATCAGGCCGGAGATCAGCGTCTGGCCTTCCTCGGTGATGCGTACCAAGGTGATGCGACGGTCCACATCGTGGGCCACGCGGCGCAGCAAACCTTGCTTTTCCAGGCGATCGAGCAAGCGTGTGACGGTGGGTTGCTTGGTAGTGGCAATACGAGCCAGATGGCCGATGCTCACTTCGCCCGCGCCGGACAGGGTGGACAGCACACGCCATTCGGAAATGGACAAACCGTTGCTTAGCACCACTTCATGGAATTCGGCAGAGATCAGCTGGCTTGCCTGGGCCAACAAGGCGGGCAGGTAGTTTTCGACAAAGACGGTGTCGTGTTCGGTGGGGCTCATGGTGCTTATTGTCATTACAGGCTAATGGGTGCCGCAAGGCAGCAACAGGGCTCACTATAACCAAGCTGTCCGCTCGCGTGTCGCAAATAATTTAGCTACTTTACTAGGGAAAACCATGAGAATGGATATGTTGAGATATAAACATATTCCGATGAAAATAAATACCATGTTCACAATGAGCGGTAAGTAAGGAAAGAAAAATGGCTGAGCGATCGTTTGTCGAAGAAGTCAAAAAGCTGCGCCTGGGTGATGGAGACGTATTCAGTGGCGAAGGCATCCTGGCGGTGACCAAGGCCCTGCTGGAATCGGGCGTGTCCTACGTGGCCGGTTACCAGGGTGCGCCTATCTCGCACTTGATGGACGTGCTGGCAGATGCCCAGGACATCCTGCAAGAGAACGGAATCCGTTTTGAAAACAGTGCCAGCGAGGCAACGGCGGCGGCAACGCTGGCTGCGTCGGTTAACTACCCGCTGCGTGGCGCCATCACTTTTAAAGCAACCGTGGGTACCAACGTGGCCTCGGACGCGCTGGCCAACCTGGCCTCCGGCGGGGTCAAGGGCGGTGCGCTGATCATTGTGGGCGAAGACTACGGCGAAGGCTCGTCCATCATGCAGGAGCGCAGCCACGCTTTTGCCATGAAATCGCAAATGTGGATGCTGGACCCCCGTCCCAACCTGCCCTGTATCGTGCAGGCGGTAAAAGACGGCTTTGATCTGTCCGAAGCGTCCAACACCCCCGTGATGCTGCAGCTGCGTATTCGCGCCTGTCACGTGCATGGTCAGTTTGTGGCCTCGGACAACCGCCGCGCCAAATTCACCATCAAAGAAGCCATGGAGCAGCCTACACGCGACATCAATCGCATTGTGTTGCCGCCTGCCAGCTTCCTGCATGAAAAAGAAAAGATCGAACAGCGCTGGCCCAACGCCGTCAAGTTCATCGAAGAGCGTCAGTTGAATGAATTCTTTGCTGATGGCACCGATGACGTCGGTCTGATCGTTCAGGGCGGTGGCTACAACACCGTGATCCGTGCTCTGGAACACCTGGATATGGCCGACGTGTTCGGCGAATCCAAAGTGCCGATGTACGTGATGAACGTGGCTTACCCGCTGATCGAATCTGAAATCGTCCGCTTCTGTGAAGGCAAGCGTGCGGTGTTGGTGCTGGAAGAAGGTCAGCCCAACTTTGTGGAACAGAACATCTCCGACATCGTGCGTCGTCACAATGTGGACGTGACCTTGCATGGCAAGGATCTGTTGCCTCTGGCCGGTGAGTACAACACCGCCACCATGTTGAAAGGCCTGCGTGCCTTCATGGAAAAATACGAGCGCATCGAGCCCCTGCCAGCCCGCAAACCACGCGTGATCCCGATGAAGGTCGAGACCGTGGAGCGTCCCAAAGCTGAACAAGCCAGCTTGGTGGAAGTGGAAGCGGCTGAAGTCAAACCCTTGGGCAGCCTGGACGAGAACGTTCACGCCCGTCCGCCAGGGTTTTGTACCGGTTGTCCAGAGCGTCCTATCTTTACCGCTTTGAAGCTGGTGGAGCGCGAGCTGGGCGAGCACCACGTGTCGGCCGACATTGGCTGTCACCTGTTCTCCATTTTGCCGCCCTTCAACCTGGGTAACACCACCATGGGTTACGGCCTGGGTGGCGCCGGCTCGGCTGCCTTGAACGTGGATTCGGACAAGCGTGCGATCTCGGTCATGGGTGACGGTGGTTTCTGGCACAACGGTTTGACCAGTGGTATTGCCAACGCCGTGTTCAACCGCAGCGACAACCTGACCATTGTGATCGACAACAGCTACACCGCGGCTACCGGTGGTCAGGACATTCTGTCCTCCAAGGCCAAGAACGAAACGCGCAGTACCGGTCACCTGATCGAGAAAGCCGCGCGTGGCGTCGGTGTGGAATGGCTGCGCATGATTCGTCGCACCTACGACTTGAAGACCATGACGGCAACCCTGCGTGAAGCCCTGACGACCAAGGAAAAAGGTCCCAAGGTGCTGGTGGCGCAAAGCGAATGTATGTTGAACCGTCAGCGCCGCGAGAAAGGCCAGGTGCGTAAAGCCGTGGCGGCAGGCGAACGCGTAGTGCGCGAGCGCTTTGGTGTGGACCCGGATACGTGTACCGGCGATCACTCCTGCATCCGCTTGTCCGGTTGCCCTTCGCTGTCGATTCGCCCCAATCCGGACGCTCTGCGTCAGGACCCCGTAGCGAATGTGATGAACAGTTGTGTGGGTTGCGGTCTGTGTGGTGAGGTTTCCCACGCGGCGATTCTGTGCCCGTCTTTCTACCGTGCACAAGTAGTCAGCAACCCGACTGGCTGGGACAAGTTCCGCGAAAAAACCCGCCGTGGCTTTATCGGCTGGTTGCAGCGTCGTGACGCTGCCCGTCGTGAACGTCTGGCCTTCTAAGCACACCCGTAGAGATTTTTATCATGCAGATCAAACCAATCAAGATTGCTATTTTGGCCATGGGTGGCGAAGGCGGCGGCGTGTTGGCCGACTGGATCGTCAACCTGGGCGAACAAAACGGCTACTTTGCACAGACCACCTCGGTGCCGGGCGTGGCCCAGCGTACCGGCGCCACGATTTACTACGTGGAACTGTTCCCGCACTCGGCCGCCGTGGATGGCAAAAAGCCTGTGCTGGCTCTGATGCCCATGCCCGGTGACGTGGACGTGGTGCTGGCTTCCGAACTCATGGAAGCCGGTCGCGCCGTACAACGTGGCCTGGTGACAGAGGACCGCACCACGCTGATCGCTTCCACCCACCGTGTCTATTCCATTGCCGAAAAATCGGCCATGGGCGATGGCCGTGTGGACGACAACGCCCTGATTGCGCACGCAACCCAGGCTGCCAAGCGCTTTGTGTACTTCAATATGGAAAAAGCGGCCGAGGATTCGGGCAGCGTGATTTCCGCCGTGCTGTTTGGCGCATTGGCCAGCACCGGCGTGCTGCCCTTTAGCCGTTCGCAGTTTGAACAGACCATCGAGCGTGGTGGTGTGGGCGTCAAACCCAGCTTGAAGGCTTTTGGTGCCGCTTACGCCCGTGTTGCGGAAGGTGATGCAGGTAAAGCCGATTCGGAAAACAAGCCGGTTGATATGGCGACGCTGGCCCCCCGCGACCCTGCGGTGGCCAAGCTGATTGACCGCGTCCGTGCCGAAGTACCCGCGCAGGCCCAGCCTATCGTGGTGGAAGGTGTGCGTCGTGTTCTGGACTTCCAGGACGTGGCCTACGCCAATCTGTACCTGGACCGCCTGAAAAAGATCAGCCAGTTTGCCCGCCCTGACGATGTGGCCCTGATCCGCGAAACCGGCCGCTACCTGGCGCTGTGGATGTCTTACGAGGACGCCATTCGCGTGGCTGAACTGAAAACCCGCTCCAGCCGTTTTGACCGTGTGCATAAAGAAGTGCGCGCTGCCGACGGCCAGATCGTGGCAATCAATGAATACATGCACCCCCGTGTGGAAGAAATCAGCGAAATCCTGCCGTTTGCCAGCGTAGGCCGTTGGTTGATGCGTCCTACCTGGGGCAACAAGCTGGTGAAATCCCAGACCAAATCCGGTCGTGTGATTCAAACCAGCTCGGTGCGCGGCTTCATTCCCTTGTACCTGCTCTCGGGCTTCAAGCGCTGGCGTCGTCGTACGTTGCGCTACCAGGCTGAGCAGCAGCGCATTGAAGGCTGGTTGAAGCAGATCGAGCAGGCTGCCGATGCCCATCCGGCCCTGGCTCTGGAAATTGCCCAGTGCCAGCGTCTGGTCAAAGGGTATGGCGATACCCATGCCCGTGGCTTGCGTAACTACCAGACCGTGATGTCGGCTCTGGAACGCAACCCCAGCACCTTGTCGCCTGCTATTTTGGGCGCCCTGCGCGATGCGGCTTTGGCTGACGAGCACGGCGTGAAGCTGGAGGCTGCACTGCGCCAGTACGCACTGGTGTAAGGGCAACACCGGGCCGCTTTCGGGCGGCCTTGGTGAAAACCCTTGAGGAAGCGTTTTTATCCCGCCAAATACTTTATTTCTAAAATATTCATAGTAGAATATAAATTCGGATTGGCACTGCGACCAAGGCCCTGAAAGCCAGACATCCCGTGTCTACTTGGCCACTTGTTCAAGCAAGAATATCCCGCCTGTTGGTCAAACTGAATTAGCCAAAGCTTGGGGGAAAAACAATATGAATCAAAGCGAAGCAGCACTCGAATTTTTGGTAGAACCGGCCGATGCCGGCTTTGAAGGCCGCGTCGGTCCCAAGGACCCCGCCAGCCTGAAATTGTGGTTGCGCATGCTGACCTGCACCAAGCAGATCGAAGACGAAATCCGTCGCCGCTTGCGCCAGAATTTTGATATTTCGCTGGCCCGTTTCGACTATATGGCCCAGCTGTATCGTTACCCGCAGGGCCTGAAGATGGGCGAATTGTCGCGTTATCTGATGGTAACCGGCGGCAATATTACCGGACTGACTGACGAGCTGGCCCGCGAGGGCATGGTGTCTCGCCAGAGCAGCCCCACCGACCGACGTGCTTGGGTGTTGCGTCTCACCCCCAAGGGCAAGAGCAGTTTCGAGGCGATGGCCCAGGCCCACAGCGACTGGATTGCGGAAATGTTTGAAGGTCTGGGCACGGAAGAGGTCGTGCACATCCATCAGCATCTGGGCCTGTTGCGGGTCCATCTGCAAAGCGCTGCTGGCTAGCATAAGGTGCATCCTGCCAGGCCTGTAAACCAGGCAGGATGCGGATAGCGTCACGAACAGGCGCACAAAACACTTGCTAAAAAGGTGTCTACAACATGGTTTCCAAGCTGTACGAACAAGAACATCGCATCCGTTTTTCGGAATGCGATCCAGCGGGTATCGTTTTTTATCCGCAGTACTTTGTGATGTTTAACGACCTGATGGAAGCATGGATCGACTCCATGACCCCCGAGGGTTTTCACAACATGATCGCCAGCAAACGGGTAGGCATGCCCTCGGTGCATATCGAAGCCGAGTTCAAGTCCATCAGCCGTATGGGTGATGATGTGGTGATGAGCCTGGGTGTGGAACGCATTGGCAATAGCTCCTTGAAGCTGCTGTTGCGCTGCATCGGTAAAGACGGTGTGTTGCGTATGCAAGTGCGCCAGACCGTGGTGACCACCTCGCTGGAGACGCACCTGGGTATTCCTATCCCTGATTTCCTGCGCAACCCCATGCAAGAGTATGTGATTGCCCAGCCAGAAAGCAGCAAGGCTTGATCTAGTTTGAAGTAGTAGCAGGCAGTGTGCAGGTCAGGTATTTTTTTTGATTTAAATAGTTGACTTGTATAATATTTATTAATAAATATACTATGCTCAGAAGCATGTATTCAGACCATACGGACATATCATGAATATCGTATGTATTGGCGGAGGCCCAGCCGGCTTGTATTTCGGTTTGCTGATGAAGTTGCAAAACCCTCAGAACGAGGTTTTTGTCATCGAGCGCAACCGACCGTACGACACCTTTGGCTGGGGTGTGGTGTTCTCGGACGCGACCATGGAAAACCTGCGTGAAGCTGACCCTGTGTCCGCGCAGACCATCGGTGACGCGTTCAACCACTGGGACGACATTGAGTGCCATTTCAAAGGTAGCGCCGTGCGCTCCAGCGGTCATGGCTTTATCGGGATTGGTCGCAAGAAATTGCTGAACATCCTGCAGGCTCGCTGTGAAGAAGTGGGCGTCAAGCTGGTGTTTGAGACCGTGGTCACGGACGAAGCTGAACTGGCCCGCAAGTACAACGCCGATATCCTGATTGCTTCTGACGGCATCAACAGCGCCATTCGTACCCGCTACGAAGACGTGTTCCAGCCCGATATCGACACCCGTAACTGCCGCTTTGTGTGGCTGGGTACGGAAAAAGTGTTCGACGCCTTCAACTTCATTTTTGTTGAAACCGAGCACGGCTGGTTCCAGGCTCACGCCTACCGCTTCCAGGATGGCCTGTCCACGTTCATCGTGGAAACGCCTGAAGAGACCTGGCAGAAAGCCGGTATTGGCGAAATGTCGCAGGAAGAGGCCATTGCCTACTGCGAGAAGCTGTTTGCCGACCACCTGGATGGCAACAAGCTGATCAGTAACGCGACTCACCTGCGCGGTTCGGCCATCTGGATCCGCTTCCCACGCGTTATCTGCAACAAGTGGGTGCACTGGCAAGATTACGGCACCGGCAAGAAGGTTCCTGTGGTGCTGATGGGCGATGCCGCTCACACCGCTCACTTCTCCATCGGTTCTGGCACCAAGCTGGCTCTGGAAGATGCCATTACGCTGGCCCAGCACATGGACCACGAGTCCATGGAAGAGGCCCTGAAAGATTACGAAGCCGCTCGTAGCGTGGACGTATTGCGCATTCAGAACGCCGCCCGCAACTCGACCGAATGGTTCGAGAACGTGGCCCGTTACGCCAATATGAAGCCCGAGCAGTTCACCTACTCCATGCTGACCCGTTCGCAGCGCATCTCGCACGAGAACATGCGTATGCGTGACGCGGCCTGGCTGGAAAAATACGAGCGCTGGATGGCGACCGAAGCTGGCATGAAGCTGGCCGACGGTGAAAAGGCTCCCTCGCCCATGTTCACGCCCTTCAAGCTGCGCGATATGCAGTTGAAGAACCGTGTCGTGCTCTCGCCCACGCTGATGTACAGCGCCAAGGACGGCATGCCCGGTGCGACGCACCAGGTGCATTACGGCAGCCGCGCCATGGGTGGCGCTGGCCTGATCATGGCTGAAATGACGGCCGTGACGCCTGAAGGTCGTGTCACCCCCGGTTGTACCGGTCTGTGGAACGACGAGCAGGCCAATGCCTGGAAACCTGTGGTGGCTTTCGCCCACGAACAGGGTGCCAAGATTGGTGTGCAGCTGGGCCACGCTGGCCGTCGCGGTTCGACGCAGCTGGGTTGGGAAAAAGCCAATCAGCCGCTGGCTGAAGGCAACTGGCCTTTGGTGTCGGCTTCCGCCCTGCCTTACCAGGCTGGTGTGACCGCCGTGCCAGCCGAGATCACTCGTGCCCAGATGGACGAGATCCGTGACGCCTTTGTGGCCGCTGCCAAGCGCGCTGACCAGGCCGGTTTTGACTGCATCGAATTGCAAGCCGCCCACGGTTACCTCTTGTCCAGCTTCATCTCGCCGCTGACTAATCAGCGTAGTGATGAATTTGGTGGTAGTCTGGAAAATCGCATGGCTTACCCGCTGGAAGTGTTTGCCGCTATCCGTGCCGTCTGGCCAGAGAACAAGCCCATCATGGTGCGTATCTCGGCAACAGACTGGGCCGAAGGTGGCAACACGGCGGACGACGGTGTGGAAATCGCCCGCCTGTTCAAGCAAGCCGGTGCCGATCTGATCGACGTGTCCTCGGGTGAAGTGGTGCTGGAGCAGCAGCCAATTTACGGCCGCATGTACCAGACGCCATTCTCCGACCGTATCCGTAACGAAGCCGGTATCGCCACCATGGCGGTGGGTTCGATCATGGAAGCGGATCACGCCAACAGCATTATTGCTGCAGGCCGTGCTGACCTGTGCGCCCTGTCGCGAGGCTTTCTGGCCGACGCGAACTGGCCACAACGTCAGGCTGCGGAGCTGGGTTACACCGACCTGGCCTGGCCCGTTCAGTACGAATGGGGCAAGGACTGGTTGCAGCGCCAAATCAAACGTGCGCCAGTGGCCCAGGACGGCCCTGCCAAGTCATAAAACACGAAAGGAGACAGCATCATGTCGGAAGAACGTTTTGACACCCACCGCGAAAGCGTGCTCGGTCGTGCAGATGTTGAGGACACGCCCGAATTGGTGAAGTACTACCAGGATTTGACTCAGTTTGAGGCCGGTGCTCTGTGGACCGTGGCCAACAAGATCGAGCCCTGGGAGCCCAAGTCCGAATCCGTGCCTGTGGTCTGGCGCTACCGCGACCTGCGCGATTACGTGTTGCGTTCGGTGGATCTGGTCAGCCCTGAAAAGGCCGGTCGTCGTGTGATTTACCTGAACAACCCCGGTCGCCAGGAAGTTTCGGCGGCGGTGGGCTGGCTGTACTCCGGTTTGCAGGTCATGAAACCGGGTGAAGCGGCTTCCGCACATGCGCACTCCTCCTCGGCCCTGCGTTTCATCATGGAAGGTCGTGGTGCCTACACCATCGTGGACGGCCACAAGATGACCTTGGGCGCCAACGACTTCGTGCTGACGCCTAACGGTTGCTGGCACGAGCACGGTGTGGAAGCTGACGGCCTGCCTTGCATCTGGCAAGACGGTCTGGACATTCCGCTGGTCAACGCCCTGGAAGCCGGTTTCTACGCGGTGCACCCGGATCTGACCCAGGCCATTACGCACCCCGTCAACGACGCGGTGGGTATCTGGGGTGGTCGTGGTCTGAAGCCCACCTTGCACGACTGGCAAAAACCGTACTCGCCCCTGCTCAAGTACGAGTGGGAGCCCACCTACGAAGCCTTGTCGGCCTACGCCAAGGTTACGGACGGCAGCCCCTTTGATGGCGTCATCATGGACTACATCAACCCGCTGACCGGCGGCCCTGTCATGGCCACCATTGGTGCCAGCATGCAAATGCTGCGCCCTGGCGAGCACACCAAGGCCCACCGTCACACCGGCAGCATCATTTACCAATGCGCCAAGGGTGAAGGCTATTCCATCATCAATGGCAAACGCTTTGACTGGCGCGAACGCGACATTTTCTGCGTACCATCCTGGATGTTCCACGAGCACGTGAACGGTTCTTCGTCCGAGGACGCTTGCCTGTTCTCGTTCCATGACCTGCCCGTGATGCGCGCCCTGAATCTGTACCGCGAAGAAGCGCTGGCAGAGAACGGCGGCCATCAGGTCCTGCTGTAAGACTACTTGTTTAACTTATTTGGACGGCCTGCCAAGGCGGGCCGACCCGATTTATTCAAGCCATCTGCACAAGATGGCCCAATCTGGAGATAGAAATGCGTCTTGTAACGTACCGTAGTGAAGTTGCTGCCGCTGGCCGCTTGGGTGCCATTGTGGGTGATTTGGTGGTTGACCTGGGTTACCTGGGCGACGCCACAGGCCACATGCTGCCTGACAATATGCTCGATTTCATCGACCTGGGCCCAGCCGCTGTGACCTCCACGGCTCGCTTGCTGGAAACCTACGCCGACGATATGCCTTTCGGTGTGGCGCTGCCCCTGGCCAACGTCAAGCTGTTGGCTCCTATCCCACGCCCACGCAAGAACATCTTTGGTATCGGCCTGAACTACGTGGAACACGTGGCCGAATCCAGCCGTACTCTGGACACCTCCAAAGAGCTGCCCAAGCAGCCCGTGATTTTCTCCAAGCCACCAACCACTGTGGTTGGCCCTGGCGATGCCATCGAGCACAACAAGAACATCACTCAGCAAATGGACTGGGAAGTGGAACTGGCCGTGATCATGGGCACCCGTGCTCAGCGCGTGGCCAAAGAAGACGCCCTGAAGTACGTGTTCGGTTACTCCGTCATGATCGACGTGAGCGCCCGCGACTGCCGTCGTGCCGGTCAGTGGATCTACTCCAAAGGCCAGGACACCTACGCTCCTTTCGGCCCCGTGATCGTGACCGCTGACGAGCTGACCGACCCGCACAACCTGAACCTGAGCCTGACTCTGAACGGTGTGACCAAGCAAAGCTCCAACACCAAGCACATGCTGTTCAACGTGAACGACCTGATCGCTGACATCAGTGCCGGTATCACGCTGGAACCCGGTGACATCATCGCTACCGGTACCCCAGAAGGCGTGGGCGCTGGCCGTGATCCTCAAGAGTGGATGTGGCCTGGTGACGTAGTGCACGCTGTGGTTGAAGGCATTGGCGAACTGCGCCACCCCATCGTGGACGTCACCCCCCAAAACTAAGTAAAGGAGAGCATGATGCTGGAATTGCGTCAGTTCAAGGCCGCCGCCGTTCAGGCAGCGCCCGTGTTCCTGGATACGAATGCGACTATTGAAAAAGTATGTCGCCTGATCAACGAAGCGGCCGATAACGGTGCCGAGCTGATCGCCTTTCCCGAGGTGTTCGTCTCCGGTTACCCCTACTGGAGCTGGGTGATGAACCCGATCGACGGTAGCCCGTGGTTCGAGCGCCTGTGCAAATCGGCCATCGAAGTGCCCGGTCCCGAGATCCAGAAGGTTGCGCAGGTTTGTCGCCAGCGCAAGGTCAACGTGGTGTTGGGTGTGAACGAGCGCAGTCCCGTTGGCATCGGCACCATTTACAACACGCTGGTCACCATCGGCGCTGACGGTCGCATTCTGGGCCGTCACCGCAAACTGGTTCCCACCTGGGCTGAAAAGCTGACCTGGGCCAACGGCGATGCGTCCTCGATGCGCGTGCATGACACTACTATTGGCCCTCTGGGTGCCTTGGCTTGCGGTGAAAATACCAACACGCTGGCTCGTTTCAGCCTGTTGTCGCAAGGTGAACTGGTACACGTTGCCAGCTACATCGCCTTGCCTGTGGCACCGAAAGACTACGACATGGCTGAAGCGATTCGCTTGCGTGCTGCTGCTCACTGCTTTGAAGGCAAGGTGTTTACGGTTGTGGCTTGCTCGACGGTTTCCGAGGAAATCATCGAAGCCATGTCGGCCAGCCATCCTGAAGCACGTGATCTGCTGGCTCGTCCCAACAGCGCGTTCTCGGGCATTATTGGCCCCGATGGCCGCGTTCAGGGCGAAGCACTGATCGACAAGGAAGGCATTGCCTACGCCGACATCGATCTGTCGCGCTGCATCCAGCCGCGTCAAATGCACGACATCACTGGTCACTACAACCGTTTTGACGTGTTTGACCTGCGTGTGAACCGCAAGGCTTTGACGCCTGCCCGCTTTTACGAAGGCGACGCAGCGTCCCAGCCAGACCTGAATCCTGCCGAGTTCTCCGTTCTGGACGACAAGGAAGCGTAAGAAGGTTCAAGACGGTCCCTTTCCCTGTGTGGATCGGGACCGTTTTTTGACAGGTCTCTTTGCTCAAGCGACCTGCTCAAAAAAAACCGCCGTGGCTTTGCCGCAGCGGTCCAAGATGCAAGCTGCCTTTGTAAGGAAGGCGGTGCCGGGCCTGAAGGAGCGGGCTGTTTTAACGGCTGGTCCCTATCCTGCGCCATGCAGGGCAGGCAACGATAACGACGACATAAGACCCAAGTAGGAGATGAAATGAGCGACAAGAACCCATTGGCAGCCTTTATCCAGGCGATCGACAGCAAGCAGGTCCGTTTTGTGGATCTGACCCAGACTCTGTCTCCCAGCTTCCCCGCCTTGCAACTGCCCCCCCAATTTGGCCAGACTGCCGGTTTCTCGATTGAGCGCATCAGCCAATACGACGAAAACGGCCCAGGCTGGTACTGGAACAACTTCACCTGTGGCGAACACACTGGTACCCACTTTGACGCTCCTGCGCACTGGATTTCCGGCAAGGACCATCCAGACAACACGGTCGACACTATTCCAGTCGACAACTTCCTGCGCCCTGCCGTGGTGGTTGATGCTTCTGCTGAAGTGGCCCAGAACGAAGACTTCATTTTGACCTCCGAGTTCCTGTTGAACTGGGAAGCCAAGCATGGCCGTATCCCTGAAGGCGCCTGGGTGCTGTTTCGCACCGACTGGTCCAAACGCGTGAACGACGCCGAAGCCTTCCTGAACATGCGTGAAGACGGTGCTCACACGCCTGGCCCAGCTCAGGAAGCGGTAGAGTGGATGATTCACGAGCGCAAGGTTCACGGTTTTGGCGTTGAAACCATCAACACCGATGCTGGCCAATCCTACTCCTGGCCTATTGGCTACCCTTGCCACACCCTGATGCACGGTGCCAACCGCTACGGTCTGCAGTGCTTGTGCAACCTGGATCAGCTGCCCCCTCAGGGTGCACTGATCATGTCGGCCCCTCTGAAGATTGAAGGCGGTTCCGGCAGCCCATTGCGCGTGGTCGCACTGGTTGCTCAGTAAGTAGAAAACGGTGGGGAAGTGGCAGAACTGTGTACCATGCGGTTCTGCTGTTTTCTCACCTAGTGGTTTTCCATTATATTCGGCAGTATATATTTATCCGTAAACTATTCATCAATAAAATAAATTCACAAAAGAATGAATAGAGATCCAGCCATACAGCCAGTCTTGGTGTCAGGCAGCCGGTTTTAGCGGAGACAGTAGACGAGCCTTACGCAGCCTTTTTCAGGTTACGCGATACCGTCCCATTGCCCCCTGCGGCGCTACATCATGCCACGGCTTGGCCTTTTTGGCTGGGTAATTGATGTAGTCATGCTCAATGGTAGGCACATGATGGATACTTTTGAACTCGTTATCCGGGACATCCAGAACGCATCCCCGCTGATTCGCAGTTTTACGCTAGAGCCTGCCCAGGCCGGTTCCCTGCCCGCGTTTGCGCCGGGTTCGCACCTGCAGGTACAGATTCCTGATCTGAACGATCACCGCTGCTATTCCCTGATTTCGCTGGACGCCGACACGGCACAGGGCCCGACCTGTTACCGTCTGGGCGTGCGCCTGGAAGACAACAGCTCGGGTGGTTCGCGCTTCATGCACAGCCTGAAAGTAGGCGATACGCTGCGCGTGGCTGGTCCCAAGAATGATTTCCCCTTGCATGCTGCCGCTGAAGGTGAAACCGAAACCGTGCTGATTGCCGGTGGTATCGGTATCACCCCCATTGCCAGCATGGCCGCTGCCTTGCATCACCAGGGCCGCCCTTATCAGCTGCACTATGCTGGTCGCAGTGTGGAACAGTTGGCCTTTCTGGATGAGCTGAGCGCCCTGTCCGGCCCGGCCCTGCGTCACTACGCGGACGACAGCGAAGGCCGTTTCTGCCTGAATACCCTGCTCGACGGTCTGTCCAAAGACCAGCACATTTACGTCTGTGGCCCCAAAGGCATGATTGATGCCGTGATCGAAGCCTGCAAGCAACGTGGCTGGCCTACTGACCATGTGCACTTCGAGCTGTTTGTGACGGCTGCTCCCCAGGAAGGCGACCAGCCGTTTGAAGTGGAACTGCGCCAAAGCGGCGTGACCCTGCAAATTCCCGCGGACAAGACCATTGTGGACGTGATGGAAGAGCAGGGCCTGGACCCCATGATCGACTGCAAGCGCGGCGAGTGCGGCGTCTGTACCTGTGATGTGATCGAAGGCGAGGTTGACCACCGCGACTACTTCCTGAGCGACTCGGAAAAAGCCAGCAACAAGGTCATCCAGATCTGTATTTCCCGCGCCAAGACCCCGCGTCTGGTGCTGGATCTATAAGCCCAAGGGCGACGGAGAACATGATGGAAAAGTATCGTGATAATCCCCAGGCCATCCGCGAATTGGTACGCGAGGCCGAGGTCCACAAGGATTTGTACATCAACCAGGAGCTGTTTGAACTGGAGATGGAGCAGTTGTTCGTCAATACCTGGGTCTACGTTGGCCATGCCAGCCAGGTGCCCAATAAAGGCGACTTCTACACCACGACGGTCGGTACTGAATCGGTCATCATGGTGCGCCATACCGATGACAGCATCCGCGTGCTCTACAACCGCTGCCCGCACAAAGGTGTGCAAGTGGCGGGCGAGACCTGTGGCAACACGGGCAAATTCTTCCGTTGCCCCTACCACGCCTGGACGTTCAAGACGGACGGCTCCCTGCTGTCCATCCCTTTGAAGAAAGGCTACGAGAACACCGGCTTTGAATGCACCGAAGGCAGCAAGGGCATGGCCGCAGTACAGAACGTCAAGGTGTACCGCGATTTCGTGTTCTGTCGTCTGGCCGATGAAGGCATTGGCTTTGAGGAATTCTTTGGCGAGTCTCTGAGCACCATCGACAATATGGTGGATCGCTCCCCCGAAGGCCGTCTGGAAGTGGCCGGCGGCGTGATGCGCTACATGCACCAGTGCAACTGGAAAATGCTGGTCGATAACCAGACCGATACCTGTCACCCCATGGTGGCGCACGAGTCCTCGGCGGGTACTGCTGTGAAAGCCTGGGAAGCGGCCCCTCCGGGTACGCCCAAGCCCATGGCTGTTGAATTGTTTGCCCCCTTCATGTCGCCTTACGAGTTCTACGAAGGCATGGGCATTCGCGTGTGGGAAAACGGTCACGGCCATACCGGCGTGAGCAATTCCATTCACGCTGATTACTCCGAAATTCCGGGTTACTGGGACCAGATGGTCGAAGCCTACGGTGAGGAGCGCGCCAAAGCCATTTTGGGCGATACGCGTCACAACACTTGCTACTTCCCCAACATCATGGTCAAGGGCCCGATCCAGACCTTGCGTTTGTTCAAGCCGCTGGCCGCTGACAAAACCCTGGTGGAATCCTGGACCTTCCGCCTGGTGGGTGCACCTGACACCTTCCTGGAACGCACCCTGATGTACAACCGCCTGATCAACGCACCGACCTCCATGGTCGGTCACGATGACCTGGAAATGTACGAGCGTGCCCAGCACGGTTTGCAGTCGCGTGGTCGCGACTGGATGAACCTGGCCCGTCTGGTGGAAAAAGACGAAGACCAGCAAAAGAACGTGGTGATCAACGGCACCAGCGAAATGCAGATGCGCGCCCAGTTCCGCGCCTGGTTGAAGTTCATGCTGCCCGAGCAGCAGGCCAAGAAAGAAGAGGAATAACCATGAGCGAAATCAGCCGTCAGGCCCTTATCGATTTTGTGTATGCGGAAGCCCGCCTGCTGGATGAACAGCGCTACGAGCAATGGCTCGACCTGTTCACCGAGGATGGCTACTACTGGATGCCGCTGGTGCACGATCAGCAGGACGCCCGTTTACACGCGTCCCTGATGCACGAGGACAAGCTCTTGCTGCGTATCCGTGTGGAACGTCTGGCAGGCCGCCGTACCTTTTCCCAGCAGCCCAAGAGCCGCAGCCATCACCTGCTCCAGCAACCCACTGTGGAAAGCATGGACGAGGAAAAAGGCGAATACACCGTGCGTTGCGCCTTCCATTACACGGAAACGCGTGGCGACAACCAAGATATCTATGTGGGTTGGAATACCTACACCCTGGTGCGCCAGGACGACGCCTTGAAGATCCGTCTGAAACGGGTGGATCTGCTCAATTGCGACGCGCCTTTCGGCAATATCCAGTTGTTTATGTGATAGGACAGGAGAATTTTTGATGGCCAACACCACGGTCTACCAGGCTTTTCGAGACACCGCCCAGAAATGGGGCGACAAGCCCTTTGTATGTACCCTGCCTGAGACCGCCGAGATCTACGGTATTGAAGCGGGCGAGCTGACTTACGGTCAGGCTCTGGAGCGTATCGACGCCTTGCGCGCCGGCTACGCCGCTGCTGGCTACGGCCACGGCCACCGCGTCGGCATCCTGCTGGAGAACCGCCCCGTGTTCTTCCTGCACTGGTTCGCACTGAACAGCCTGGGCGTGTCGATTGTGCCAATCAATCCTGATTTGCGCGCTGCCGAGCTGGAATACCTGATCGGCCATTCGGAAATGATCATGGCCATCGCCCTGCCCAGCCGTCACCAGGATCTGGTGGAAGCGGCTCAGCGTGCTGGTCAGCCTTTTGCCATCATGGCCGATGGCGATGTGCCTCCTATGGTGGAGCGCGCCGCCTCCCGTTCCTGTGACATTCCTGATGAAAACAGCGAATGTGCCTTGCTGTACACCTCCGGTACCACAGGCCGCCCCAAGGGCTGCATGCTGGCTAACCAGTACTTCCATTATGCTGGCGAGTGGTACCGCGACATTGGTGGTCTGGCTTCGCTGGAGCATGGCAAAGAGCGCATGCTGACTCCGCTGCCCCTGTTCCACATGAATGCGATGGCCTGCTCGACCATGGCCATGATCAAGACCGGCGGCTGCCTGATCTCCCTGGACCGTTTCCACCCACGTAGCTGGTGGGATTCGGTGCGCGAGTCCGGCGCAACCGTGGTGCATTACCTGGGTGTGATGCCTGCCATCCTGATGAAGGCCGAGGCCAGCGAAAAAGACCGTCAACACAGCGTGCGCTTTGGTTTTGGCGCCGGCGTGGACCGTGGTCTGCATCCTATCTTTGAAGAACGCTTTGGTTTCCCCCTGCTGGAAGCCTGGGCCATGACGGAAACCGGCGCGGGTGCCAGCATCATCGCCAATCACGAGCCCCGCTTTATCGGCACCTCCTGCTTTGGCAAGGAAATGCCCGTGGTGGAAGTGCTGTTGCGCAAGGACGATGGCGAACCCGCTCAAGCCGGTGAAAACGGCGAATTGCTGGTGCGCTCGGCCGGTGACAACCCACGCTACGGCTTTTTCTCCGGCTACTGGAAAGACCCGGCAGCAACCTTCGAAGCCTGGGAAGGCGGCTGGTTCCACACGGGCGACATTGTTTGCCGCGACGAACAAGGCTATCTGCACTTTGTGGACCGCAAAAAGAACGTGATCCGTCGCAGTGGCGAGAACATCGCTGCCGTGGAAGTGGAAAACATCATGCAGCAGCACCCGCTGGTGCGCTCCATTGCCGTGGCCGCCGTGCCCGACGCCATCCGTGGCGACGAAGTGATGGCGCTGGTGGTGCCGCACAACCCAATTGAAACCCAGGAACAGCGCGAACAGGCTGCCCAGGAAATGGTGCAGTGGGGCCTGACCCAGCTGGCCTACTTCAAGGTGCCCGGCTACGTTCTGTTTGTGGATGCCCTGCCGCTGACTTCGACCAACAAGATCCAGCGCGGTGAACTGAAAACGGTTGCTCTGGCTGCGCTGGAAAACCCGGCCTGCGTGAACACGAATCACCTGAAAAAACGTCAGGAGGCCTAAGCCCATGGCCTTGCCGCAAGCAGCCCGCCAGGGCTATGACGATGTGGTGCTGGTCGCCCCGGTGACCATCCCCTACGAGCGCCATTCCGAGCAGACCGCGCATTGGTGGCTGGGTGCGGCATTGGGCCAGTTGCTGGCCCAGTCCGGCCTGAAAAAAGTCGATGTGGACGGCGTGTGCGTGTCCAGCTTCACGCTGGGTTCGGACACTGCCGTAGGCGTGATGCAGCATTTTCAGATGAGCCCACGCTGGCTGGACCATATCCCCATGGGTGGGGCCAGCGGTGTGGTGGCCATGCGTCGTGCGGCCCGTGCCGTGCAGTGTGGCGATGCGTCCATCGTGGCGTGTATTGCGGGTGATACCAACCACCGTGAATCCTTCAAGAACACGGTGTCGGGCTTCTCGCGTTTCTCGCAGGATGCCGTCTACCCATACGGTGCTGGTGGCCCCAACGCCAGCTTTGCGCTGCTGACGGACTACTACATGCGTCACTACGGTGCCACGCGTGAAGACTTCGGCAAGCTGTGCGTCGCCCAGCGCGATAATGCGTTGCGCAATCCGCATGCCCTGATGAAAAAACCGCTGACGCTGGAACAGTACATGGAGGCGCGCGTCATTGCCGACCCCATACACTTGTTTGACTGCGTGATGCCGTGTGCTGGAGCCGAAGGCTATCTGGTCATGCGTCGTGAACAGGCCGAAGCACTGGGCCTGCCTTATGTGCGTATCCGTTCTACCATCGAGCGTCACAACGCTTTCCCTGAAGACCCTGTGCAGCATCGCGGTGGCTGGGCCATGGACAAGGATGCGTTCTACGAACATGCGGGCCTCACCCCGGCAGACGTGGATTTCATGGAAACCTACGATGACTACCCCGTCATCAACGTCCTGCAGTTTGAAGACCTGGGATTCTGCGCCAAGGGCGAAGGCCCGGAGTTCATCCGCAAGAACACTTTTACGGTGGACGGCAGCTTTCCCTTCAATACCAGCGGCGGACAGCTATCGGTAGGCCAGGCCGGTGCAGCAGGCGGCTACCTGGGACTGGTTCAGGCCTTGCGCCAATTGACGGATACCGCAGGCGACACGCAAGTGGCCAATGCCCGCATCGGCCTGGTGTCCGGCTTTGGCATGATTAATTACGACCGCGGCATTTGTACTGCTGCGGCCTTGCTGGAACGGGGGCAGTGATGAGCGACACCCAAATCTTGCCACCGGGTGCACGCAGCGCCACGGCAGCCGGACTGACCGAAGCCGCCCAACGCGGCGAATTCGCCCTGCAAGTGTGCCCGTCCTGCGGCACGGTGCAGTATCCCGCCCGCGATGTGTGCGGCCATTGCTTGCACACGACGCTGAACTGGCAGGCCGTTGCCGACACGGGTGTTCTGCAGGCCACGACCACCTTGCATCACAGCAATGAACCCTACTTTCAGGCACGACTGCCCTGGCGTATCGGCACAGTTGCCCTGGATTGCGGCCCTTTTGCCATCGCCCACTTGCCCGAAGGCGGGCAGGCGGACGAGAAAGTGCGCCTGAGTCTGGAGCTGGATGCTGGCGGCGTAGCCGTGCTGGTGGCGCGCCCTGCGCCCTGAATTAGCCTGGAGACAATCAAGATGACACAAGCTCAATACACCGCCATTGTGACGGGCGGCAGCACCGGTATTGGTGAAGACATTTGCCGCAAGATGCTGGATCAGGGTTACACCGTGATCAGCATGGCGCGCAATGTCCTGCCCTGGAAGCACGAGCGTCTGCACTGCGTGCAGGTGGATTTGCTGGATGCAGCAGCAACCGAAAAAGCCGCCAAGGATATTGCCGAGCGCTTTGAAGTGACCCACTTCATCCACAACGCAGGCGTGATCTGGCCGGCCTTGCTGGACGAGGTCAAGCTGGAAGACTTGCAGGGTCTGACCCAGATTCACCTGGGTGCAGCCTTGCAGATTACTCAGGCGGTCGTTCCTGGCATGCGCGAGCGCCACTTTGGTCGCATTGTGCTGATGTCTTCGCGGGGTGCGCTGGGTCTGCAAACCCGTACCGCCTACGCTGCTACCAAGGCTGGCATGTTGGGCATGGCCCGTACCTGGGCGCTGGAACTGGCGGACCAAGGCATTACCGTCAACGTGATTGCCCCCGGCCCCATTACTACCAATATGTTCTACGACGTGGTCGAAGCCGGTAGCGAGCGCGAAGCCAAGCTGGCTGCCGCGATCCCTGTGAAGCGTCTGGGCCGTGCGGATGACATCAGCCGCGCCACCCTGTTCTTCTCGGATCCTGAAAACAGCTTTATCACCGGCCAGACGCTGTATGTCTGCGGCGGTGCCAGCGTGGGTACGCTGACGATCTGATCGACGGGCAAGGGGACTGCCCGTGATCGCGCTTTGAGTGCGTTCAGGAGCGAGTCCATTTGCTTGACGGCATATAAAACCCCCTTGGTTTTCCAAGGGGGTTTTTGCTTTTGGATGGCACAGCCCCCTTGATGGACTATCTGTTCCAGCATGTCTGGCGGCGAGTGTCGTTTAAACAAACGGCTGAAGGGACCGTCTTGATTGGTGGCGGCTGGTCAGCGGTGCCGGGATTTTTTGCTGCCTAAGTTTTTTTCTTTGTCGCAGAGGCCGATTTTGGCTTTTTATCCCCGGTTTTTGGTGTCAAAAGTTGCTGTTTCAGACCTGCTCGCATCGCATGGAAGTATGTCCAACACGTGAGGGGCCTGTTCATTTTCGACTCTTTTTTTGTCACATGAAACACCTGGGCCTGAGGGTTTGGCTACCGGTCCGGATGCTGCCTGATTGCTAGTGGGCTGATTCTTTTATTGCCCTTCTTAAAGCCAATGTTCGCCTGCTCGACATTGCGCCAAGCCAGTACTCGCGCCTGTTCCAGCAATTTTTATCAGCTCTTGCACAGGACAAGCGAGGCAGTTTGTGACCGTATTTCTTGCTATGTGAGATAGAAACCACGATTCCATGATTTTGGATGGAATTAAGGGTTTCTTTCTATTTACCTGGATTTGTTCATCTATAAACTATTTAGAACAGAAATATAACAATGCGCGTCGATTTTTCGAGGTGCATGATGACCCAAAAAACGGGCCTTCGCCGGCCAAAAAGAGTGGAGCTGTAATGAACGACGATCTGCCAGGAATGGAGCTGGTGCGTTCACGTGGAGTAGTACGAGTTGTAGAGACAATTCTGGATGCTGCCTGTGTGGTCATCTTGATCCTGATGACAGGGATCACTACTGTGGACGTGATAGGCCGGTATGTATTTCACGCCCCTTTGCTGGGCGCTTATGAAGCCAGCGAACTCTTGCTGGGCGTGCTGATTTTTGCGGCCTTGCCGCGTGTCACCTGGCACCAGCAACACCTGACCGTCAGTCTGATTGACGCCTGGCTCGGCCCAGTGGCGCGTCGTATCCAGCAATTCGTGATCAATGTGGTCTCTACCGTCATGCTGGCCGTGTTGACTGTCTACCTGTGGAGTCACGCCAACGAGCTGGCCGACTACGGCGATATGAGCAACGCCTTGCAAGTGCCCATTGCCCCGTTTGCCTACATCATCGCCACCATGACCGGCATTGCCACTGTGGCTTCCCTGTTCAAGATTTTTAGCTCTCCAAGCCGATAAAGACGGAGTTTTTTCATGTTGATTTCTATTATCGGACTGGCTGTCCTGCTGGGTAGCTTATTTCTGGGTTTGCCCATTGCCTGGGGCATGTTGCTGGTTGGTACGCTGGGTTTTGCCTTCTTTACCGGCATGGAAGCGGCCTTGACCATGGCGGCGCAGACCAGCTACGACACGGCCATGAGCTACAGCTTTACCGTGCTGCCGCTGTTCATTTTGATGGGTAATCTGGTCAATGCCTCGGGTTTGTCCAAGGACCTGTACAAAGCTGCCCACGCCTTTATTGGTCACCTGCGTGGTGGTCTGGCGATGGCCACGATTGTTGCCTGTGGTGCCTTTAGTGCACTGTGTGGCTCCAGTATGGCCACCACCGCGGCCATGGGTCGTGTAGCCATGCCCAATATGCGCAAGTACAACTACGACGACCGTCTGGCTACCGGCAGTATTGCGGCAGGCGGCACGCTGGGCATTCTGATTCCACCCAGCGTGATGATGGTGGTCTACGGGATTCTGACCGAAACCGACATTGGCAAGCTGTTTGCGGCAGGCTTTTTGCCCGGCATGATCGCTATGCTGATGTACCTGATCACGGTGATGATCATTACCGCGATCAACCCGAATCTGGGCCGTCCTGGCGAGAAAGCCAGCTGGCGCGAGCGCTTTGAGGCCACCAAAGGCGTGATGGCCATTACCGTGCTGTTCATCGTCATCATGGGCGGTATTTACGGGGGTGTCTTCACCCCGACAGAAGCGGCGGGTATTGGCGCTGCAGCGACCTTCTTGCTGACCCTGAAGCGTCGTGGCTGGCAGCCTCGCATGTACCTGACGGTGCTGATTGAAGCCGCTCAAACCACGGCCATCATGTTTGCGCTGGTGATTGGTGCGCTGGTCTTTACCAACTTCCTGACCGTGGCTGGTTTGCCCAATCAGTTGCTGGGCTTCATCCAGGGTATTGATGTCTCGCCCATTGTGGTGATTCTGATCATCTGCGCGATTTACCTGGTTCTGGGTTGTTTCCTGGAAACCATGTCCATGGTCATGCTGACGGTGCCTATCTTCTACCCGATTGTGGCCTCTCTGGGCTTTGATCTGGTGTGGTTCGGCATCATCGTGGTGGTGGCTGCTGAAATCAGCCTGATTACCCCTCCGTTGGGTCTGAACATTTTCATGATCAAGAACGTGATGCCCGATGTTCCTTTGGGCACCATTATTCGGGGTGTGACTCCCTTTGTAATGATGGATATCGTGCGTTTGCTCTTGCTGGTGTTTGTCCCCTGGATTGTTCTGGTTGTCCCGAACAGTATGTAAACCCGGCCCGGATGCAGTTGTGATCCGGGCAGCAGTAAAGCCGCCGGGTGTGCAGGTCCAGGACCTGCTTAACGTCCCATCAAGTGGCCAAGACGCCGGGCTGTAGTGGCCCGGCAGCAAAATAATTTACGAGGAGTCGAGATGCGTGTTTTCAAAAAATTGGCCTTGAGCCTGGGCCTGGCTGCAGCAGCCCTGGCACCGACCATGCCTTCGGTTGCGGCTGAAGTTACCACCTTGCGTTTTTCCCAGTGGATGCCGCCAGGCCACTTCATCGTGACCAATATGTTCGAGCCCTGGGCCCAGGAAGTGGAAAAAGCCACGGAAGGTCGCGTGAAGGTGGAGTTCATCAACGCCTTGGGCAAGCCTCAGGCTCACCTGGATCTGGTGCGTAACGGTATTGCTGATATGGGCATGTCGGTACACAGCTACACGGCTAACCGCTTCCCGCTGATCGAATTTGCTGAACTGCCTTTCACCACGGATGATGGCGGCGTGAACTCGGTTGCCTACTGGCGCACCTACGAAAAATTCATGATGGGTGCCAACGAGCACAGGGGCGTGAAACTGCTGGGTATGTGGACCAGCCCTGCCACCGTGATCTTCACCAGTCAGGACAATGTGCAAAGCATTGACGATCTGAAAGGCAAGAAGCTGCGTTCGCCCAGCCCCTTGTTTGATGCCATCGGTAAAGCGTTGGGCATCGTGACGGTGAACGCGCCTGCATCGGACAGCTATGAAATGCTGTCGCGTGGTGTGATCGATGGTATGTACTTCCAGTACGACCAATTGGATAACTGGAAACTGGACAAGCTGGTCAAGACTGCTGTGTCCGTGGAAGGTGGTTTTGGCAAATCCAGCCAGTACATGTTCATGAACGAGCGCAAGTGGAAGAGTCTGTCGGAAGCCGACCGTGCTGCTATCGAGAAAATCAGCGGCGAATGGATTGCCAACGACTTCGGTTCCAAATGGCAGGCTGCCGAACAGCAAGCCATTGAGAAGCACACAGCAGCTGGCCTGAAAACACTGCGCATCCAGGGTGAAGCAGCAGACCAGATGAAAGAGCGTCTGGCCTTTGTTGAAGAAGACTGGATCAAAGCGGCTGACAAGAAGGGCATTGACGGTAAAGCCGCTCTGGCCTACTTCCGCGAGCAGATCAAAGAGCTGAGCGCTGCCAAGTAATACGCAGCAAGAGACACACTACAGTCTTGGCCCCGCTTTCCTTTGGGAGAGCGGGGTTTTTTTATGTTTTTGGGAGGGGCTGTTGTGAGGGCAAAGGATAGGCAGCCGGGTTGCTGCTGTAGTCATTGTGGACGCTTCTCCCTGTAAAACGCCGCTTCAGGCCCTGGGGGGTCTGGCAGGGCTGACCACTTGCCGGTGCGGCGCACCGGTGCCCTGGTCAAGAGAGAGCTACGGGCGCATCCTGAACTCGCCGGGTACTTGGTCCCCCGGACCAAGTACAAGCGTCCGGCTCAAACAGCAGGATGCTTGCATCCCTACGCTCTCCCTTGCCTGCGGCAAGTAGTCTGACTCGCCCTGCCAGACCCCCCAGGGCCTGAATCGGCTTGCAGCGGAGGAAATGCACAAGTCCTCAAGCTTTAAGGCGTGGGCGGTGGTGCCCCCGTCTCCAGGTCATAGTGCTGATTGACGGCATATTCATTGATCACCGCCTTGCTCCGGAAGTATCGGGCCATGGCTTTGGGGTCAAAGTGCATATCGAAGCGATCCCGCGAACGCAACGTGGGCAGGAAAAAATACTTGGGTAGTTTTACGTGATGACGCTGATGCTTGTGGGCATCGGCCAAGATAGCGCGTCGTACCTGATCCTGCTCCCAGGTGCCGTGATAGCTGCGCAACATTAATCCGCTGGACACCAGCCATAGCGTGCCGCAGGCCCCCAAGGTTACTAACAGGTTGCGCTGCATGGGTATAGCGCGTTGCCCTTGCGCCAATAAATCATGTCCGTAAATAGACAAGGCCACCAGCAGATACATCAAGCCGCCATTCAAGGATCGCTTGGGGATATTAGGTGCCAGAACCAGAATGGCATTGGCCAGAAGCGATGCGCCAATGAGCAGCCACATTGCCCGGCGTACAGATTCAGAAGACGCAGGCCCTATGGCAAAACGCCAAACCAGCATCACTAGGATCACCCCCCAGTACCGCAATAGGGCGTCCGGGAAACGACGACCAAAATGCTCCCCAATGCGCCATAACAAAGGCTGGTCATACCAATGAGCAAAGACCTCTGCGCGTACTTGATTGCCTGGCGCCAGGACCAGCACGGCGACTCCCAGCCCCATACAGAGCAACCAAACCAGATGCCATGAACCGAGCGAACCTGTGCGCTGAAAGTGCCTTAGGCCCAGATACGCCAGCAAACACCAGCTGATAATGCCGGTGTTTTCATTGGAACAACCGGCCAGCAGGCCCAGAAGGCAGAGCGCCAAGCCTGTGATCACAGAGGGCTTGCCCTTTTGCAAGTAGTAAATAAAGGCCAGCACAAAACCGAAGTTGAACAGATTGGGCCACAGGTAGTTGGCGGCGCCTACCAACCAGAATGTGGTTTGCCCCAGATGGGGGTTGACCAGCCAATACAAGGTGAACACCAGCAGCAGTAAAGACGGGCGCAAGGCTCGTCCGGCCAGTTGGGCCCCCAGAGCTGTCAGCACCGTGACCAGGCCAAACAGGGCCGCTGTATTCAGTGTGGCTTTCAGCCATCCCGGAGCCAGCGTGAGCATGGCGCTGGAGAGCGTATCCGAGACCAGACGACCGCTCCATTGCAGATAATGTTGCTTGATCGACGTCCATGCAATGCCTTTGTTGGCGTAATTGAAGTCGTCCGAGATCATGGGGGTGAGCCAATAAATGGCCCACGTAGCCATCAGGGCCAGCACCGCAAAAGTAATAAAGGCCCAGGCACCAAAACGGTGGCCGAGCAGGGGCTGGCTGAATCGGGATTCAGCAAAAGAGAGAGTTGGGCTCATCGAGATGAAGCGGCGTGTTTGTGGCCAGGTCCACGACGACGGTATTACACATCGCTCGCCGTCCTGGGTGTTCAGGCCCAGGTGATATTGATTATTTACTGGGCGGGAAGCGAGGAATTATCTCATATACCCGTTGAAACACAGCGTTTAACGGCCTTACTGATCGTCATCCTTTAAATCTAAACCAAATCGGGGTTTTCCCTGCTTTTGCGGCTTCTTGCGCTTATTGGCTAGGCGCTGCGCAAAGTGGATATACCGACAAAAAGAGCACTTCTACCATTGGCTCCATCGTCATACCTAAAAAACAAAAGGAGAACGGACGTGGGGGACATCAATAAAAAAATAGCAGCAGTGGTTCTGGGTGCAGGGGTATTGGGCGCCGGCCCGGCCTGTGCCATTGAGGGCAACGGCCTGCCTATTTATCCCGATGGTTTGGAAAACTTCATGAGTGGTGCCCTGCCGCCACCCGGTGTGCACTTGCTGATGTACGGCGGTGCCATGCGTTACGACTCGGTGCGTGACAAGAACGGCGACAAGTTGCCTATTCCTGACTTCAAGGTCGATGTCGCAATGGTTGCGCCGCGTCTGGTCTGGGTTACGGACCAGCAGGTGTTTGGTGGCCAGTTGGCATTTCATGCCCTGGCTCCCCTGCTGACCGTCAAGGCACAGGCCGCCGGTCAGTCCCAGCGCCGTAGCGGTCTGGGTGACGTGGTGTTTGGTCCGGCCTTGGGCTTTCACCCCAGCGAGAAGATGCACTACATCCTGGGAGTGGACTTTGTTGCCCCGACTGGCCGCTACAAAGTGACCGACAGCGCCAACCTGGGTCGCAACTACTGGGCCATTCAGCCCGCTGCTGCGTTCAGCTACATGCAGCCCAGCGGCATCAACCTGGATTTGAAGATGATGGTGGACTTCAACTTCCGCAACAGCGACACCGAAACGCGTACGGGTAAAGCCATTCACGCCGATTACGCCGTGGGTTGGGGTTTTGGCAATGGGCTGGTGCTGGGTGTGGGTGGTTACGCCTATCAACAGATTGAAAGCGACCGTGGCCCCATGGCCGGTGACAGCAAGGCTCGTGCCTTCGCCATTGGTCCCAGCCTGCGTTATGCCAATGACAAGGGTCTGCTGATTACGGCCAAGTACCAGCAGGATCTGGGCGTACGTGGCCGTCCCGAAGGAAAACAATTTTTTGTAAAAGTAGCGGTTCCGTTCTAAGGGCCCGCGGCAGGAGAGCGACATGAAAGGACTGAAGGATAAGGTAGTCATCGTTACCGGCGGCGCAACGCGTGTAGGCGCAGGTGTGGTCGAGGTGCTGATGGGCTACGGCGCACGTGTGGCCGTGTTCGATATTGATGCTGCAGGTGGCCAGAAAGCCGTAGGCAACGATGCCGCCAAAGCCAAATTCTGGGAAGTGGACATTACCAGCGATGACAGCCTGAATGCCGCCATCGAGCAGGTGCAGGCGCATTTTGGCCGTGTGGATGGTCTGGTCAATCTGGCCTGTTCCTATCTGGATGAAGGCATGGCGTCCAGCCGTGCTGACTGGCTCAAGGCTCTGGACATCAACCTGGTTAGCGCCGTGCAGGCGGCCAAGGCGGTGCGTCCCTTGTTGCCGCGTGGTGGTTCCATCGTCAACTTCACGTCAATCTCCTCCTCGATTGCTCAAACCGGGCGGTGGTTGTACCCGGTTTCCAAGGCTGCCTTGTTGCAACTGACACGCAGCATGGCGCTGGACTTTGCGCCTGACGGCATTCGCGTCAACTCGGTCTCGCCCGGCTGGATCTGGTCGCGCGTGATGGACGAGCTGACGGGCGGTGACCGTGCCAAAACCGACCGCGTGGCCTCGGCATTTCACATGCTGGGCCGCGTGGGCGATCCCCAGGAAGTGGGCGAAGTCGTGTCCTTCCTGCTCTCGGATTCCGCCAGTTTCGTGACCGGTGCCGATTACTCCGTGGATGGCGGCTACTCGGCCATGGGACCCGAGCAAGGTGTACCCGCCATTCCCAAATTGGCTGAATAAGAAAAACCAGGACGCCGCCGCAGTGGCGTCCTTAGCTCCCTCAGAAGGAAAAAATCATGCGTAAAGTTGCTATTGTGGGCGCTGGCCAGGCTGGCATGCCCGTTGCATTCGGTCTTTTGGCCAAGGGCTACGACGTAGCCGTTTTCACCAACCGCAGCCCCGACGATGTTCGTGGTGGCCGCGTGATGTCCAGCCAGTGCATGTTTGCCGAGGCGCTGGACGTAGAGCGCCGCCTGGGCCTGAATTTTTGGGACGACGAATGCCCGCCTGTACAAGGCATTGGCTTTGCTCTGCCCAACCCTGAACAGCCTGACACCAAAGCCGTGGACTGGAGCGGCCGTCTGGATCGTGAAGCCCAGGCAACTGACCAGCGCGTAAAAATGCCTTACTGGCTGGAGCTGTTCGAGCAGCGTGGCGGCAAGCTGATCATGGAAGACGTGGGCGTGGCCGAACTGGAGCGCATCACCCAGGAGTACGACCTGACCATGCTGGCTGCCGGCAAGGGCGAAGTGGTCAAGTTGTTCGAGCGTGACGATCAGCGTTCCATGTACGACAAGCCTCAGCGCGCCCTGGCCCTGACCTATGTACATGGTCTGGAGCCTACGCCTGAATACTCGCGCGTGTCCTTTAACTTCATCCCCGGTGTGGGCGAATACTTTGTGTTCCCCTCGCTGACCCTGTCCGGTCCCTGCGACATCATGGTGTTCGAAGGTGTGCCCGGTGGCCCACTGGATCGTTTCCGCGATGCCAAGACGCCCGAAGCTCATTTGGAGCAAAGCGTTTCTTTCCTGCGCGAATTCCTGCCTTGGGAAGGCGACCGAGCCCGTAATGTGGAACTGACTGACGCTCAGGGTTACCTGTCCGGTGCCTTCCCTCCCACAGTTCGCAAACCTGTGCTGACGCTGCCTTCGGGCCGCATGGTGCTGGGTCTGGGTGATGCCGTGGTCGTGAACGACCCCATTACCGGCCAAGGTTCCAACAACGCCGCCAAAGCCGCCCAAGTGTATCTGGACAGCATCTTGCAACGTGGTGAAGGCGCGTTTGATCGGAACTGGATGCAGGAAACGTTCGAGCGTTACTGGGATTACGCCAATCTGGTGGTGCGCTGGACCAATTCCATGTTGAAGCCACCAACCGACTCCTCTTTTGCCTTGTTGACCTCGGCTCAGCAATCGCCCGCCCTGGCTCATTTCCTGGCCAACAGTTTCAACCACCCACCGGTTCTGTTCCCGGCCTGGGAAGATCTGAATGCCGCCCAGGCATTGATCGAGAAGACTCGCAGCCAATCTGTGGCTGCCTGATAGATAGTATTCAAGGAGACGTATCATGACCCCCACCGCAACGCTGCAAGACTCCTCGTCCCAAACCGCTGCCCAGCGGCAGGCCGTGTCTGCCCAAGCGTTGGCAGCCGCTGACGCCAAACCCACACCGTCCAGTCTGAATGTGGTCGATAGCCGTGCGTTTCGCCAGGCACTGGGCCATTTTCCAACGGGTGTGGCCATTGTCACGACTCGTTGTCCCGATGGCCGGGCGGTGGGTCTGACCATCAACTCCTTTACGTCCCTGTCGCTGGAGCCGCCCCTGGTGATGTGGAGCCTGGTGAATCACTCGCCCAGCCTGGAAATTTTCGAGAAGTGCAGCCACTTTGCGATCAACGTGATCAGCCAGGAACAAGTGCCCGTGGCTCTGGGGTTTGCCAACTCCCAGGTCAAGGACAAGTTTGCCCTGGTCTCGCATGTGGATGGTGAAGAAGGCGTGCCTTTGCTGGACGACTGTGTGGCGACCTTTGTTTGCGAGAACTACCGTCAGCACGAAGGTGGTGACCACACCTTGTTTATTGGCCGTGTGGTGCGCCACACCACGCTGACCGAACACGAGCCTGCGGTGTTTCACCGTGGCCGTTTCGCCAACCTGACCACGCCTAGCGGAGACCGTTGAAATGAGTGATGCGCACAGCGCTGATGTAGTCATTGTCGGCAGCGGGATGAACTCCCTGACCTGTGCCGCCTTGTTGGCCCAACGCGGCTTGTCGGTGACAGTGCTGGAGCGCAATGCGGTGGCCGGGGGCTGCATCCGTACGCAAGAGCTGTTCCCCGGTTTTACCCATGATGTTCTGTCCAGTTGGTATCCCTTGTTCATGGGCGGTGCATCCTATGCCACTTTGGCTGAACCCTTGGCCAAAGCCGGTCTGGAGTTTGTCAAAGGCGAGTACAGCACGGGTCTGGCCATTCCTGGTGGCCCGTCGCTGGCCTTGCGTCAGGATATGGACGACACCGTACGTCGCTTCAATGACTTGATGCCGGGTGAAGGCGATGCCTTGGGTGCCATGGCGGCTCGCATGTTTGGCCCGGATGCCGGTTTGGTATTTGGCTTGCTGGGTGGTGAGCCTTACCGTTGGCCCATGGCCAAACTGGCCTTTGGTGCCTGGCGCGAACGGGGTCTGGATGGCTTGATGTCCTTTGGCTCGCAAGCGCTGGAAAGCTTTCGGCGCTGGGCCATGCGCGAACTGCGCAGCGACCTGGCCCGCGCC
The DNA here is from genome assembly GCF_020496585.1 of Alcaligenes sp. 13f. Taxonomy (NCBI): domain Bacteria; kingdom Pseudomonadati; phylum Pseudomonadota; class Betaproteobacteria; order Burkholderiales; family Alcaligenaceae; genus Alcaligenes; species Alcaligenes sp. 13f. The sequence continues at coordinate 150,145 of NZ_JAHKKC010000010.1, forward strand.
ATGATTGCTCCCTGGGTGCTGCATAGCGGTTTGGGCCCGGATGAAGCCAGCTCGGCCCTGATCGGCAAGCTGACGTTCAGTGCTGTGGTCAGTGGCGGTATGCCTGTCGTCAAAGGTGGCAGTTATCAGATTGTGAAAGCCTTTACCCGCATTATTGAAGAAGCAGGTGGGGCGGTACTGACCAATTCCCATGTGGATCGCGTGCTGGTGGAAGGCAATAAAGCCACCGGCGTGTGTGTGGGTACGCAGCGCTATCTGGCCCGCCGTGCGGTGGTCTGCAATGTGACGCCCGGTCAGCTGTACGGCGACTTGTTGCCGGAAGTAGAACCCGAGCTGTTGAAGTCCGCCCAGGATTATCACTATGGCCGGGGCGGCATGCAGATACACTTTGCCTTGAATTCCCCGCCCGACTGGCTTGACCCGGAACTGCGCCATGTCCCTATGGTGCATGTGACGGAAAGCATGGAGCAGGTGTGCTCTTCGGTGGTGACGGCCAGCAATGGCTATCTGCCTGCCAAACCGACCTTGGCCGTGGGCCAGCCGGTGGCGGTGGATGTGACTCGTGCACCGGAAGGGCACTGGATTCTATGGGTACAAATGCAGGAGCTGCCGCGTCACATCAAAGGCGATGAAGCGGGCGAGATTCCTGTGCCAGCGGATGGACGCTGGAACGAAGCCGTGCGCGAGGCGATGGCCGATCGCGTTCAGGCCCGTCTGGAAACCGTCATGCCTGGCCTGGCTGCCAAGATTATCGGGCGTCGTAGTGTCAGCCCGGCGGATCTGGAAGCCTTGAACATGAATCTGGTGGGGGGCGATCCGTATAGCGGGGTGTGCTCACCGGATCAGTTCTTTTTCATGCGTCCTTTTGCAGGACACAAGAACGCGCGCAGTGGCACCACGCCCTGGCGCAATCTGCATCAAATTGGTGCGTCGGTGCATCCAGGCCCTGGCCTGGGTGGTCAATCCGGCTATTTGGCAGCCCAGCGTATCTTGAAGGGGTAAGAGGACGGGTGAGGCGGTCAGCTTAGTGCTGGCCGCCGCGCACTCGTTGCAGGGTCTCGCTAGGCGTTTCGCCAAAGCGGCTGCGGTATTCGGCGCTGAAACGGCCCTGGTGTGCAAAGCCCCAGCGCATGGCCAGGTCGGCCAGCGTCAGGTGAGGTTCGTTGGAATGGATCAGTTCGTGGCGCAGACGGTCCAGACGAACCTGACGCAGGTACTGCATGGGGCTGACGCCGTAGTGGTCTCGGAAGGCTTGCTGCAAGGTGCGGGAGCTCACGCCCGCAATGGTACTGAGCTCGTCTACCGTGACCGGCAAATGAGCCTGCTCATGCAAATGGCTGGCTACTTTCTTCAAATGGCGCGGCAGGATGCGAGTGGGGTTCAGGGCCTGAATCTGAGTCGGTGGGTGCAGATCCAGCAAGGTTGTCACCGCCAATTGCTCCAGCTGGTTGATAATCAGCGGCGAGCGGCGAATGTCCTCGTAGTTGCGTGCACAGTCCAGCACGTAGCGCAGCATGATTTGCCAGGAAGGCTGGGTGTGCGCTTCCAGGCGTACCGGAAACAGCAAACCTTGCGGGCCTACGTCCAGGCCCATGCCACGGGCAGCCTGTTCCACCAGATTGCGGTCTATCTTGAGCATTAATTGCTCATTATTGGCGTGCCAGATCATGTCCACGTCCTCGTTGGGATTCAGGATCGTGGCGGCGTAGGGGCTGGAGTCCACGGTTTGGCCACCGCAGCGAATTTTGGCGGTGCCGTATTGGGGCATCTGGACCAGGTAGAAACCGGCCAGGTGATCAGGTTGTATGTGTACGTCGGCGCCATAGCCCAGGCGGCTCAAGGCGACCTGACCAAACTGGGCGTGACGCAGCCGGGTTTGCAGGGTCTGATCGGCACGTAGCTGCTTGAGCTGGTGCGACTTGAACATATCGCTGACAGATTTGCGCACGTGTTCCAGGTCAGCAGAAGCTACACGTGCCCAGTGATCGGGCTTATTTTCCATGTTTCATGTGCCTAGATGGTTCTGAAAGGCAGGAAGGATACGTAAAACCTTGAGTTTCAACGGTTTGCAGCGGCTTTATTTTAGTTGTAAAGTATATCAGTGGGCCACCGGGATTTCCCGCAGTCCCGTTTAGTTTGTTGTGTTTATTAACAGAGAGAACCGTGCAGAAAGACTTTCACTTCTACGAACCCACACAAGGCCATGGACTGCGCCACGACCCGATCAGTTCTATTGTGGGTCCCCGTGTCATCGGCTGGATTGGCACCAAAAGCAAGGAAGGTGTGCTGAACCTGGCTCCATACAGCTTCTGCAACGTGTTCAACTACCGCCCGCCTGTCATCGCTTTTTCCAGCGTGGGCTACAAAGACAGCGTGCGCAACGCAATTGAAACCGGCGTTTTTACCTGGAACCTGGCTACCCGTGATCTGGCCGAACCCATGAACATGACCAGCCTGGAACAAGATGTGCGCGAGTTTGAAGTCGCGGGTCTGACGCCTGTGGATTCCCGCCTGATTGATGCCCCCCGCGTGGGCGAGAGCCATGCCTCGTTGGAGTGCAAGGTGACGACGCACTTTCAGTTGAAAGACTCGGAAGGCAAGGACCTGAACACCTGGATGGTGCTGGGCGAAGTGGTCGGCGTGCATGTGTCGCCCAACAGCATCGTGGACGGCATTTACCGTACCGCGATCCCACGTCCGATTCTGCGTGGTGGTGGTCCTGGCGATTACTTTGAGATTACGGACTTGGCCTTGTTTGATATGCCACGTCCCAAGTCCTGATAGCAGGGCTGTAGTCAGAAGCTGCTGGTTGGCGGCTTCATTAGGATGGTTGCAAATGCCTAACGGCGCCGCAAGGCGCCGTTTGCTTTATGTCTGCTCAGAGTGTGGCCGAAGTCTTTGGGCTGTTTTACCTGCTGATATACATTCGGCTGTCTGGCGATCCGGCGGCCCGGCGATCCGGCTTTTCGATGTTTCCGTCGTGTCGCATCCTGGCAGGCTTGGCGAACCTACTGCTTCGCGATTGCTCGGTGACTGGTCGATCCGATCGACCCAAGGGGCAGATAGCCAGTCACAGACCCGTCAATCCGTATTGCGCGCCGTAGGCGGGCACCTTAGCCCTTGGACGAACCGCCCGCCGCCAGAAATTGCGCCAAACGAGGGCTGCGTGGTGACACCAGCACTTCTTCTGGCGGGCCTTCTTCCTCGATTTGACCTTCGTGCAGATACACCACCTTGCTGGAGACGTTGCGCGCAAAGCTCATTTCGTGGGTAACCACCACCATCGTGCGCCCTTCTTCGGCCAAATTCTGCATAACGCGCAGAACCTCGCCCACACGCTCGGGGTCCAGTGCCGAGGTTGGCTCGTCAAACAGCATCACTTCAGGTTCCAGCGCCAGCGCCCGGGCAATTGCCACGCGCTGCTGCTGGCCGCCCGACAAGAAGGCCGGGTATTGTTTGGCCAGATCGCGCGACAGGCCCACCTTGTCCAGATACAGCTCCGCTTTGGCAATGGCCTGCGCCTTGTCCATGCCCTGTACATGAATGGGCGTGGCGGTAATGTTTTCCAGCACCGTCATGTGGGACCACAGATTGAAGTGCTGGAACACCATGGCCAGGCTGGTGCGCAGGCGCTTGAGCTGTTGTTTATCTACCGCAACCAGTTCGTCCGTTTTGGGGTCCAGACGGGTTTTCAGTTCCTCGCCCTTGATGACGATACGGCCGGAATTGGGCGTTTCCAGAAAGTTGATGCAACGCAGAAACGTACTTTTGCCCGAACCACTGGACCCGATCAGGCTGATGACATCGCCCGGCTCCGCGCTGAGAGAGACTCCCTTGAGGACCTCCAGGGAACCATAGCGTTTGTGAATATTCTCGATGAGCAGGTTGGGCATGGAAAACGGTATCGTATTGAAAATAAAAAAGACCGGCGCGACGCGGCAGAGGGGATTACAGCACAGACTGGCCGTCAGGCAAATCATTGATGCTGTGGTTTTCCCGTACAAATCTGTGGGTCTAAACGGATTTGCGCGCATTTCTGGGTTTATGATGCAGTCTTTCCCGCAGCCCTGATCGGGCTAAGGGCGCAGCGCAAGCCGCGTTTTAGCCAAGCTTAGGTGTCCGTTACAGGGGACCTGTTTCTAGAGAGTGTTGTCATGAAAAAAGTGGTCCGTGCCAAGCTGCATGGTATCAAGGTGACCGGTGCCGACTTGAACTATCACGGCTCGATCACACTGGATCCTGAAATCTGCGAACAAGCGGGCATTTTACCCATGGAGTTTGTGGAAATCTGGAATAAGGACAGTGGCGCCCGTATTTCTACCTACGTGATCTTCGGTGAACCCGGCTCGCGCTGTGTGGTCCTGAACGGTGCGGCGGCCCGTACCTGTCAAAAGGGCGACACCGTCATCATCTGCGCAACCGAATACGTGATGAACTCCGAAGACCTGTATTCCCTGCGCCCTACCGTGCTGACCTTCACGCCGGAAAACGAAGTGGATGAAGTCATGCACTACGAAGTGGCCAAGACCGCCCAGCGCGATTACGACTTCCGCGTGGTTCGCGACGACCGCCCTCGCGGTGCAGAGCGCCCACTGGCCCGTGTTGACGTGGACGCCCTGTCCGCAGACCTGCGCTCTCGTGGCCTGGATGATCGTGCCATTGCCGATATCCTGTCCTGCCACCTGGCCGATTTCGCACCTGCGAACCAGAACTGATTGAATGTCACCGGGCCGCATCAGGCCCGCTGATGGCTTTATTAAAAAACGCGGTGTGCACTGCCCCTGGCAGCAAACACCGCGTTTTTTGTTTTAGCCCGTTCGTGGCCCAATGACTTCTGGCGCTCTAGCCATGAATATGGCATTTGGTGCAGCGCCGTAGTGCAGCGTATCGTCAGATCACAAGATACCCAGAGCGCTGCGATCAGAGCGCTTGAGTACCTTGTTCATCACGTTCAGCGTCAATATTGGGCGCGCAGCGTCAGCATCACGTTGCGTGGGTCGCCGTAGTAGTTGTAGGCGCGTTCGTGGGCAATATAACGGTAGTACTTCTTGTCGAACACGTTGTTCAGGTTGAGGGTGGCTGAAACCTTGGGCGTGAAGTCGTAGCGCACCATCAGATCAGCCACGGCGTAAGGATTTTGCTCGATACGGATCGTGCCGGCCGTGTTTTCGTACAGGAACTTGGTCTGCCACGTGAAGCCACCCCCCACTGTCCACTGGCGCAACGAGCCTGGCAGGCGGTAAGAGGTAAAGAGCTTGAACATATGTTCTGGCGTGCGCGTGTTGAAGGGCTTGCCTTGGTTGGCCGCATCTTTCACGTACTTGGTGGTGTTGTAGGTATAGCCAGCCGTCAGATTCCAGCCTGGGGCCAGTTCACCTGTCAACTCCGCCTCAATCCCTTCGCTGCGCACTTTGCCTGAGGCAATCGAGCAGTAGTCGCTGGTGGTGTAGGGGCACGGTTTGGGGCCGTCCAGATCGGTCTGGGCGCGGTTGGTTTCTTCGATACGGAAGGCCGCCAGCGAAGCCTGCACGCGGCCATCCTGGAATTCACCCTTGATACCCACCTCGTAGTTGGCACCCACGATGGGCTTGAGCAAGGAGCCGTTGCGATCGATGGCGTTTTGCGGACGGAACACGTCGGTATAGCTGGCGTATAGCGAGTAGTTGTCGTTCAGATCGAATATCAGACCGGCGTACGGTGTGAACTCGCCACTGACCTTGTAGCTCGAGGAGGCCGTGTTGGCGCCGGTGAGCAGATTGGTGCTGTCGCTGCTGTAGTCCCACCAGCTCCAACGACCACCCACGATCAAGGTGAGCGGATCGGCAAGGCTTAGACGAGCAGCAGTATAGATGCCCGACTGCTTGGTGGTGGTGGCGGTGCGCGATTCATAAGGCCCAATATTGGGCGGAGGCAGCGAGGTGGGGTCCCAGTTAAAGACATCGGGCCGGATGCTGGCGTATTCACGCAGCGGCACCTGGTCGGTTTCGGTGGGATTGCGGCGCATGTTCGCACCTACTACCAGCTCATGCTTGCGGCCCAGCAAGGAGAATGGGCCCGAGGCGTACAGGTCCACGCTGGTCTGGGTGCGGTTCAGGCTGCTGGCTCGTGCGTAGTTCAGGAGTGGGCCCTGGTGCGTGTTGCGGTCCACGCCCGCGCCCGAGGCGGACAGAAACACCGTGTCTACGTCGTAGTGCTGGCGGTTGGCCGACAGCTTGGTCTGCCAGCCGTTGTCCATCTCCCAGGTCAGATCGCCGAACACGGTGGTGCTGCGGGTGGCCCGGTGGTTCCAGTCGGCACCCAGGTAAGTGCTGCGTGGCAGTTCGAGATCGCCGCCATCGTCAAAGAAGACGACGCCAGTGCCGTTGGGCGTACCCTTGGTGCGCTGATGATCCACCCCCACGGTGGCCGTGATCGAGGGAGTGAAGTCGTATTGCAAGACGCCATACAGCACTTCCTTGCGTTCCTTGACGTGATCCACGAAGGAGTCGCGGTCGTCGTGCACGGCCACCACCCGCCCGCGCAGATCACCGCTGTGGTTGAGCGGACTGGAGACGTCGGCTTCCACACGATAGCTGTTCCACGATCCCACCATCGCGCTGCCGCTGGCGGCAAATTCACGGGTGGGTTGCTTGCGCACCAGATTGAGCGTGCCGCCCGGGTTGCCGGCCCCCTGCAACAGACCCGCCGCGCCGCGTACCACTTCCACACGGTCGTAGATGGCCATGTCGGCGGCCGCTTCCGAGCCGCCTGCGCCCAGCGAGACAGGCACGCCATCAAGCTGTGCCGTATCCAGCGAGAAGCCGCGGATCTGATAAGTCGTGCCCAACACTTCGCCTTCCTGCACCTTCACGCCGGTAGCTTGCTTGAGTGCGTCGTTAAGCGTGAGCAGACCCTGGTCGTCGAGCCGCTGGCGCGTGATCACGCTGACCGACTGCGGGGTTTCACGTGCGGACAGGTTCATGCGCGTGGCCGAGCTTGCCGATGCGTTGGTGTAGCTGCCTGTGCCTTCGGTCCTGGGATCGAGTCGTCCCCGTACGGTTACGGTGCTCAGCTGGGTGACGTCACCGGCAGGTGCCTCTGGGACTTGGCGCAGATGGTAGCTGCCATCCGAGCTGGCAACAGCAGTCAGGCCAGTACCGGCCAACAGTGCATCCAGCGCGGCCTGGGGCGAAAACGTGCCGGAAACGCCTGGGCTGTTTCTGTCCCTGGCCAGCTCACCGGCTCCAGCGACCAGTACGCCGGATGCGCTTGCAAAGCGAGCCAGCGCTGTGCTCAAGGGGCCCGCTGGAATGCTGTAGCTTTGTTGTTTGGCAGACGCACTATTGATGGTTTGGGCGTGGGCTTGAGGATGCCAGCTTGCCAGGCTCAATGCACCGCTGGCCAGGGCAAGTTGCAGCACGCAGGCCAAGGGGCTTAGTTTGAAACCGGGTCGGAAAAAGTGCATGGCACCAAAAGAGTTCGCCCCTCGGGCGACAGGCTGGGAATAGCCGGGCATGATGAATTCTGCTCCTTGGAAGCGGTGTAGTCGGCGAGAGCGAGCCGGTTTGCGTGTGTCCTGGTCAGATTCTGGTTTTGTGCCAGGAGACGTGTAAAACGATGCCCTCATCAGGTATATCGAACACGCCAAGGAAAAGCGGAACTCGGAAAAGTGGAAATAGCCGGTTTGAAGCATTGGGCCGCTTGAATAGGCCCGTAAACCGGCTTGTCATGCACGGCGGCTGATGCCCGTGAATGTGTGTCTGAATCAAGGTCAGTGCTCGGCAAGTTCAATGCTGACCCACCAGGGCAGGGTTCGTTTGATGCGAATGGGCAGCACCCCTTCCAGCATTCTCAAGGCCCGGTCCGGATCGGTGGAGGGATAGCTGCCAATCACAGGCAGCTGGGCCGCCTCGGGTGAAACGCTAAGGTGGCCGCCGCGATAGCGCTGCAATTCGCGCACGACCTCGATCAAGGGCGTGTTGTCGGTGACGAGGATGCCTTTGGTCCAGCTTTGTCGCTCGGGCAGGACAGCAGTGGTAGCCGCAATCGCGGTACGCGAAAGCTGTGTCTGCTGACCGGCATGGATAATGTGCTGCTGGCGCTTGTTTGCCGTGTCCACCTGTACCGCGCCTTGATACACCGCCAGAAACGTTTCCTGACCGTCCAGTCGCACCGTAAAGCGTGTCCCCAAGGCATGCAGCAAGCCTTGACGGGTTTCGACCAGAAAGGGCCGTGCAGGATCGGCCGCTGTATCGATCAGAATTTCACCCTGAACCAGGGAGAGCAGCCGTTGATTGCCTCGGTAGTCGTGGTTCATTGCAGTGTCGGAGCTGAGCCAAACGGTAGAGCCATCGGGCAAAGTCAGTTGGTGGACTTCACCACGGGCGGTACGATGCTCGGCTGACCAGGCCATTACTGTGCCGGGCAAGGACGTATGCTGCCAAGCCAGCCAACTGCCCAAACTGCTGCCTGCCAGTGTGCCCAGGCCCAGCAGCAATTGGCGGCGGCGTCCCATTCGTCGGTTGGCCAGGCAATAGCTTTGGACGGCAGCCTGGCGGCTGTCGCTGCTTTGTATCGGTTCAAAGCGGCCACTGATGCGCTCTACATACTGCCAGGCCTTGCGATGCTCGGCCTGAGCGGCCAGCCAGCCTTGCCAGCTTTGTCGGTCCTGGGCCGAGGCCTCGTCCGAGCGCAGCAGGGCAAACCATTCGGCGGCCTGCTCCAGCGCGTCAAATGAAGGCTCCAGCGTATCGTCGGGATGCAGTTCGGAAGTGCTCATGGGGCGGGTAATCAGCGTGGCTCGGGCACGCAGGAGGCCTGATGCACGGGCATGTCAGAGGCGGTATGGCGGGCTTCCAGTTTCAGGCAGCACAGCATGGCCTGGCTAAGATATCGGTGCACCATGCGTGTGGACACGCCCAGCGCCTCTGCAATTTCCCGGTTGCTCATGCCGTCGGCCATGGCCATGAAAAAGGCATTGCCCACTTTGGCAGGCAGGGTGCGCAACATGCTGTCTATCTCTTGCAGGGCTTCCAGCACCAGGGCCTGGTGTTCGGCAGAAGGAACCAGGGCGGCCGGGCGGTTGGCCAGCTCTTCCAGCCAGGCTTGTTCAATCTGACGGCGTCGCCATAAGTCCACGCACATGCCATTGGCCATGAGCCGCAAATACACACGTGCTTCGGGTTCGCTGCCGAATTGACGGGGTTTTTGCAGCAGTCGGACAAAAACGTCTTGGGCCAGATCGGCCGCATCGAAGGAATTACCTAGCCTGCGTCGTAGCCAGCTATGCAACCAGCCGTGGTAATTCCGGTAGAGCGATTCCGTGTCGGGTGAGAAGGCGGCATTGTGCATGATGCGTTCCAGTAGTGCCTGCTCAACCAGAAAAATGGTAGAGAATCGGGCAATGAGAACTGAGAATAATTCTCAATTATCAGAAAAAACCGCCCATTCGGCAAGTTGCCGTGGGCGGTTTTACTGTTGGCATCGCAAGCGATCAGGCCTGATCGCGCCCTTCTTCTACAGCATGACAAGCCACTTCGTGCTGCCCGGTTTGCAGCAAAGCCGGGGCTTCGCGGCGGCAGCGATCATTGGCCAGCGGGCAGCGTGGATGGAAGGTACAGCCCGATGGCGGGTTCAGTGGATTAGGCACTTCACCAGCGACCGGGATGCGGCTTTTGCCCGCTCCGCTCATGTCGGGAATGGCTCCCAGCAACATGCGCGTGTAGGGGTGGCGAGGCTGCGCGAACAAATCGTCGCGTGGCGCAATTTCCACAATCCGGCCCAAATACATGACGCCAACCCGGTCGGCCACGTGATGCACCACCGCCAGGTTGTGCGAGATGAACAGATAGGTCAGCCCCAGCTCGCGCTGCAAATCCTTCATCAGGTTCAGGACCTGGGCCTGCACCGACACGTCCAGCGCCGAGGTGGGCTCGTCACAGACGATGAACTCGGGTTGCAGGGCCAGAGCACGGGCAATGGAAATACGCTGGCGCTGGCCGCCGGAGAACTGGTGCGGGTAGCGCTGGGCGTCGCTGGGGTTCAGGCCCACTTGCGTCAGCAGCTCGGCCACTTTGGCGTCTTGCTGGGCGCGGCTCATGTCCGTGTGGGTAACCAGTGGCTCGGCAATGATGCGGCCCACGCGCCAGCGCGGATTCAGGCTGGCATAGGGGTCCTGAAAAATCATCTGACGGCGTTTGCGCATGGCCTTCTGGCTGGCCTTGTCCATGGTTTGCAGGGACTGGCCATCAAACAGAATCTCGCCACGTGTCAGCGAATACAGGCCGGTCAGCAGACGGGCCACGGTGGATTTCCCGCAGCCGGACTCACCCACCAGCGCCAGGGTTTCACCCTTGTTCAAGGTGAAGCTGACGCCATCGACCGCACGCAGGTTTACTTTGGGTTTGCGGTAGACCAGGCGCTCCAGCAAGGGCGGGGACACATCAAACCAGCAGGCAGCGTCCTTGACCTGGACCAGGGCTTGTTTAGGGGCGCTCATGCGGACTCCTGTGCATGCAGCCAACAGGCCGCCTGTGTTTGTGGGGGAACAGGCAACAGCTCGGGGCGTTCGACCAGGCAGCGATCAAAGCGACGATCACAGCGTGGATTGAAGGCGCAGCCGGGCGGGATGGCGTTCAGGCGCGGCATGCTGCCGGGGATTTGTTCCAGACGCTCCAGCCCCGCGTGCAGATTGGGAATGGAACGCATCAAGCCACGGGTATAAGGGTGGCTGGGTTTCTGGATTACATCCTGTACAGGGCCGATCTCGATAATGCGACCGGCGTACATCACGGCCACGCGGTCGGCGGTTTCCGCAATCACCCCCATATCGTGGGTAATCAGCATGACCGAGGTGCCTTGCGAGCGACAGAGCTTTTTCAGCAGGTCGATAATCTGCGCCTGAATGGACACGTCCAGTGCCGTGGTGGGTTCGTCCGCCACGATCAGCTTGGGCTCGGCCGCCAGGGCCAGCGCAATCACCACCCGTTGGCGCATGCCGCCGGAGAACTGGTGCGGATAGTGGTCGATACGCTCGCGCGCTGCCGGAATGCCGGTAGCTTCCAGCAATTCGATGGCGCGTTCCTGTGCCTGTTTCCAGGACAGAGGCAGGTGCGTGACGATGGTTTCGGCCAACTGATGGCCCACGGTATAGAGCGGGTTCAGCGAGGTCAGCGGGTCCTGGAAAATCGCGCCAATCTTGCGGCCACGAATCTTGCGCATCTGGTCCTGGTTCAGATTGTCGATGCGCTCGCCTTCCAGCAGAATCTGGCCGCCGCTGATGCGACCGGGGGCATCGAGCAAGCCAATAATGGAGGAACCCGTCAGGGATTTGCCGGCACCGGACTCCCCCACCACTCCCAGCACTTCGCCGGGGGCGATGGAAAAGGACACATGATCCAGGGCTTGGAGCACACCACGCCGGGTCGGGAATTCGACACACAGGTCTTGGACAGTTAAGAGTGCAGTCATGGCTTAGCTCAATTTGGGGTTCAGGGCGTCACGCAACCAGTCGCCCAGGAGGTTGACCGACAGCACCAGCAGCACCAGCATCAGGCCAGGGAAAATCGTGATCCACCATTCGCCCGAGAACAGGAAGTCGTTACCGATCCGGATCAGGGTGCCCAGAGAAGGCGAGGTGGCCGGAACGCCGACGCCCAGAAAGGACAGCGTGGCTTCGGTGATGATGGCGGTGGCCAGATGCACGGTGGCCAGCACCAGCACGGGGCCCATCACATTGGGCAGCACATGGCTGAACATGATGCGCGGGGAGGACACGCCAATCACGCGGGCAGCCTGTACGTATTCACGGTTTTTCTCCACCAGCGTGGAGCCACGCACGGTACGGGCATATTGCGGCCAACCGGCCAGCGCAATCGCCCCGATCAGCACCGGGAAGGCGACTACATCGTGCATGTTCAAGGGGAACACGGCACGGGCCACCCCGTCGATCAGCAAGGCAATCAGGATGGCCGGGAAGGACAGCTGCACATCGGCCACACGCATGATGAAGGCATCCACACGGCCACCGGAGTAACCGGCCAGCAGGCCCAGCACGATACCGACCACCATGGACAAGGCTACCGAGGCCAGACCGATCAGCAAGGAGGTGCGCGTCCCGTACAACAGGGCCGAATACAGGTCACGCCCCTGGCTGTCTGTTCCCAACCAGTATTGGGGTGAACCGTTTTCCGACCAGGCCGGGGCCAGCAAGGCATCCATCAGATCGATGGAGGTCAGATCGAAGGGATCGTAAGGAGCCACCCAGCGGGCACCCAGCGCGCCGATAAACAGCAGCAAGGCCATGATGGTGGCCGCAATGGCCACGGGGGAATGACGCCAGGACCAGACCAGATCGCTATCCCAGGCGGTTTTCAATTTAGCGAACATATTAGTGCCCCTTGGCGCCCGACAATTGGGTGCGCAGACGTGGATCGACCAGGAAGTACAGCAGGTCTACCAGCAGGTTGATCACAACAAATACCAGGGCAATCAGACAGAGATAGGCCGCCATCACGGGGATGTCGGCAAATTGCACGGCCTGGATAAACAGCAGACCCATGCCCGGCCATTGGAAAACGGTTTCCGTCACGATGGCAAAGGCGATGATGCCGCCCAGTTGCAGCCCCGTGATGGTGATAACCGGCACCATGGTGTTTTTCAGGGCGTGACCAAAGTGGATGGCGCGTTGCGACAGGCCACGGGCACGAGCAAATTTGATGTAGTCGGCGCGCAGTACTTCCAGCATCTCGGAGCGCACCAGACGCAGGATCAGCGTGAGCTGGAACAAACAGAGCGTGATGGCGGGCAGGATCAAATGCTTGATCCCGTCCCAGCTAAGCAGGCCGGTACTCCACCAGCCAAACTTCAGGACTTCGCCCCGGCCATAGCTGGGCAGCCAGCCCAATTGCACGGAGAAGATCAGGATCAGCAAGATACCGATCAGGAAGGTGGGCAGAGAGATCCCCAGCAATGAAAAGGCCAGAATGCTCTGCGCCATGAACCCATTGCGCTTCAAGGCGGTGTACACCCCTAGCGGCAGGCCTATCAGCAAGGCCAGTATGGCGGCCACCACGGACAGCTCTACCGTGGCAGGCAGGCGGTCTTTCAGTAGCGTGGAAACCGGTTGGGCTTGCCGCAGGGACAGGCCAAATTCGCCTTGTACGGCCTGGGATACAAAGCGTCCGAATTGCACGGGAGCGGGTTGGTCCAGCCCCAGGCTGGCACGCAGTTCCACGCGATCTTGTTCGGTGGCGTCCTGTCCCAGCATGATGGTGACCGGGTCACCAATGTAGCGGAACAGCACAAAAGCCAGAAGGCTGACCGTCAGCATCACCAGAACAGCCTGGATCAGACGGCGAATAATAAATACCAGCATAGGCGGTCTCCTGGTAGAGCGCGAGGATCACTCGCGACCAGTGTCGTCCTTAATGTGTAGAAAGGGCCCGGCAAGGGGGCTGGTGTAGAAACGGATGACTACAGCGTAATGGGAACCAGCCCCGCACGGAGGCGGGGCTGGGGTATGAAAACAACTTAGTCGATGGTGGTCCATTGGGCCAGCATGCGGTTGTCCGCACGATGTACCACGTTGACCTTCTTGGCCATGGCCCAAGGAATGATCTGGTCATGCAGGGGAATGTGGCCCACTTCCTTGGCATGAATTTCCAGAACCTTGTGGATGGCCGCATCGCGCTTGGCGGTGTCGGTTTCGGTCTTGATCTGGTCGATCAAGGCGTCCACTTCGGCGTTTTCGTAGCCTCCAAAGTTAAAGGAGCCGTCAGCGCCCTCTCCCTTGCTGTGCATCAGGCTTTGCAGGGTGTAGAGCGCATCAAAGGTCGGCACGCCCCAGCCAAACATGTAGGCGCTGGAGTCAAAGCTTTGTACCTTGGGGAAGTAGGTGGCGCGTGGCATGGCGTTCAGGTTGGCTTTCACGCCGACCTTGGCCCACATGCCCACGATGGCCTGGCAGATGGCTTCATCGTTGATGTAGCGATCGTTCGGGCAATCCAGGGTGAAGGTCAGGGAGTTGTCGTAACCGGCTTCTTTCAGTAGTTCCTTGGCACGATCCTGGCTGTAAGGCAGGCGCTGGGCCAGTTCCTTGGTGTAGCCGTGAACCTGAGGGGCCACCATGGTGCCGGTGGGGGCGGAAGAACCGCGCATCACGGCTTTCTTGATGGCTTCAATGTCGATGGCCACGTACAGGGCTTCACGCACACGCTGGTCAGCAAAGGGGTTCTTGCCCTTGATGCTGCTGTACTTCAGTTCCGGATTCTTTTGGTCCAGACCCAGGTAGATGGTGCGGTACTCGTTGCCTTCCACAATCTTGGTTTGCTGGCGCAGACGCTGCAAGTCCTGCGCAGGCGGGTCCAGAACCAGGTCCACTTCGCCCGACAGCAAGGCGGCGGTACGGGTGGCGTTCTGCTTGATAGGTACGTAGATCACTTCGGTGACGTTACCCACCTTGTTGCCCTTGTTCCACCATTCTTCGTTTTCGACAAAGACGGTGCGCACGTCCACTTCACGCGACTTCAGCTTGTAAGGGCCGGTACCGTTGGTGTTGCGAGCCGAGTAGGTTTCTTCGTTCTTGTTGAAGTCCTGGGGCTGGGTCACATTGTTCTTTTCCGACCAGGCCTTGTTCATGATGAACACACTGGTCAATTGGCGCAGCAGAACCGGGTTGGGCGCGGCGGTGATGATGTCCACCGTCTTGTCGTCCACTTTTTCAGCCTTGACGATGCCGTTCACGTAGGCCTTGAAGTTGGACGTAGGGGCCATGGCGCGCTGAATGGAGAACACCACGTCATCGGCGGTAAAGGGAGCGCCGTCGTGGAATTTCACCCCTTCGCGCAGCGTAAAGCGCCAGACAGTAGGTTCACGCTGTTCCCAGGCCGTGGCCAGGCTGGGCACAATCTGGAAATCCTTGTCGTAGTCCACCAGCGCCTCATAGACATACATGCTGCCTGTGATCGTGAGGTTTTCGTTCTGTGCGTGTGGGTCCAGCGTCATGAAGTCGCCCTGGCTGGACCAGGTAAGCGTTTTGCTGTGGCCCACCAAGGGCAGGGCGACCAGAGCTGCCAGCGCAGCAGCCAATACTGTTTTTTTCATGAAAACCTCCTGTTGGGGTGCTTGGTGTCGCTGATAGAGAGGCTGCATAGTAACCGGGCGCTTGCTGCCGATTCAATACGTAGTTTCAGCCTGCTGTCAGCTTAATGATGTTTAGTGATTTATATCATCCCGGCGCTTATTCAGTGGCTCTCGGTGTACCGCTGACTTGTCGCTATAATGGTGTACATATATACAGTTAACAGGCTGATCAAGGTGGCGGCACAAGAAGAAAAACCTCTGGAGCGGCGTATCGCTCATGTGGATATGGATGCGTTTTATGCCTCGGTGGAGCTGTTGCGCTACCCGCATTTGCGCGGCAGTCCCGTGGTGATTGGCGGGCGCAGTGCTGATGCGCCCAGGCAATTGCCCGATGGCAGCTGGCAACATGCCCGTCTGGCCGATTATGTTGGGCGCGGGGTGGCCACGACTTCGACCTATGAAGCGCGTCAGCTGGGTGTGTTCTCGGCCATGGGTTTAATGAAGGCGGCCCAACTGGCCCCTGATGCCATCTTGCTGCCTGCCGATTTTCAAGCTTACCGCCATTATTCGCGCTTGTTTAAACAGGCCGTGGCCACGGTCTCGGACCATATCGAGGATCGGGGTATCGACGAGATCTATGTAGACCTTAGCCATAAAACCGAAGACAGCCACGAACTGGCCGAGCAGATTCGACAAGCCGTGAACCAGGCCACCGGCCTGACCTGTTCGGTAGGCATTACGCCCAACAAGCTGCTCTCCAAAATTGCCTCAGAACTGAACAAGCCCAATGGGGCCTGTGTGCTGACCATGGACGATGTGCCTACCCGCATCTGGCCGCTGGCTGTGGGCAAGATCAATGGCATTGGTCCCAAGTCGGTCGTGAAACTGACGGAAATGGGCATTCAGAAGATCGGGGAACTGGCCGCCACACCTGCAGAAAAATTGCAGGAACAGTTTGGCCTGCGCTACGCGCAATGGCTGATGGCCGTGGCTCAAGGCCAGGACGAGCGCCCCTTATCCACCGACCGCACGCCTAAATCCATCAGTCGTGAAACCACCTTCGAGCGTGATCTGCACGTGCGCATGGATCGGTCCCGCCTGTCTGCCGTGCTGGAGTCCCTGTGTGAAAAGCTGGAGCAGGATTTACGCAAATCCGCCATGTGCGCCCAAACCATAGGCATCAAGCTGAAGTTCGAAGACTTCAAAACCGTGACGCGCGACCTGTCCCTGCCCGCTCCCGTGCTGGCGGCGGATGCCATTCTGGCTGCTGCCCGCCAGAATCTGAAACGCGCCGTGCTGGACAGACGCTTGCGCTTGCTGGGTGTGAAAGCCAGCGCTCTGCTGCCCATCAGTGAAATGCCGCAGGAGCAGCCTCGTCAACTGGATCTGGACGGTTTGTTTTAGGCAGGCAGATCTTTGGAAGGCTGCTTGGATGACAGGTTTTATACAAACGCGTCCCGGCGACTCCCACCCCGATACCGTGCAAAGATTTCAGGCTTAAAACGCTTTGGCGCCTGCCAGGGCGCGGATGTGTACCAGAAAAGGGACAATCCACGGCCAGATGGCCATTGTCCCAGGCATAAGCGTCCTGCTGGGGGTGTGCTGCGTTAGAATTAATTGTCCAGCCGCCGGGCTGGTTTATTTTTTCTTCTTTCATTTTCATCAAGGTTTGCCGTTATGGAATTCGATCGGGCCGGTGTACGTGCATTAATGGAAATTACCCAGCGTCCGGAGTTGGTCTTTGTGCGAGGAGAAGGTTCCTGGCTGCAAGATCACAACGGCAAGCGATACCTGGACACCGTCCAGGGCTGGGCCGTGAACGCGCTGGGCCACAGCCCTGCCAACGTGATCAAGGCGATCACCGAACAAGCGTCCAAATTGATCAACCCCTCGCCTGCGTTCTACAACGAGCCCTCTATCGAGCTGGCCAAACGCATCGTGGAACACTCCTGCTTTGATCGCGTGTTCTTTGCCAACAGTGGTGGCGAAGCCAACGAAGGCGCCATCAAGCTGGCGCGCAAATGGGGTCAGATCAACAAGAACAACGCTTACAAGATCATTTCTTTTGAGCACTCTTTCCATGGCCGTACCCTGGCCACCATGTCCCTGTCCGGCAAGCCCGGCTGGGATCGCATGTTTGCTCCACAGGTCGACGGCTTTCCTAAAGCCAAGCTGAACGATCTGGAATCCGTGCGCGCGCTGATCGACGATCAAACCGTGGGCATCATGCTCGAACCCGTACAGGGCGAGGCCGGTGTTATTCCTGCGACCGTGGAATTCATGAAGGGTCTGCGCGCGCTGGCTGACGAGCACAAATTGCTGCTGATCGTGGACGAAGTGCAAACCGGCATGGGCCGTACCGGCACCATGTTTGCCTACGAACACTCGGGCATCCGTCCTGACATCATGACCTTGGGTAAAGGCATTGGTGGTGGCGTGCCGTTGTCGGCACTGTGCGCCCGCGAAGAAGTGTCCTGCTTCCAGCCAGGTGACCAGGGCGGTACCTACAACGGTAACCCCCTGATGACCGCTGCTGGCGTAGCCGTGTTCGACGAACTGGCTGCTCCTGGCTTCCTGGCTTCGGTCAACGCCCGCGCCAAGCAGCTGTCCGAAGGCCTGCTGGCCATCAGCGCCAAGTGGGGCATGAACGGTGAGCGTGGCGAAGGCCTGCTGCGTGCTCTGATCCTGGATCAGGACGACGGCCCGGAAATCGTCGCTGCTGCCCGCGACCGCGCTCCAGAAGGCATGCTGCTGAACTCGCCACGTCCTAACCTGCTGCGTTTCATGCCAGCCCTGAACATCACGGCCGACGAAATCGACCTGATGCTGGCTTGGCTGGACGAAATCCTGGTCAAGGTTCGCGGCTAAGCGGTCAGCGTGCTGTAAAGAAATCCGCCTTCGGGCGGATTTTTTTTGGTCTTTGGATTTTTGTAGCCCTGCGGGTCTGGCGGCTTGGAGGGGACCTGCAAGCTGCCGTTCCTGGCTTAGAAGTCGAGTTGCTCAGGTGTAATCCCAAGCGCAGATGCAATGCGCTCCAGGCTGCTTTTTCGCAGTCGTTCGCTGCTTTCCTGCTGTGCATAGGCAGATTGGCTGATACCCAGACGAGTGGCCAGCTCTGCCTGTGTCAGCCCAAGGTGTTCACGCCATGCCCGAACCGGCGTTGCACCGTCGATCGTGCTGCTGACGACGGCGTGGGGGATCAGCCCGCCGTCTTGGGTCTGGCTGGCGATGTAGTCTTCGTAGGGAATCACGACAAAAGCGGGATTGCCGTCCGGGCCATTGATGATCTGAATATTAGTACGTGCGTTCATCGCGCTTTCTCACTTCCTGGATGTCGATAATTCTTATCTCTACGTCCCAATCAAACAGGACGCGATAGTTTCCGATGCGCAGGCGATAGCCATATTGGTGATTCGTCAGCGCTTTGATGTTCTGCGATCCGGAGCAATTGGGCATGTCAGCCAAGTTGCCGACACCGTCGCGGATAGCGCCCTGGTGTTGCCTGTCGATTCTGCGCAGTTGTTTGGCGGCTTTGGGTGTCCAGAATATCGAGTTCATGGACAAAATATAAGTTAATTATAAGTTAAGTTCCTTGATATAAGTTTGGAAGAATTGCGCGGAGGCAGGCAAAAAAACATTTGTGACCCCTGTTCTTGCACTCCCACGACTAACTTGAAACGCGCATGAAATATCACAAATGCCATCGTTGGCAGTATTTAGTTTATTTTCAAAAATAATATAAATATCAATAACTTGAGGTAATTTCATCCAGCAGTTAGCCAGCATAAGTAAATGATTGTTCTGTTGTGGTGTCAGGAGAATGGAGTCGATGTAATAGAAGCTTCCAAGATTTGCCTGCAAGCGCAGGCCCACCTCGTGAGGCACTGTTTACCATGCTCCAGCATCTGTCCAAACTCATCGTAGCTAGTGCCCTTGTGCTGGCTGTTTCTCCGGCCATTGCCGCCGATTCTTTACGCATTGGCGTGGTGCCGGGCGCCTATGCCGATTCCATCAATGCCGCGGCCAAGGATGCCAAGGCCCAAGGCATCAATGTCGAGGTGATCGAGTTCACCGATTGGACCACGCCCAATGTGGCGGTGGATAACGGCGATATTGATATCAATTACTTCCAGCATCAGCCTTTCCTGAAGAACGCCATCGAGAAAAACGGCTACAAGCTGGCCAGCGCGGGCACGGGTATTTTGGCCAATGTGGGTGTGTATTCGCTCAAGCATCAGGCGGTGGATCAGGTCCCTCAGGGCGGCAAGGTAGGCATTGCCAACGATCCCGTGAACCAGGGGCGTGGTCTGCTCTTGCTGCAAAAAGTTGGGCTGATCAAGCTCAAGCCAGAGGTCGGTTATCTGGGCAGCCTGGATGACATTGTCGAGAACCCCAAAAAGCTCAGCTTTGTGGAAGTGGAAGGCCCGCAGCTGGTGCGTATTACGGGTGATGTGGATATTGCCCAGGGCTATCCGCATTTCATCGTGGCGGCCAAAGCCTTTGATCCTTCCAGTGGTCTGGCCTACTCGGGTATTGAAGATGCGCAGTTTGCCATTCAGTTCGTGGTGAAAGCGGACCGCACTAACGATCCTGTCATTCAAAAGTTCATCTCCATCTATCAAAACTCGCAGTCTGTGCGTGACGTGTCGCGTGCGGCATTCAATAACGACGAGCGCCTCTACACCCTGGCCTGGTTGAATGCACAAGGAGGGGCGAAATAATGACGGCGATTTTCTCCTCTCGCGTGCAGCGTTGGGCGCTGGGCATTCTGTTTGCCGCTGCCCTGCCGTTCAGCAGCTCTGCCGCCGTGATTAAAGTGGGCTCCATTCCTGGTGCAACCTCGGATGCGGTGCAAGCGCTGATCCCGGAAGGCAAAAAGCAGGGTCTGGATATTCAGTTGGTGGAATTTACGGATTGGACGCTGCCCAACGAGGCCGTCAACAACCGCGATATTGATGTGAATTTCTTCCAGCACCAAGCCTTTTTGAACAATGCCATCAAAGAGCGTGGCTACGACCTGGAATTGATTGGTCTGGGCTTGCTGCAAAACATTGGCCTGTACTCGAACAAGTATCAGTCTCTGGACCAGGTTCCCAAGGGCGCAACCGTGTCCTTGCCGAATGATCCGGTCAATCAGGGCCGTGGCCTGTTGCTGCTGCAAAAAGCGGGCCTGATCACCTTGCGTCATGGTCTGGATACCGGAGCCACGGTCAATGATGTGGTGGACAACCCCAAGCAGCTCAAGTTTGTGGAAATTGAAGGCCCGCAACTGATCCATTCCCTGCCGGATGTGGACCTGGCTGTCGTCTGGCCCAGCTATTTCGTCAGCGCTGGCCGCAAGGCGGATGCGGGCAGGGCCCTGGTCTATTCCGGCGTTGCCGACACCTTTTATGCAATGGGTTTTGTTACGCGCAAAGATCGCGTCAACGACCCTGCCCTGAAACAGTTCGTGGAGCTGTTCCAGCAGTCGCAAGCGGTACGCAACACGATTGCAGACCGCTTTGATCACAATCCCCATCTGTACACCTTGCCCTGGCAAGGCAGCACCACAGCGAGCAAGTGATATGGCATACACATCAGCACTACGGCGTAATTTGGACGAGTTGCGCGATACCGCCGAACAGGCCGCAGGACAGCGCGAGGTTCACAAGGCCAGTGCGTCTGTCAAAGCGGAACTGGAACAGCAACCCAGCGTCGTCAAGGCAGGCAGCGTGGCCTTTCGTAATCTGTCCAAGATTTATCAGTCCTCGGCAGGCGCTGTGCCTGCCTTGCAGGACATTGATCTGGACATAGAGCCGGGCAGCATCTTCGGCATTATTGGTCGCAGTGGCGCGGGTAAATCCAGTTTGCTGCGCACCATCAACCGGCTGGAGCGCCCAAGCAGCGGCCAGGTATTGGTAGATGGCGTGGACATTGCCCGTCTGAATGAGTCGGAGCTGGTGCAGCTGCGTCGCCGCATTGGCATGATTTTTCAGCACTTCAATTTGTTGTCTGCCAAAACGGTGTACGAGAACGTGGCTTTGCCCTTGAAGGTGGCCGGGGTGTCGGCACAAGACATTGCTCAGCGTGTTCAGGAACTGCTGCAACTGGTCGGCTTGCAAGATAAGGCCGATACCTATCCCAGTCGTTTGTCGGGTGGGCAAAAGCAGCGTGTGGGCATTGCTCGCGCCTTGGCAACCGGCCCGGAGATTTTGCTGTGCGATGAGGCCACTTCGGCACTGGACCCGGAGACCACACAGTCCATTCTGAGTCTGCTCAAGGACATTAACCGCCGTCTGGGCATCACCGTCGTGCTGATTACGCACGAGATGAGTGTGATCCGTGAAATTGCCGACCGCGTGCTGGTGCTGGAAAAAGGCCGCATTGCCGAGCTGGGCGAGGTCTGGCGTGTGTTTGGCAAACCGCAGCATGACGCCACCAAGGCGCTGCTGGCCCCCTTGCAGCACACACTGCCAGAGGATCTGCAGGCACGTCTGGTGCAGCAGCCTCCTAAATCCGGCACGTACAGTCGCATTCTGCAATTGAGCTATAGCGGCGAAGGCGGCTGGGAGCCGGATTTGCTGCGCATTGCCCGCAGCCTGCCCGGTCAGCCGCAGCTGGTGCATGGTGGCGTGGACCGCATTCAGGGCCATGCACATGGACGTTTGCTGGTCGCCATTGAGGGGCATGTGAGCCTGCCCGATTTGACATCTTTGACGCAAGGCCCGGCGGCCATCGCGCATCACATTGAGGACATTGGATATGTTGTGGAATCTGAGTATCCCCGCTGAGCGTTATTGGCAGGCTTTTTTGGACACGTTGATGATGGTGGGCGTGTCTGGGGGCATTGCCTTTCTGGCCGGTATTCCGCTGGCGGTGCTCTTGATTGTGACGGCCCCCCATGGCTTTTGGGAGTCGCCCAAGATCAACCGGGCGGTGGGTAGCGTGGTCAATGGTTTCCGGGCCACGCCCTTCATTGTTTTGCTGGTTGCGCTGATTCCTTTCACGCGCTTGCTGGCAGGCACCACGATTGGGGTGTGGGCGGCCATTGTGCCCTTGGCAATCAGCGCCACGCCTTTCTTTGCCCGTATTGCCGAGGTCAGCCTGCGCGAGGTGGACTCGGGCCTGATTGAAGCGGCTCAAGCCATGGGCTGCAAGAAGTGGGACATCGTGCGCCATGTCTACTTGCCCGAGGCGCTGCCCGGCATTGTGGGTGGTTTCACCATCACTATCGTGGCTTTGATCAGCTCGTCGGCCATGGCCGGTGCGGTCGGTGCCGGTGGTCTGGGTGACTTGGCAATCCGCTATGGCTACCAGCGTTTTGACACGCAGGTGATGCTGATTGTGATTGCCGTGCTGATCGCACTAGTGACCGTAGTGCAGTTTGCTGGCGACCGTTACGTGCAATGGCTGCGTGCCCGTTGATCCAAATTTAGCCAAGGGCTGGCGCTGCATGTAGTGGCGTCGCCTATCCCTACCGTTTTTAGTCATTGAAAAGAGTGCCGTATGAATGATCGGATTACTCAGGGCGGAGCTTTGCCCGAAGCATCTGCAAAGCAGCGTCTGCCCTTGCCCCCCCAACAGCCTCATGTGATTGGCAGTGAGGCCGAAGCCCTCGCCATTGCTCGGCAATTGGCCACTGAATTTGCTCAAACCGCTGCCGAGCGCGATCGCCTGCGCCAGCTTCCCTGGGACGAGATAGAGCGCTATACCGCCAGTGGCCTGGGTGCCATCACTATCCCCAAAGCCTATGGCGGCCTGGGAGCCTCCAACGAAACGCTGGCGCAGGTTTTTGCCATCATCAGCGCGGCTGACCCTTCTCTGGGTCAGATCCCGCAAAACCATTTCGCGCTGATCCAGAACCTGAAAGACACCGGCACTGAATCTCAAAAGCAGCGTTGGTTCAAGGCGGTGCTGCAAGGCGCGCGTTTAGGCAATGGCGGGCCGGAAAAAAAGGGCAAGGCAGCGGTGATTACCGACATCACTGCCCATCTTGCTCGGGCAGCGGATGGCCGCTTGCGTGTCAGCGGTACACGCTTTTATTCAACCGGGGCCTTGTTCGCGCATTGGATTCCTTTCCGAGCCGCGGATGAGCAAGGCCGTGGCGTGCAAGTCTGGGTACGCCGCGATGCAGCCGGTGTGCAGGTGATTGATGACTGGAATGCCTTTGGGCAACGCACCACCGCCAGTGGCAGCGTGGTGTTCGATCAGGTTCTGGTCGAGGAAGACCATGTGCTGGAAAGCTGGCGCTTTGTGGACAAGCCTTCCCTGTCGGGTCCTATTTCTCAACTGATTCAAGCCAGTATTGATGCCGGTATCGCCCAGGGTGCCTTGCAGGATGCGCTGGAATTTGTCCGCAATCGTGCGCGCCCCTGGACCGATTCGGGTGTGGCCAGTGCCACGCAGGACCCTCACATCATTCAGGAAGTGGGTGCCTTGCAGATTGAGGTGGATGCCGCTCAGGAAGTTTTGCTGGAGGCAGCGCGTTTGCTGGATGAGTTGGCCGCCAAGCCCGTGGATGCAGACAGCAGCGCCCGTGCTTCTGTGGCTGTTGCCGAGGCAAAAATCCTGAGCACAGAAGCCGCCCTGAACGCCAGCGAACAGCTCTTTGCCTTGGCCGGCTCGTCGTCCACCCGTGCGGCTCATAACTTGGACCGCCACTGGCGTAATGCCCGCGTGCACACCTTGCATGACCCGGTGCGCTGGAAATATCACTTGCTGGGCAATTACCTGCTCAATGGCGCCTCGCCGTCTTATCACCAATGGAACTGAGGCCATGACAACACAGCTTTCTACATTCGTACACATCATCATGTCCGAGCCCGAAGCGCTGCAAGCCGCCGAGCAGTTTGCACAATCCATTGCCCAACATGCGCTGGAGCGTGATCGCGACCGTATCTTGCCGCATCGAGAGGTGGAGCAATTCAGTCAAAGTGGCTTATGGGGCATTACGGTCCCCAAAGAATACGGCGGCGCGGGCGTTTCCGCCGATGTGCTCACCCGTGTCGTGCAGCGCATTGCCAAGGCCGATGGCAACTTTGGCCATATCCCGCAAAACCACTATTACGCGCTGGAAGTCTTGCGCGTAGGGGCTACGCACGAGCAAAAAGCCTTTTTCTACGATCAAGTGCTGCAAGGCAAACGCTTTGGCAATGCATTGGCGGAGATCGGCAAGAAGGACTTTGTACGTCGCACGCAATTGCTGAAAGAGCCGGATGGCTGGTTTGTAGACGGCCGCAAGTTCTATTGCACGGGCTCGCTGTTTGCACACTGGATTCCTACGTTGACGACCTCGCCTGATGATGGCCGCCTGTATCTGGTTTTTGTACCGCGCGGGGCTGCAGGCGTCACGCTGACAGACGATTGGGACGGCTTTGGCCAACGTGTCACAGGCAGTGGTTCGGTGGAGTTCACGCGTGTTCCTGTGCAGCCGCAATGGGTTGTGCCGTTCACGGATTCCTTCGAGCGTCCGACCACCATTGGCCCCTACGCCCAGATCATCCACGCGGCACTGGATTTGGGCATAGGCCAAGGGGCTTTTAAGGCCACCTTGCCCTTCATCCGTGAACACAGCCGCCCCTGGATTGCCGCTGGTGTGGACAGCGCCGCACAGGACCCCTTGCTGCTGCAGGAGGTGGGCAATGTGCATGTGCGTTTGCGTGCCGCGCAAGCGCTACTGGCCCGCGCCGCCCGCTTTGTGGACGCCGCCCAGCAAGCACCGGATGAGGACAGCGTGGCTCAGGCCTCCATTGCCGTTGCGCAGGCCAAGGCTTTGGCTACCAGCGCCAGTGTGCTGGCAGGCAGCAAGTTATTTGAACTGGCAGGCACCAGCGCTACGCAGGCCCAGCATGGGCTGGATCGCTACTGGCGTAACGCCCGAGTCCATACCTTGCATGACCCGGTGCGCTGGAAGTACCACGCCATTGGCAATTACGCCCTGAATGGAGTGCGCCCGCCGCGTCATGGTGCTTTGTGATGCCACCTGGAAAGCTGTGTTTGGGCATGGCTGCAGGGGTGAAAAAGCGTTGCGCAGTATGGCTCAAAGCATGTCAACAAATACGTTTTAGCAAGACACATATGCGCTTCGATATGGCCTGTTTTCCAGGCCACAGATCTTTCTCTTTTATCTGGATGTTGATTGATGACTATCTCGAAGATTTTGAAAAAACTGACGGCGTTTAGCCTGGTTTCTACTGCTGTTTTGTTGAGCAGCACAGCGACCGCTGCGCCATTGAAAATCGGCGTTGTGCCCGGCATTTTTGCGGACTCGGTGGCTGTTGCCGCGCAGGAAGCCAAGAAGCAGGGTGTAGATGTGCAGGTGATCGAATTTACCGATTGGGCCACGCCGAATGTGGCGCTGGATGCGGGCGATATTGATCTGAACTACTACCAGAACAGTAATTACCTGGCCAATGCGGTGCGCGATAAGGGCTTCAAACTGGTCAGCGTGCAGCCGGGCATTTTGTCTTACCTGGGCCTGTATTCTCTCAAGCACGCCACGCTGGCCGATTTGCCCGATGGCGCAAAAGTGGCGATTGCCAGTGACGCCGTCAACGTAGGCCGTGGGTTGCGTCTGTTACAGCATGCAGGTTTGATCACGCTGCGCCCCGAGACCGGCTTGCTGGGCACTCCCGATGACATTGTTTCCAACCCCAAGAACCTGAAGTTTGTGGAAGTGGAAGGCCCGCAATTGGCACGTGCCACGCAGGACGTGGATCTGGCTCAAGGCTTTCCGTATTTCATCCTGGCCTCCAAAGCCTTTGATGCTACGAAAGCCTTGTCCTTGACCAGTTACGAGGATGACTCCTGGGCGATTCAGTTTGTGGCCCGTAGCGACAAGACGAAAGACCCGCGCATTGCCCAGTTCCTGGAGGTCTACAAAACATCGCCTGCGGTGCGCGAGGCAATCGATCAGTTCTACCAGGGCGAGAAAAAGCTGTATCGCCTGACCTGGTTGCCGCATTAAGCAAGGAGAATGCCCCATGACGCAGCCCAAGAAACACATCCATATCAACGCTTTCAACATGAATTGCGTCGGCCACATCCACCATGGTTTGTGGACGCATCCGCGTGATCAATCCACGCAGTATCACACTCTGAAGTACTGGACGGATCTGGCCCAAACGCTGGAAAAAGGCTTGTTCGACGGCATCTTCCTGGCGGATGTGGTCGGCTATTACGACGTTTACCAGCAAGGTGTGGACTTGACGCTGCGCGAGGGTATTCAACTACCGGTGAACAACCCCTGGCTGCTGGTCTCGGCCATGGCAGCCGTCACGCAACATATTGGCTTTGGTCTGACAGCGTCAGTGGCGGCGCATCACCCTTACACCTTCGCACGCGATGTCAGCACGCTGGATCAGCTAAGCAATGGCCGCATAGGCTGGAACATCGTGACTGGCTATGTGGATAGCGGGGTGCGGGGTTTGGGGCAGGATGGTCTGGATGCACACGACAGCCGTTACGACCGGGCCGAGGACTTTCTGCAATTGGCTTACAAGCTGTGGGAAGGCAGCTGGGAAGATGGCGCGCTGATTGCCGACAAGCAGCGTCGTATCCATGCCCTGCCCGAGAAAGTGCATACCGTGCATCACGAAGGGCCCTTTTATCGCAGCAATGCAATTCATATGAGTGCGCCCTCTCCTCAGCGTACGCCTCTGCTGTTCCAGGCAGGCACCTCGGCGCGGGGGCTGCAGTTTGCCGGGCAACATGCTGAAGGGGTTTTCATCGGTGCGCGGGACCCGGAAGCGGCCAGGGATTCGTCACGCAAGCTGCGTCAGGCAGCGGTCAATGCGGGACGGCAAGCGCAGGACCTGAAGATTTATGCGGGTGTGGCGGTCGTTACGGGTGCTACGGAAGCCGAGGCTAAAGAAAAATATGCCGACTATCTGGCCCACGCCAGTTCCGAGGGCGGCCTGGCGCATTTTGCGGCCAGTACCGGCGTGGACTTTGCCCAGTATGACCTGGATGAACCCATCAGCTTTGGCCCCAGCAACGCGATTCAATCCGCAGCGGCCGCAGCCCAGAAACAAGGCTGGACGACGCGCCGCAAGCTGCTGGAGCAATTCACGCTGGGTAGCCGCTACAAAACCATTGTGGGCGACCCGCAGCAAGTGGCGGATGCGCTAAGCACCTGGATTGATGAAGGCGAGATCGACGGCTTCAACCTGACCCGCATCGTTGTGCCTGAAACCTGGGAGGACTTTGCCAGCTACATCGTGCCCGAGCTGCAAAACCGGGGCCGTTATCGCACGGCTTATGAAGGTGGAACCCTGCGTCAGCAATTGTTTGGACAAGGAGATCGGGTATCTGCCACCCACCCTGCGGCGCAGTGGCGGCATTTGGTGTCCGGTTCGACCCCGGAGGCGGGATCGGATGAGGCCGCTACCTCTGCCTTGCAGGCAAGCTGATTAAGGCGAGAAAGAGCCAGTATCTGCTGCGTTGGATCATTTTTTACGACCCCTTTTTTAAGGTCAGGATCATGTTGTTTGCCCGTTTTTCTATTCGTGCCGTGTTTGCCTTGGCAGCTTTGAGCCTAGCGGGCCATGTGTCTGCTGCTGCATTGAAAATCGGCGTCACGCCCGGCTCTTTGGCCGATTCTGTTGCCGTGGCAGCCAAGGAGGCCAAGAAACAGGGTCTGGAGGTCGAGGTGATTGAGTTCACCGACTGGACCACGCCCAATACGGCCTTGGCCTCCGGGGATCTGGATTTGAATTACTTCCAGCATCAGGCTTTCCTGGACAATGCCGTCAAGGAAGGCGGCTATGCCATTGAAAGTGTGGCTTATGGTTTATTGCCCAATATTGGCTTGTATTCCAAGCAGTATTCGTCCTTGGATGCGCTGCCCGAAGGCGCTTCTGTTGGGGTGGCGAGTGATCCGGTGAATCAGGCGCGCGGCCTGCTGCTTTTGCAGACGGCTGGCCTGATTCAGCTGAAAGAGGGGGCAGCTGCGCGTGCCTCGATTCATGATGTGACGGCCAACCCCAGAAAGCTGCGCATTGTGGAAGTCGAAGGGCCGCAATTGGTGCGCGCAGCCGATGACCTGCCCTTGGTCCAAGGTTATCCAGCTCATTTTGTGAACGCCGGGCAGGCCGAGCTGGCCAGCAAGGCCTTGCAGTTTTCCACGGTGGATGATCTGTACTACGCGATTCGCTTTGTGGCTAGAAGCAGCCATAGAGAGGATCCGCGCATACGCCAGTTTGTGGATCTTTATCAAAACTCCCCTGCCGTGGCCGCGCAGATCGACACGTCTTTTGCGGGAGACAAGAAGCTGTATGCCTTGCCGTGGAAGACGGCGGGTCATGCCTCCATTACGCAGGTTCCTTGAGGGCTGCACATCATGATGACTGACACTGCCGTTTTTACCTCTGATGTTGCGCCACGCCGGACTGTGCCAGAAAGGGCAGCGCCAGCAAGTGCACGAGCTTCCGATCTGGGCGCCTTGCGTGCCCGTTTCAGCGCCCTCTTTCAGCGCATTGCCGATACTGCGGCGGAGCGCGAGCATACCCGTACCTTGGCCTATGCGCCCATTCTGTGGCTGAAAGATAGCGGTTTTACGGCTCTGCGTGTGCCGCCTCAATGGGGTGGCAGCGGTGTCTCCATCCCGGTGTTCTTTGAGCTGTTTCAGGAGCTGGCTGCGGCGGATTCAAATGTCGCCCAAATTCTG
The DNA here is from genome assembly GCF_020496585.1 of Alcaligenes sp. 13f. Lineage (NCBI taxonomy): Bacteria > Pseudomonadati > Pseudomonadota > Betaproteobacteria > Burkholderiales > Alcaligenaceae > Alcaligenes > Alcaligenes sp. 13f. Next base: position 178,850 of record NZ_JAHKKC010000010.1, read on the forward strand.
CGCCCTCATTTCGGTTTCATCGACCGATTGTTGATTGATCGGGATGAGGCCACGCAAGCGAAATGGCTGCCATTGGCAGGCCAAGGGGCGATTTTTGGTAATGCCACGACCGAGACTGGTTTGGGCGCTGTAGGCCAGTTGCAAACCACGCTGGAGCCCGATCCAGAGCAGGCCGGTCAATGGCGTCTGAATGGCCGCAAGTTCTACAGCACGGGCACCTTGTACGCGGATTGGGTCACGGTGGTGGCCCGCAGCACAGGAACGGAGAAGGAGGATGAAACGGTACATGCCGTGGTCGCCACCGATCAGGAAGGGGTGGAGCGTCTGGATGACTGGCATGGCTTTGGCCAAAGGCTGACGGGATCTGGCACGACGGTGCTGACGGATGTGCTTGTGCCCGAGAGCGCCATCATCCGTTTTCCGCGCCAGGGGCCCACACCCTTGGTGGCATATTTTCAGCTGGTGCATTTGGCGACCCTGGCCGGTATTGCCCAAGCCGTGCAGCGTGATGCAGTGGCCTATGTGCAGGCACGCAAACGTGTCTTTAGCCACGGCAGTGCCGCGCTGCCCAAGGACGATCCCTTGGTGCAGCATATTGTGGGAGAGCTGGCCAGTACGGCTTATATCGCCCAGCTGGCGGTACGTGATGTGGCGGCTCATTTGCAAAGCATTGCGGATCAGCGGCAGGCGGGTGTGGAGGTCTCCCGCGAAACTTTGGACGCTCTGGAGCTACGCACTGCACAGGCGCAAGTAGCCGTGGTGGAGCCCGTCTTGCGGGCGGCCACGCGCCTGTTTGATGTGGGTGGCTCTACGGCCCTGGAGGAGTCCCGTCGTCTGGATAGACATTGGCGTAATGCGCGAGCCCTGGCCTCGCACAATCCGGTGATCTACAAGGCTCGGTCGGTGGGGGATATTTTGCTGAACGAGGCCGAGCCTGTGTACTACTGGCATGTGGGGACCAAGGGGAGTTGAGCTGATGCGGCCAGAGGCGGGGCCGCCTCTTGGAAACATAAAGGGCACGAATTAATCGTGCCCTCAGACTGCTGATAAACCCCTGGTTTTGCGCCCTGGGGTTTATTTTTTTGTTCTCCCGCCCAGGCGATGAGGTGTCGCTCACGATTCTACGGTTTTCGGTCGATCAGGCCTCAGATCACACCATCAGGCCGTTTGCGGGCCGGGGGCAAGCTCGCAGGCGCGTGAA
>NZ_JAHKKC010000011.1:0-157928 GCF_020496585.1 Alcaligenes sp. 13f
ATCTGATCCGCGTCGGAAACGTCGCCGAGGTTGATTGTGCCCATCCGTCCCGCGTCCGTGTCGCCATTGGTGATCTGACAACCAACTGGCTGCGCTGGCTGGAATTACGTGCCGGTGACACCCGCACTTGGTCCCCGCTGACGGTGGGCGAGCAGGTCGTGGTGCTGGCTCCCGAGGGGGACTTATCTGCAGGTATCGTGCTGGCCGGTCTGCCCTCCGATGAACGACCCGCGCCATCGTCAAACCCTGATGCCATCGTCACGACTCACAAAGACGGCACTCGTCATGAGCATGACGCAGCAGCAGGCCATTTGGCGACCACTGGCCTGAAGACTCGCCTTTTGCAGGCGTCCGACTCCATTACCCTTAAAGCCCCTCTGATCACTTTAGATGCCGACCAGGTCGTGTCCACAGGCAAGCACACCGTTGAGGGTTTGTTGACGTACCTAGCGGGTATGTCTGGTCAAGGCGGTAAAGGCGGCAGCACCCGCATTAGTGGCGAGTTTCGCCATAGTGGCGGTGAGCTTTCCTCCAATGGCGTGGTGTTGCACATCCACGTGCATGGCGGGGTTCGCTCGGGCGATAGCGATACGGAGAAACCACGATGAGCCGCTATCAGGGCCTGAACATGATGACTGGCCGCGCCGTGACGGATCACGACCATCTGGCGCAGTCCATCACCAAAATCCTGACCACGCCGATCGGCTCCCGCGTGATGCGTCGAGAGTTTGGCAGCTTGCTGCCTGAGCTGCTGGACCATCCTTTGAACGATTCCACGGTCGTGCTGCTGTATGCGGCATCCGCCACTGCTTTGGTACGCCAAGAACCACGCTTGCGACTGACGCGGGTGGAGCTGCAGCCAAGTCATGATGCGCCTGGTCAAAGCGACCTGGTCGTTCATGGCTATGAGCGGGACCAGGATTTGCCGGTCACTGTCCCAGTGAGCTTGCCATGAGTTTGTCTGACACGATTGACTTGTCGCGTCTGCCGCCTCCTGCGGTTGTTGAGGTGCTGGACTACGAGGCCATCCTCGCACAGCGTAAAGCCCGCCTGCTGGAGCTGCTGCCTGCCGAGCAGCGTATGGCCTTGGCCACTGTACTGGATCTAGACTCCGAGCCAGCGACCATTCAGTTGCAGGAGAACAGCTATCGAGAGTTGGTTTTGCGCCATCGCATCAATCAGGCAGCACGCTCGGTTATGTTGGCCACGGCCACAGGGACCGATCTGGATGCGCTCGTGGCGCTGTTGGGCGTAGGGCGTATGCAGATTGCCCAGGATGTTTTTGAGAGTGATGATGATCTGCGTCGCCGCGCTCAGCTGTCGCTGGAAGGCACCACCTCGGCAGGCTCTCGCGGTTCGTACCAGTTCCATGCCTTGTCTGCCCATCCTGATGTGGCCGATGTGTATGTGGATTCGCCTACGCCGGGTGAGGTGCGCCTTTATGTGCTGTCTCGTCGCGGTAATGGCACCCCGTCTGCACAAGTGCTGCAGGCTGTTTATGACTCCGTATCAGCTGAAGACGTCCGACCGCTGAGTGACTTTGTATCAGTTGTGGGGGCTGAGCTTGTTTCATTTGACGTAGCCGCTTCACTGTTTGTTCAGACGGGACCGGCTCCGTCTGCGGTGCTTGAGAATGCCCGAGCTGCGCTCCAGGCCTTCCTGGACAGGCCACGTCGTATTGGTGCGAGTGTTGCCATTTCTGCTATCTATTCTGAGTTACATCAACCAGGCGTCGTCCGCGTGGACATGACCAGGCCGACTACGGACATTGAGTGTGCGCCTCACCAGGCCGCTTACTGCCGGTCCATTGATCTGCGTGCCGAGGTGGCTTGATGGTCAATTTATTGCCACCGAACTCCACGACGCTGGAAAAAGCACTGGCCCAGGCCATGGCCCCGGAGCTGGATCCATCTGCCGATCTGATCCGTACTCTTTGGAATCCCGAAACGTGCCCATTGCAGCTCTTGCCCTGGTTGGCCTGGGCCTTGTCTGTCGATCTGTGGGATGAGTCCTGGAGCGAGGAGGCTAAACGTGCAGCCGTCGCGGGATCCATTGCATGGCATCGCAAGAAGGGCACCCCCTGGGCCGTCAAACAAGTCCTGGCGTCTATCGGCTTTCCTGACTCCCAGATTATTGAGCATCGGATCCTTCACCAGGCCTGGCTGCAGGCCGGTGGCGAGCTGCTGGATGGGGTCGGTTTCTTAGATGGTTCTGGTGATTTGTCGCCACCGCCAGGAGATTTTCGGTTTGCCACCAATCACTGGGCGGAGTTCGCAGTCAAGTTGAATGTAGGTGAGCAGGAATGGATAGATACACGCCAGGCTGAAATTCGGGCGATCTGTCGGGCCTATGGCCCAGCTCGTTCGCACCTAGTGGCCATCATCCTGAGTTCGCTGCATTCATTCGACAGCACGATCCGCATGAAAGGCTTTAAAGCCAAGGGCAAAGTCGTGTTTGACGGGTGCCGCCGGTTTGTTGTGCCTGGCTTTGACACGTTGAACGGTTGCGACATTCTGGGCGGTGACTCAGTACCGAATCTCCTTGATGGTTCTGGCGTCCTCGATGGCAGCTCCCATTTAATTCCTTGGACTGCGACCGGCGAACCACTGGACGGTGGCCAATTGGCCATCTGCGAGAGCATCAGCATTCCTTTGCAGGCCGGTCATTTGGGCGGTAACCGTGCTGAACCGCCAGAGGTGCTGTGTGGCGGCATGCTGCTTGATGGTCGTTACACCATCTCCGGCCCATTGCTGGACGGCCTGGATGCGCTTGATGGTCAGGGCGACCTCTCATATCCCTTGCTTTTAACCCCCGATGATTGCCTGGATGGCACATCGAACCTGGGCGATATGCCCGGCCCTGACATGCCCTGGTTCAGCGGCATGCTGCGCGTGCGCCGGGGTGCTCAGGTGATTCAGGAGCCTATCTGATGAGTACGACTGCAATCGCGGCTACTTATGCCTACCGCAAGAAAGTTGCCCTGGCTGCAGCTAATGGCGGCAGCCTTCCCAAGATCGCCTACCTAGCCTTCGGTACTGGCGACCGGCCTTACAGCCTGGACGATACCGCGCTGCATCAGCAATTCCTGGTTGTTGCGGCACAAACCTCAGTGTCTGGCGTTCTCGTCAAAGCGACAGCGGTGCTGACTGGCGTGCAGCTAGGCCAGAAGACATTGCGCGAAGTAGGTGCATTGGCGCAGGACGGCACCTTGCTCGGTCGTCGTGTGTTGCTTCCCAAGCAATTGGAGGCAGAGGCCCAGATCGAGTTTGAGCTTACTTTCCAATATTGAGGATTTGAACATGGCCAATTTGACCGGCAACCCTAAAGCGTTTAAGAGCACGCTTCGTAAGCTGGAAACTACCGATCCAAAGCATCCAGATACCTGGAATCCGAATTATCAGACGCTGATCGACAACGATGCCTACCTGAAGCAGTTCGCGGATGAGGTTGCTGGTGCTCGATCAGGCAAGGCCGATTTGTCAACTCGAATAGATGAGTTGGCCGGTAGCGTGGCAGGCCAATCGGAAGAGGCTGACAACAACAAGGTTGGCATTTTGCTATATGCGCTGCAGTTGGCAGGCCTGGCTAACTTAGGTGTGCAGAACCTGCGGGATGTTGCTCAGCAACAGGGTGAATTGCTTATTGCAAACCGGGGTCTGGTACGTGGGTGCGAGGCCAGTAAATCTACTACTGCTACACGGAACTTGAATTTTACTGAGGGTGTTTGTTTTGCTCAGGGACGGGCATTCTCAGTACGCGGCACCGATAATTCGGCCAGCGTGCCCAGCAATCCGTCAGGTGCAGCAGTGACGGTACGGGCCTATCTGTTCCAGGATAGCAATGACGTATGGCGCCCTGCTGTCACGCCCATTGGTAGCAGCATGCCGCCAGGTGCTATCCCGATGTATCAGCTCACCATCCCATCCGGTAATACGGATGCCACCGATCCTTATCTGACGAACGTGATTCTGACGAGCGTACGGCGCTTTGAGCCTGAGTTCCCTCTTATGTTGGATAGCCCGCCCAATCAGTCTGTCGTTATTAGGCTTGTTAATGCCTCGGACTATCAGCTCATTTTCGATGTGGTGGAGGCGCAGGGAGCACCCTGCGGCATTGATGCGGTGGTGGCTAGCAGTCGCGCCACAAATGGCTTCGTTGTTTCGTTGCATAGCGCAGCGGACAACGTCCGAGTGCGCTGGAAGCTAGTACGTCTGAGCAATTAATTACTTAAGGAGAAATTTGATGGCACGCATTGAACTCAAACAGCCTGGCCAGGCGGTAGCTGATTTTTCGGTGAATGGCCACCTCATCACCATCGCTGGTGTCTTGGTGGACTGCCTGTCTCTTCAAAATGACAGCGCCCAGATTATCGAGGTGCGTCTGTCTGAGCGGGGTGCACACATTGGTGGTGAGGGCGCTTATCTAGCGCATATCGAAATCCCTGCGAAAGCATATGCAGAGGTTGTAGTAGGTGAGGGCGATGTCGTCGAACGTGTAGCTCAGGATCTCGACGCAAACGCCATTACCGTGACTCTGTGGCCCGTGGCGAACTGATCAACGTAAAAAATATTAAATGGAGTTAATCCAATGCCCAGCATTTATGTGAAAGACGAGTTGCGTGCAGCTGTTGAGGCGGCCAGCGGTGGCAAACAAACCGTGTTGTACACGGCTAGTGGTCAGCCAAGCATCATGAACATCATCCCTAAGTTCAACCTGGAGGACATCGACCCGAGCCTGGGCAGTGGTGTTCACCCAGCGTTTATCGTGGGTGGTGTTGAGAAACGGGAACTGTTCATCGGTAGCTATCAGGGCATTATCAAAAACGGTGAGTTCATTTCACTCCCTGGTGTCGATCCAAGTGTGTCGGCTCCCTATGATTCCTTTATTAACGCTGCGCGCGCTGCTGGTCCGGGTTTCCACGTAATGACCAACGCGGAATATGCGGCCCTGGCTTTGTGGTGTTGGAAGAACGGTTTTCAGCCGCGTGGCAATACGAACTATGGGCGCTCGCATGAGGCGACCTATGAAACGGCACGACGTCAAGACGCTGGGGCGCCGGGCGATACCAATAATAATGGCCGCAGCCTGACTGGTTCAGGCCCTGTATCTTGGCGTCATGACAACAGCCCGAATGGAATCTCCGATCTGTGCGGAAATATTTTGGAGTGGGCGGCAGGCATGCGTTTGGTTGATGGTGAGATCCAGGTGATTGCAAATAACGATGCAGCCCTGCATACCACCGATATGGGCCGTAGTTCTAAGGCTTGGCGTGCTATCAGTTCCAGCGATGGTGCCCTGGTTGCGCCAGGGACGGCAGGAACGCTCAAGTATGACGCGGGAACCCCTACGGGAGGAGATGTCATCTTGTCCAATAGCATCGTTAACCAACTAGGTGATTCAAACGATGACTCGAATAGCGCCGGTTCAGCGAGTATGTCAGTGAAGAATCTGACTGCAAAGCCGGGTCTAAAGGTGCCTGAACTTGTGAAGGCTCTTGGTTTGTTTCCGGTTTCAGCCGAAGGCATGAAGGAGGACACAATCTATATGCGTAACTTCGGGGAACGGGTGCCATTTCGTGGTGGTAACTGGAACAACGGTTCGAGAGCGGGCATATTCACATTGAACCTGTCCTACCCACGCACGAGTAACCTCACCAATCTTGGTGCCCGTCCTGCTTTTGTGGAATAGCGCGTACCAATCCGGGCTTCAAAGCTCGCTAAGAAAGACGCGGCGCTGCCCCAGGTGTTAGAGCACCAGGAGCAGCCCGCTTCAGCAGTGTGTACCTGCATGAGTTGGCCAAGGCCGCGCCACCTGTCGACAGGCGGGGCAAAGGTTAACATACATAACACACCGTAACACAATGACTTCCCCCATTATTCCCTGGATGGGCGGCAAACGCCGTCTGGCCAAACACATCTTGCCCCTTTTCCCCGAACACCAGTGCTACGTCGAACCCTTTGCTGGTGGCGCTGCCATGTTCTTTGTCAGACCTGAGCCAGCCAAGGTTGAAGTGCTGAACGACATCAACAGTGACCTGGTCAATCTGTACCGGGTTGTGCAGCACCACCTAGAAGAACTGGTCCGTCAGTTCAAATGGTCCTTGGTCAGTCGCCAGATGTTCACCTGGTTAAAACTGACAGACGTGCGAACCCTGACAGATATTCAGCGGGCAGCGCGGTTCTTTTACCTGCAGCACACCGCATTCGGTGGCCGTAGTTATGGCCAATCGTTCGGGATCGCTACTACGTCTAAGCCACGTCTGAATCTGCTGCGTATTGAGGAGGCGCTATCGAGCGCCCACCTACGGCTGTCACAAGTGTTTATTGAGAACCTCTCATGGCAAGAGATCGTGAAGCGCTATGACCGACCGCATACGCTTTTCTTTCTGGACCCGCCTTATTGGCAGCTCTCAGGATACGGAGCGGAGTTCACCTGGGATCAGTATGAAGAGATGGCCACCGTCATGCGTAGCATGAAAGGTAAAGCTATTTTGACGATCAATGACCATCCCGATATAGCCGAACTGTTCCAGGAGTTCCGACAGCAGAAGGTGGGTATCCAGTACACGGTAGGTCAAGTTGCCGAACGTAAGAAGTCCTCCGAGCTGATCATTTGCAACTGGTAGCGTGGTGCTTCTTCGTAACGGCTATCTGAGAAATCACCAGCGGTGAACTACGCCGCCATGCACGCCACCATAGAGCTGTTCTAACCCGATCACGCTCATAGGGAGGCCCGCATGGCGGCTGACTATCATCACGGTGTCCGTGTCACTGAAATTGAAGGTGGCACACGACCCATTCGCACTATTTCTACCGGCATTGTCGGCATGGTGGCCACGGCTGACGATGCTGATGCCGAACTTTTCCCCCTCAATCGCCCGGTTCTGCTGACCAATGTGCTGTCTGCCGTGGGTAAGGCCGGTGAGAAGGGCACGCTGGCCCGCTCGTTGGATGCAATGGCTGCCCAGGCATCGCCCACTACGGTGGTCGTGCGTGTGGCCGAAGGTGTAACGCCAGAAGAGACCACGGCCAATGTGATCGGTGGTTCCGATGCCTCCGGTCGATACACCGGCATGCAGGCCTTACTAGCGGCGCAGTCATCCGGTCCTCGTGTCAAACCCCGCATTATTGGCGCCCCAGGGCTGGAGAATGCGGCCGTTACTGCCGAGCTGGCCACCACCGCACAAAAGCTGCGTGGCTTTGCCTATGCCTCTGACCTGGTCAGCCAGACCAAGGAAGAGGCCGCCGCGTTCCGTGAGACATTCGGGCAGCGCGAGCTGATGCTGATTTGGCCTGAGTTGATGCGCTTTGATACTGCATCCAAGAAGGAGTCGGCCATTGCTGCATCCGCTTTTGCCTTGGGTTTACGTGCCAAGCTGGACGAGCAGGTAGGCTGGCATAAGACGCTGTCCAATATCGTCATCAATGGCGCGACGGGTATCTCTCGGGATGTGTTCTGGGATCTGCAGGATCCAGCGACTGATGCGGGCTATCTGAATGAAAAAGACATCACCACCCTGATTAACCGGCAAGGCTTCCGGTTCTGGGGATCCCGCACTTGCGCCGGTCCGCAAAGCCTATATCCCTTTGAGAACTACACACGCACGGCGCAGGTCCTGGCCGACACGATGGCCGAGGGCCATATGTGGGCGGTTGACGGTCCGATGAACCCATCCTTGATCAAGGACATCATCGACGGGATCAATGCCAAGTTCCGCGAGCTGAAGTCCCTGGGCTACATCATTGATGGCCAGGCCTGGTTTGATGAGGAGCCCAACACTGCTGAGGTACTGCAGTCGGGCAAGGCCTACATCGACTACGACTACACGCCGGTCCCACCGCTGGAAAACCTGAATTTCCGTCAGCGCATCACTAACCGCTACCTGGTGGACTTCGCTCAGCGCGTCTCCCAGGCGGCATAACAGGGGCTAACGATGGCATTACCTGCAAAGCTCAAGAATTTCAATTTGTTCAACGAAGGCCAGAACTACATTGGCCAGGTCGAAGAGATCGTCTTGCCCAAGCTGACCGCAAAAATGGAAGAGTGGCGAGGTGGCGGCATGGACGTGCCTGTCGACATCGACTTTGGCATGGAAAAAATGACGATGGAGTGGACCGTGGGCGGTTTCGATCCCCAGGTGTTCCGCCAATTCGGATCTATGACACATGGTTCCTTCGGCCTGCGTTTCGCTGGTGCCGTGCAAAGCGATGATGTGGCCGAAGTGAAAGCACTCGAAATTGTGGTGCGAGGCCGTCATAGCGAGATCGACATGGGTACGGCCAAGGCCGGTGAAGACACCAAGAAGAAGATCACGACCTCGCTGAGCTACTACAAGCTCACGCTCAATGGCGAAGAGCTGATCGAGATCGATGCCATCAATCTGATCAAACGCATTGGTGGCAATGATCTGAGCCAGGGCATCCGTGCCGCTCTGGGCCTGTAAACCTTTTTCCGAAAGAGAAAACCATGAAAGACGAAACGATCCAGACACAAACCCCGGTCGCTGCTCAGCCTGGCCAGGTCGAGCTGGACACTCCCATCAAGCGCGGTGCCGATGTGATCACGCATGTGCAGTTGCGTAAACCTAAGTCCGGCGAGCTGCGTGGCCTGAATTTGTCCAACCTGGCCAACCTGGACGTGTCCAGTCTGATCAAGCTGATTCCCCGTATCAGTCAGCCAGCCCTGGTAGAACAAGAGGTGGCAAATTTGGATCCGGCTGATTTGACTGCCCTGGGCGTGGAAGTTGCCACTTTTTTGGCACCGAAGAAGCTGCAGCAGGACTTCCAATAAGTGTGGACGAGATCATGGCCGACCTGGCCGTGGTCTTTCACTGGCCGCCGTCGGCCATGACAGACATGACCGTGTCTGAACTGATGGACTGGCATGAACGCGCCCGCGAGCGCACTCAGCCCGAATCCTGACGGATGTAGGGTCTGGAATCGACATGAGCAAGACCCTACAACTCAAAATTCTCACTGCCCTGCAGGACAAGATCTCCGCTCCACTTCAGAGGATCCGAGGCGGGGCAGGCACATCCTCCCAATCCCTGAAGCAATTACGCGACCGGCTGCGCGGCCTGGAGGCCACCCAGAAGGATGTAGGCCGTTTTCGGGAGCTGTCGGCTGGGCTCAATCAAACCAAAACAGAGCTGCAGCAGGCCCAGGGCCGGGTTCAGCAGTTAGCACGCGCAATGGGCGGGGTGGCACAGCCTTCCCGAGCGATGCAGCAAGAGTTCAAGCGTGCTGTGGCGGACGCGCAGCGACTTAAACAAACGCATGGCCAGCAAATCACTGAGCTGCAGACATTGCGCACCAGACTCAACTCTGCTGGCATGTCGACCCGTCAACTGTCCTCTGGCGAACGTGAGTTGCGCTCAAACATCGCTCAAACCAATCGTGCGTTGACGGAACAGAAGTCGCGCCTGGACCAAGTCGCCCGGCAGCAGCAGCGTGTCAATGAAGCAAAAGAGCGTATGGCTCGCGGCCAAGCCCTGTCCTCAAGCATGGCTGCCAACGGCGCGACCGGGCTGGCCGTGGGGACTGGTGCGTTGTACGCCGGCGCGAAGATGATGGCTCCTGGTCTTGAGTTTGATGCCACCATGAGTAAGGTGCAGGCTTTATCTCGTCTGGGTAAAGAGGATGCGGCATTGGCGGCATTGCGCCAACAAGCGCGGGAGCTGGGTGCAGATACCATGTTCAGCGCCACAGAGGCAGCGCAAGGGCAAAGCTTCTTTGCGATGGCTGGATTCAAGCCCGAGGACATCATCGCCTCGATGCCTGCCATGCTGGATGTTGCAAAGGCGGGGGACATGGATCTGGCTCAGACGGCAGACATCGCCTCCAATATTTTGACGGGCTTTAGCCTGCAGGCAAGTGACATGACGCGAGTCGGTGACGTGCTTACAGCTGCGTTCACCAGGTCAAATACCTCTCTGTATATGCTTGGCGAGACCATGAAGTATGCGGCACCGAATGCCGCCGCCTACGGTCAGGACATCGAAATCATGGCCGCAGCAGCCGGGAAACTGGGTGATGCTGGTATTCAGGGGTCAATGGGTGGTACTGCCTTACGGGCAATCCTGAGCCGTCTTGCAGCTCCGCCCAAAGAAGCGGCTAAAGCGCTGGACCAATTGGGCATCAAGGTAAAGGACGCGCAGGGCAACATGCGTCCCTTGCCGGACTTGTTGGAAGAGATCCACGACCGCACAAAGAAAATGGGCAATGTTCAGCGGGGTGGGCTGCTTAAGCATATTGCAGGTGAGGAGGCCGGTGCGGCCATGACTGTGCTGACGCAGCAAGCTGGTAGTGGTGAGCTGCAAGCGCTGATTGCGACGCTTCGAGAAGCGCAAGGCGAAGCTTCAGCAACAGCCAAAACAATGGGCGATAACCTGGTAGGCGATTTGGACGAGCTGAGCAGCGGCTGGGAAGATCTGGGCATTCAGTTGCAGGAGCAGCAGAACGGAGCTTTGCGCGGCCTGGTGCAGTCTGTCACAGGACTTGTTGGGAGCATCAAAGCATGGACTGTTGCGAACCCTGAACTGACTTCGGGCCTGATTCGCGTGGCCGCTGTTCTGGCGGTTGTTATCGCTGCCGGTGGTGCGTTGACGCTTATGCTGGCCTCCATTCTTGGCCCGATAGTCATGGTTCGGTTCGGGCTCAGCATGTTGGGGATCAAGGGAGGAGGCGCATTATCTCTGCTTGCGAAAGTGGGTGGAAGTGCTTTTTCAATGCTGGCTCGTGGCTTTTTGGCGTTCAGTCGCTTGTTGCTACTCAACCCCATTGGCTTGGCGATCACTGCAATAGCGCTCGGTGCTTACTTGATCATCAAATACTGGGAGCCAATCCGGCAGTTCTTCGCTGGGTTATGGAGCCAGATTCGGTCCGCATTTGACCAAGGGGTAGGTGCCGTAGTCGCACTCCTAGTGAACTGGTCACCTTTGGGGTGGATCTACAAGGCCTGGGCAGGCGTATTGCGTTATCTAGGTGTCGAGGTGCCAGGTTCGCTAAGCGAAGCGGGTATGGCGATGCTCCGGGCTTTGGGCGAGGGTGCCACTCGGGCCTGGGCCGCTGTGCAGGCTTTGTTTACACGGCTTTGGTCGGGATTAATACAGGGGGCAGACCTGGTCGTTAAGTACTGGCAACCTATTCGGCAATTCTTTGCTGGGTTGTGGGGCCAGGTCAAATCCGCGTTTGACCAGGGAGTGGGAGGAGTAACTGCTTTGCTGGTGAACTGGTCGCCTTTGGGCTGGGTCTACAAGGCCTGGGCCGGGGTGATGCGCTACCTGGGCATTGAGTTACCCAGCTCGTTGAGTGAAGCAGGTATGGCAATGCTGCGCGGCCTGGGCGATGGTGCAAGTCGTGCCTGGTCGGCAGTGCAGGGGCTATTTACAAAGTTCTGGTCTGATTTGTCGCTGGGAGCATCAGGGGGTTTGGCTGGCATTGGTGCAGTCATTCTTAACTGGTCACCGTTGGGGTTGTTCTACCAGGTGATGTCTGGCGTCATGTCCTACTTTGGTGTGGAGCTACCTGAAAAATTTACGGGCTTTGGCTCGATGATGCTGTCGGGCCTAATCAACGGTATCCAGGGAATGGCCGGTGCCGTAAAGGACTCGATCACCGGCCTGGGCGACCAGGTCACCGGCTGGTTCAAAGAAAAGTTGGGGATTCACTCGCCCAGCCGTGTTTTTATGGGCTTTGGCCAGAATATTTCTGAGGGCGCGGCTATCGGTGTGACGCAGCGTAAGCCGACTGTAGGCAAGGCTGTTAAGGGGCTTGTCGCAACCGTGCTGTCTGCTGGTGTGGCAATGGCCGCTGGCGCAAATCCCTTGCAAGCCCAGGCACACAAGTACATCTCTAAAGCGGTTGAGGCAGTGGAGCAAGCGAAGCCTTTGGAGAAACTGCAGGAGCTGCGTGAGCGGAGTCGAACGGTTCCAAAGGTGCGTAAGCCAATCGTTCGTAAGGATCCTATCCCACAACTGGTGAAAGATGAGGGGACGATCCGCTGGCAGGAAAAGCTGCCTGTGTTGCCGCCGCCGGTGCCCACTACTGTGAGTGATGCGAGTAATCAGCCCATCTCTATGCTGGATCAATTACGCGAGCGCCTGGGCAGTTTCTTGGCCCCAGCCGGTGATGTGCTTTCTCGCGTGGGTCAGACCGTGGAGCAGGCCTTGCAGCGTATGGGTGCTTTGGTGTTCGACAGTCGACCATCTATTTATCACCAGGTCCAGCAGAACACTTATCGGCAAGAGTCCACAAACTCCCGCTTTAGCCAGGGAGGCGACCACATCGAGATCAATATCTATCCGCAGGCTGGTCAAAGTCCAACGGACATCGCGCAGGCTATACGTGTAGAGATGGAACGCTACGAGCGCGAGAAGCGTGCCCGGCAGCGCTCCAGCCTAACCGACTATTGAGGATCCCAAAATGATGATGGCATTGGGTCTGTTCATGTTTGGAATGAACACGGCAGCATATCAAACCCTTGAGCGGCAGACATCCTGGCGTCACGCGCAAAGCAGTCGTGTAGGTGCCAGAGCTGCTTTTCAGTACCTGGGCGTAGGCGACGAAACCATTACTTTGCCTGGGTGGCTCGCCCCTGGCCAGATGGGCATGGCAGCGTCTATCAGTTTCTTACGGAACATGGGTGATACGGGTAAGGCCTTCACTTTGGTGGATGGCCTGGGTTTTTTCCATGGGGTTTATGTGATTACGAACCTGACGGAAAGCCAGTCCGTACACAATCAATTTGGTCAGGCTCGTCGTATCGAGTTCAGTGTGTCCTTGACTCGCATTGATGAAGATAAAGCCGATGCCTTCCTGGGCGATTTAAAACTCCCATCACACGTATTGCTGTAAGGCGGCATGCTTTATGAATCCCCTTTATCCTCGTGCGGTTTGGCGCGTGCTGTTGGATGGTAAAGATCTGGCACCGGCGCTTAATCCGCGTTTGATCAGTCTGTCGATTCGAGAATGTCGTGGTGATGAGGCTGACCAGCTCGACATTACCCTTAGTGATCACGATGGCTTGTTGGAGATTCCGCCATTGGGAGCCGTGCTTGCAGTCTCAATTGGCTGGAGTCATATCGGCCTGGTCGACAAAGGTACGTTTACGGTAGACGAGCTGACGCATAGCGGCACACCCGACATCATCACGTTGCGTGGCCGCTCTGCGGATATGACCAGTCCGCTACGCACACGTACTGAGCGCAGCTTTCATAAGAAGACCGTGAAGGAAATTGTGGAGGCTGTGGCGGCAGATCATGGCTTGACGCCAGTTGTGGATCCGATGTTCGCGAAGATCAAGGTGGAGCACATTGATCAAACCAATGAGTCTGACCTGGCTTTCTTGAATCGTATTGGCAAGCGCTACGATGCCGTGGCCAACGTCAAAGATGGGCGACTGGTGTTCCTGGTGATTACTGGTGCCAGAACTCAGAACGGGCAACAGATGCCTCTGTTGGAGCTGCTACGAAGTGATGGTGATAGCCATAGCTTTCAGCAAGTGGGGCGGGATTCGTATACCGGCGTTAAAGCAATGTGGCTTGATACCCGTAAAAGTAAGAAGCGCTCTGTGGTCGTAGGGGTTCTGGGCAATGCCAAGCACCTGCGCGAGACATATGCCAACGAGACAGATGCTTTACAGGCCGCACAGGCTGAATGGCAGCGGATCCGTCGCGGCACAGCAAGTATGAAATTCAGTATGGCAGTGAGTCGCCCCGAAATGACACCACAGTATCGGGTCAAGTTTTTAAATATGAAGTCACCTATTCGGGAGATTGAATGGCTTGTAAAAAATCTGGAGCACAGCCTTGATGGTTCTGGTGGTTTACGACTGACGCTTGATCTAGAAACCCAAGAAGTCGAAGAACTCGAAAGCGAAGAAGAAAACGGATAGGGCTAAAATAGGCCCCTAATTAAAGGGGCTTAGCTTCTAAGTTTTTAAAATCAAAATGCGAACGTCAAACTGATCTGACTTGCAGTTAAGCCTGTGGCTTTTTTTTTAATTCGGACAGGTCAGTTTCCTCTAGTGGCGTAGCTTCTGCCAGGAGATCCCTTAGGTAGTCACGGTGAGGCGTAGTCTCCGTGGATGGTTCGCCAAAAAGATAATGCACGTTCATGCGGTATTTACAGCTCGTTGGTTGAAAAAACAAAATGTTATAAAAGATTACTTTATTAACATCCGCTAGGTCTATCAACGAGGAGAAGTAATGCGTTTTATGGTTCGCAGTTTAGTTGCAATTTGGATGGTGCTATTTGCATCAATGGCCCTAGCACAGCAATGGTATGAAGGAGGAACGTTGCACGAAGCAACCTTGGTAGAGTGGAATCAGGCAGCGCCAGAAAATAAATTAGCTACCATAGGAGACATGGTATCTGCCACATACAACCAAGGAAGTTTTGTTCCTCTTATTCAGAACACAATTAGTAGTGGCCGCATGCCGGCGATTAAGAAAATTGCTGAAACGCTTGTTGGGCAGATGGACCAGGTAGCGAATGACCCTAAAGTTTCAGCTTCTGATCATATGGTGGTAGAGGCACTGCTCATGCTCATGATGGCCAACGATATGCTCAAAAAATGATTTGAATCCAACCGCTCAGCAGAGCGGTTTTTTTATGCGGCTTTGCTAAGCAAGCGGGCCAGCGGTTTGGCTTCACCTTCCCCATGTTTGACAGCCATATACAGAGCTTCAGCAGCTTTGCGCTTTTTCTCTGATGGCAGCGTTTTCTTGGCCTCAGCCAGCGCCCAATCAATCGCTTCCCAGGCATCTGATAGCGCTGATAGTTCGTTGGCTAGTGACGGACCATTCGCAGCGCGTACACCAGAAAGCAAATAGCAAGTGTCTACCTTGTTCTCATGCAGCGCGCATAAATACTTCGCATCAGGGCTGCGTACATCCTTTTCGTAGTTGATCTGGCTCACCTTTGAGACACCGGCTAATGCGCCGAAGTCCGCTTGCGACAGTCCAATCCTTTCCCGTTCTTCTTTTAAGCGCTGCCCAAAGGTAAACATTTCTTTCCTTTCTGGTTGACAGGTAAACGTTTGTTTACCACAATAACGAATGTCACTTCTGTTATCGAGAGTCACGCCATGAAACATACCACTAAGGGGGCAGCACGCACCAGCCCCGAACAAAAGACCCAAATGATCGGCTTGCGTTTACCGCCAGCCGAGATGGCCCAAGTACGTGAGTTGGCTGCTGCTGACGAACGGACCCTTGCACAGTTCGCCCGAATCTGCTTCCGCATGGGGTTGGAGCAGATGCGTCAGGGCAAGAAGGAGTAGCGCTATGGCACTCCGTGTAGGCATGGACTGCCCACATTGCGGCAGCCGTGCGCAGATCCGAACCAGCACCGGCGTTTCCCGGACGATGCGCAAAGTCTATTTCTTATGCAACAAGGTGCCATGCGGCCATTCGTGGGTAGCCACGTTGGAAGCCGTACGCACTATTTCCCCTTCCGGTCTACCGGATCCAAGTGTTGACCTGCCCGTCATGGAGCGGTCCGAGGTCGAGCATGTTTTTGATGTGCTCAACCAGTCGTCACAGAGGAGCATTTTCGATGTCAATGAGTAATTCAATGCGTAGCACAACGGCAGTGGACGACCAGTTTGTTTTGCATCCTGACGATGTGAAAGAGGGTATTCGAGCACGGGCCTTGTCAGTTTATTTGCCTGACGCCACGAAAATGACCGAACCAGGGCAATGGATAAGTGTTTATGACCGGCTGCCAGATGTTCCTCCGGGCGTTCTTTCGAGCACAAAAGTGCTTGCGTTTTGGGAAGGTGGCGATCCAGATGAAGAGGCAACAGGGCCTGACGTGAGCTTGTGTGGAAGCGATGGTCGCTGGCAGCGTGCGAACGGTGAAATGGACTACCACGGCAACGGACGCGTTACTCATTGGCAGCCTCTGCCTGAGCCACCTGGTGTAACTGGTGAAGGAAAGCAGACATGAAACAGATCCGCCCATCTGCCGAGCAAAAATCTTTACATCGGCATCTCACTCAAGGCCAGTTGAACCTGGCACGTGCCAGCGCAGTTTACGAGCACAAGTCTTTGATAAATATGGAGGCCAGGAGCGCTTTTCGCGTTGCTGAGTTCCGCAAATTGGTTGACCGTTAAATGCTCATGTCCCCTGACATTTTGAACGAAGCCTTGATCAAGCTGGGTGAGTTTGACTTCAAGGAGCGCTCCGGCTGGCTGCGGCAGGGGCGCTGCCCTTCCTGCGGCAAAAAGGAGCTGTATACCAAAGCTGATAATCCCTGGGTCATTAAGTGCGGCCGCCTAAATAAATGCGGCTATGAGGTGCCAATCAAGGAGCTGTACCCGGACCTATTTGAACATTGGTCTCGTCGCTACCCCCAAACAAAGGAAAGCCCCACTGCAGCTGCAGATGCCTACTTAAACATAGGTCGCGGGTTTGATTTATCGCTGATTAAAGGCTGCTACACGCAAGAGAGCTACTACGATAAGAACCTGAATATAGGTACGGCTACAGTGCGTTTTGCTGTTGGCGATACCTGGTGGGAGCGTCTTATTGATGAGCCAGGCCGCTTTGAGAAAAAAGCTAATTTCAAGTTTGGGGTACCGTTCAAGGGGCATTGTTTTGTTCCTCCGTCAGTCAAGCTCCAGGAGGTTCGCAAACTCTGGATTGTGGAAGGGATTTTTGATGCTATCGCGCTGACTCAGGCAGGGGCGCCAGCGATCGCGGCAATGACCAGCAATGTTTACCCAGCATTGTTCTTGGATCAGTTGCGGGAGACCCGTAAGGGTCGTTTGCCTAGCCTGGTCTGGGCCTTGGATGGTGATAAATCAGGACGCACATACATTCCGAGGTGGAAGGCCCGTGCAGAGAAAGAAGGGTGGCTTTGTCAGGCAGCTATCATTCCGCAAGGGAAGGTCAAACGAGACTGGAGTGACCTCCTGCTTTTTGACCGTAACCAGGAGGATCCGGCCAGGCACTACCTAAGCAGCAAAGGGCTTGAGGAGTTTCTTTACGAAGGCGCAGTTCTAACGTCTAGAACAGCTGCAGAGCGTGGTCGGCTGATTTATGAGAAGAAAGGCCATAACTCCTTTGAGTTTGGCTTTGGCAATCGTCAGTACTGGTTTGACCTGGACATTGAGAAATACAACAAGGCAATTGATCGAATCTCAGAAGAAAAATCAGGCCTGGACCAGGAGGAATTACGCGAGCAGGCCATGCGTGAGTCTGGAAGCGTTCGTGAAATTGCCAATTGCTTGCCTACACCCCTGTACTTTCAACAGAACAAAATCACTGATGAGTCCTGGTACTACTTCAGAGTGGAGTTTCCACACGATGGCGCAGCCATCAAAAATACTTTTACTGCTGGGCAAATTTCTACAGCGAGTGAGTTCAAGAAACGGCTGCTAGGTATCGCACCTGGGGCCGTCTATACCGGCTCCAATTCCATGCTTGAACGGACCATGCGGCATCAATTGTTCGATATTAAGCGAGTGGAGACCGTGGATTTCATTGGCTATTCGCGTGAGCACGATACCTATGTGTACAAAAATGTGGCTGTGCGGGATGGCAGGGTCTATCCCCTAAATGAAGAAGACTATTTCGACGTCGGCAAGCTATCTATAAAAAGCCTACTGCAATCAGTGGATGTTCAGTTGAATAGTGACCTGCGTGACTATAGGTCCGACTGGTTTCAGTTCTATGCAGAGGCGTTTGGGAGTAATGGCCTGGCTGCGCTGACCTTTTTCTTTGGATCGCTTTTTGCAGAGCAAATCCGCAAGGAGCAAAAAAGCTATCCATTCTTAGAAATAGTAGGGGAGGCGGGCGCCGGCAAAACTACAGTGATTGAGTTCCTGTGGAAGTTGCTTGGGCGTGATGAGCATGAGGGGTGGGACCCTTCAAAATCCACGAATGCTGGGAGGGCGCGTAACCTTGCCCAAATTTCAAACATGCCATCGGTGCTGATCGAGTCCGAGCGGGAGCAAAGTGGCGACGGCAAGGCTCACGTTAAGTCGTTTGATTGGGACGAGCTAAAGACGGCCTACAACGGTCGCAGCCTGCGGTCGCGCGGTATGGCCACAAGCGGGAACGAGACCTATGAGCCACCTTTTCGAGGTGCGATTGTTATTGCTCAAAACAATGTTGTCAGTGCTTCTGAGGCGATTCTTTCTCGGATCGTGCATTTGTATTTTGACAAATCTAACCACACGAAAGGCTCAGCTGCGGCATACAAACGAATAAGTGGCATGACAGTCGAGGAGCTCAGTGGCTTCACGCTAAGGTCGATTTTGCGTGCCAAGGACGTGCTTGAGCTTGTTGTGTCAAAAACTGAGGAGCATAAAACAGCGCTTCTTGAGGAAGAGGGTATTAAGAATGTGCGTACTGCTTTGAATCATGCCCAGATGATGGCGCTTGCTGAAGCACTGCAACTGATCGTGCCAATGACCGATAACCAGCTTCATGAGTTGCATGAGCATTTTCGATTGTTGGCCAAGCAGCGTGAGCAAGCCTTGAGCGCCGATCATCCGCTGGTCCAGGAATTCTGGGAGGCATATGACTACCTGAACGGTTCAGACCCGGTGGCACCGCGATTGAACCATTCCCGTGACCCTGGGTTGATAGCCATCAATTTGAACCATTTTATTCAGGCAGCTGCAGAGGCTCGGCAGCAGATCCCTGCCATTCGGGACTTGAAAAAGGTCTTGAAAACCAGCAGGCAGCATAAGTTTTTAGATCGGCGTGTGGTCAATAGCGGGATTAAAGAGCGCGAAAGCCAGCCAGCCGGTACCAGCACTTCTATGAGCTGCTGGGTCTTCTCAAAAGAGTAGGCGTTATGCAGAACAGAGAAACTTTGAAGTCAATGATTAAACACGCCGAGGGAGGGTGTAATGTCTGAAAAAAAGCTCAATCCTGACGGCTTGTACCGTTGGAGGGATATTGCAGGCATAGTGCCAGTGTCCAGGGAGACTTGGCGCAAGCGGGTGACAGCTGGGACAGCACCGGCCCCTGTCCGGCTCAGCCTGCGTTGTACATGCTACCGTGGCCAGGATGTGCTGCTCTGGCTACAGGATCCTGGGGCTTACCGTCAGGATCCACCTAAGCAATAGGACATTACCCGTTGGCTGCTCGTAACAATGGGACCACATTGTTGCCGGTGGCCAGCGTGTCTAAGTAGTCGGACCAGGTCTGCATCAGCGCTACACGCTCTTTGAGCCAAGTTGTGCGGTTGTAGGCCCGCCCAAGGCTGTCAGAGACCTTGTGGCTGATCTGTAGCTCCAGCAGATCCTGGTCAATACCGAGCAGCTCGACAGCCATTGTCCTGGCAGATGCTCGGAATCCGTGTACTGTCATTTGCCCTTTAAATCCAAGCCGCTTGATCGCGGCCATTGGCGTATTGTTTGAGATAGGCTGCCTTGGTTTGAGCGGTGACTGGAACACCATGCCGCTGCTGCCGGTTACCGGCTGCAGTATCTTAAGGATCTCGACAGCCTGACGGGACAGAGGCACTAAGTGCGACTCCCAGCCGGTCAAGGATATTTTGGTGTCACCCAGTTGATCCTCTCTTTCTGACGGGATCTCCCACATGGGCGCACCCCACTTCTTCCCTTCTAAATCGAACTCAGACCACATGGCCAAGCGTAATTCTTTTGGGCGCTGGAACAGCATGGCGGACAAACGGAGGATGCACCTTGTCACCAGCTCACCCTGGTAGCCGTACATGCTGCGCAAGAGTTTCGCAAAATCACGAGGATTGGTGATAGCGGCAAAGTGTTTGGCCTTGGCAGTGACCAGAGCACCACGTAGGTTAATGGTGGGGTCGTAGGAGGCCCGGCCAGTTTGGATTGCGTATCGGAACACCTGGCCACAGTTCTCGCGGGCACGGTGAGCTGTCTCTATTACTCCACGTCCTTCAATTCGATTCAGAACGGCCAATAGCTCAGGTTCTTTGATGTTGTCCATCGAGAGTGAACCGATCCAAGGGAAAACATCCCGTCTAAGTCGTGCAGCCACTTTCTCAAAATGGCTCGGTGCCCATATGAGTTGTTTCTTAGCCAGGTATTCCTCAGCCACGCTTTGAAAAGTGTTGTTGGCTGAAAGGGCGGAGCGCACCTTGTCGACTTTGCGTTGTTGCATTGGGTCGACGCCGTCCGCAAGGAGCATTCGCGCCCTGGTGTGTAGATCGCGAGCGCGGATCAAGCTGACTTCAGGATAGATACCCAGGGCGAGAGTTTGGCGGCGACCGTGGAAGCGGTAGTCGTAGCGCCAGTATTTGGATCCTTTTGGGTCGATGAGCAGATACAGGCCACCGCCATCTGTGAGGCGGCGGACCTTCTCGGCTGGCTTGGCTTGTTTACAAGCCAGGTCAGTCAATTTTGCCAGGGTGGCCATAAGCGTTTTGCAGTGAAAAGACAGTATTTTTTTGATGTACCCGAGTGATTCAGGGTTCGTACTGTCAACTGTACTGTCAAAACAGTTTGCTGTCCTTGGGCAAACCTGGGCATCGTTGGGCAACAAAAAACCCGCAAAGCCAGTGCTTATGCGGGTTTGTTGGCGTTGCTGGGCAACGTTGGGAATTCGGGTGGTGGCCTGGGGCGGAATCGAACCACCGACACAAGGATTTTCAATCCTCTGCTCTACCGACTGAGCTACCAGGCCAACGTGTACTGCTCGGTAAAAATAGAACTATACCACGTTTTTTATTTGTGCGCATAGTACAACAAAAAATTTATGCATCTTTTCGACTTCAAATTTGCCGTACCCCTAGGGGGAGGCCCTTTTCAGCGAAAAGAGGGCTGCATAAAGGAGTGCAATTGTAATCACAAAAGGGCAATTCAAGTAACATTTTTGGCAAAATTGCGGCTTGCGGCGTAAAATCACTTAAATTTCATGCGTTTTGCCTTTGCAAAATTGCCAGTCTTGGTCTTTTCAGGGCTATAGCCTGTACTGCTCATGTCTGTAGATGTTCTAACCTTCGGTCTGAATCATGTGTCCGCGCCCGTTGCCGTGCGCGAGCGCGTTGCGTTTCCGATCGATGTGTTAAAGCCTGCGCTTGATACCTTGCGTGCCACGTTCGGCACCGGTGTCCGTGAAGCAGCCATTCTGTCTACCTGTAATCGTACCGAGATCTACTGTGCGGCCGAGCCCCATGTGGCTGAGCGTCTGCCCGAATGGATGGCAGACTTCAACAGCCTGCGCTCTGCCGAGCTGACCCCCCATCTATACCGCTACAACCAGAACGAGGCCGTGCGCCATGCGTTCCGTGTTGCCAGTGGTCTGGACTCCATGGTTCTGGGCGAGCCCCAGATTCTGGGTCAGATGAAAGATGCCGTGCGTGCCGCCAACGAGGCCGGCTCGCTGGGCACCTTGTTGCATCAATTGTTCCAGCGCACCTTCTCGGTGGCCAAGGAAGTCCGTACGCAAACCGCCATTGGTGCCCATTCGGTGTCCATGGCTGCCGCGGCTGTTCGTTTGGCCGAGCGTGTGTTTGGTGACCTGAGCCAGGCCAAAGTGCTGTTTATTGGTGCTGGGGAAATGATCGAGCTGTGTGCCACGCACTTTGCAGCAGTGAATCCCTGTAGCATCGTGGTCGCCAACCGTACTCAGGAACGGGCTGAAAGCCTGGCCTCGCGCTTCATGGCCAGCACCATGAAGCTGGCCGATGTGCCGGATCGTCTGGCAGATTTTGACGTGGTGGTGTCCTGTACGGCCAGTACCTTGCCCATTCTGGGTCTGGGTATGGTGGAACGAGCCGTACGTTCGCGTCGTCACCGCCCTGTGGTCATGGTTGATCTGGCCGTGCCACGCGATATTGAAACCGAAGTAGGTCGTCTGGACGACGTGTACCTGTACACCGTTGATGATCTGGGCCGCTTTGTACAACGGGGTGCCGATGCCCGTCAGGCCGCTGTGGTGCAGGCTGAAGCCATTATTGATACCCAGGTGCAGCATTACATGCACTGGCTGAGCACCCGTGCCATTGTGCCGGCCATTCTGGATGTGCAGCAGTCGGTCGAAAAAGTACGTCAACACGAGCTGGAGCGCGCGCGCCGCATGTTGGCCCGTGGCGATGATCCAGCAGAAGTCATTGAAATGCTGGCGCATGGCCTGACTCAAAAGTACATGCACGGCCCGATGGCTGAATTGACGCGCAGTGAAGGTTCCGAGCGCGAGCAATTGTTGAATCTGCTGCCTCGTCTGTTGCCCTCGACCACCCGTCGACGTTAGCGTTTGGGCTGTTGTCTGTTCACCGACTTTCCTGCGGTGCAGCCCGATAGCTTTGAACTGCGCCCAGACCCTCTGATTTTCCCTTTAGGCTGTTCCCTATGAAAGACTCTATGCGCAGTCGGCTTGAGCAATTGGCTCGCCGTCTGCATGAAGTTGATGCCATGCTTGCCGAGCCTGAAATTGCCAGCAATATGGACGAGTTTCGCAAACTGTCGCGCGAACGTTCCGAGCTGGACCCTGTTGTAGCAGCCTTCAAAAGCTATGAGGCTGCCGAAGGCGATCTGCAAGCGGCCCAGGACATGATGTCCGACCCTGAATTGAAGGAAATGGGCGAGGAAGAATACAAGTTGGGCAAGGAACGTATCGCTCAACTGGAAGATGAATTGCAAATCCTGCTCCTGCCGCGCGACCCGGACGACACCCGTAACGTGTTCATTGAAATCCGCGCCGGTGCCGGTGGGGACGAAAGCGCCTTGTTTGCCGGGGATTTGCTGCGCATGTACATG
This sequence comes from Alcaligenes sp. 13f, assembly GCF_020496585.1. Lineage (NCBI taxonomy): Bacteria > Pseudomonadati > Pseudomonadota > Betaproteobacteria > Burkholderiales > Alcaligenaceae > Alcaligenes > Alcaligenes sp. 13f. The sequence continues at coordinate 22,709 of NZ_JAHKKC010000011.1, forward strand.
CGCTATGCCGAAAACTGCGGCTGGCGTACGGAGATCATGTCTGCCAGCGATTCGGAAGTGGGTGGTTACAAGGAAGTGATCGTTCGAATTGAAGGCCAGGATGTGTACGGGCGTCTGAAGTTCGAGTCCGGTGCGCACCGTGTGCAGCGTGTGCCTGAGACTGAAGCTCAGGGCCGCATCCATACCTCTACGTGTACCGTGGCCGTGTTGCCCGAAGCCGAAGGCCTGGCTGAAATCACCATTAACCCCGCTGACTTGCGTGTGGACACCTTCCGCGCCAGTGGTGCTGGTGGTCAGCACGTGAACAAGACGGACTCAGCTGTCCGTTTGACTCACTTGCCTACAGGTTTGGTGGTGGAGTGTCAGGACGACCGTTCCCAGCACCGTAACCGCGAAAAGGCCTTGCAGGTGCTGGCCGCGCGTCTGAAAGACAAGCAGCAGCGTGAGCAATCTGACAAAGAAGCCGCCGAGCGTAAAAGCCTGGTCGGTACGGGTGACCGCTCCGAGCGCATCCGCACCTACAACTTCCCGCAAGGCCGCATGACGGATCACCGTATTAATCTGACCTTGTACAAGCTGGGCTACATCATGGACGGCGATCTGGACGAGCTGATCAAGGCCTTGCTGTCCGAGCATCAAGCCGGTTTGCTGGCTGATCTGGCGCAGGCGTGAGCATGAACCTATCCGGTGAGCAGGCCGTGTCCTCAATGGCCACGCCTGCCGATTCTCCCCGTACCTTGCGAGCCTTGCAGCCGTTAAGTCCCTTGCCGCGCCTGGAGCGCGACATGCTGTGGATGCAGGTGCTGGGCGTCGGTCGTTCCTGGCTGATTGCGCACGACACGGACGAGTTGCCGCTGGACAAGATCCAAGCCTATCAAGCTCTGGAAGCCCGCCGTGTGGCGGGCGAGCCCATGGCGTATATCGTCGGTGTGCGTGAATTCATGGGTCACGAGTTTCTGGTGTCGCCCTCGGTGCTGATTCCTCGCCCGGATACCGAAACCCTGGTCGAGCGCGCACTGGAGCGCGTGCAGCATATCCAGTCTCCCCGCATTCTGGATATGGGCTGTGGCAGCGGCGCCATTGCGGTTTCTCTGGCACTGGCACGTCCTGATGCCCATGTGGTCGCCAGTGATATCAGCACGCTGGTATTGGCGCAGGCGGGCTTAAATGCTCAGCGTTTGTGTGGGAAAGTCGAGTTTTGCCTGGGGAGTTGGTACGATGCCGTGGCAGGCCAGGAACCTTTTGACCTGATCGTGTCCAACCCTCCATACATTGCAGTGGATGATGAACATCTGGCGCAGGGCGATGTGCGGTTCGAGCCGCGTCAGGCACTGACAGATGGCTCTGACGGCTTGACGGATTTGCGTACAATAGTTCAGGGAGCCGGGCCGTATCTGCGTCCTGGTGCTAGTCTTCTCATGGAGCACGGCTGGGATCAGGCCGACCATGTGCAAAATATGCTGCGGCAGGCAGGGTTCAAACAGGTCATCAGTTATGAAGATCTGGCAGGAATCCGGCGGGTCACAGGTGGACAGTGTTAATTCTTTTCTTAAGAGAACATCATGAGTGAAGTTCAAGATTTCATCCGCGAAACCGTAACGGAAAACCCCGTTGTGCTGTTTATGAAGGGCACAGCTCAAGCTCCTCAGTGTGGTTTCTCCGCACGTACCGTGCAGATTCTGCGCGCTGTTGGCCTGAGCCAGGTGGTTGTGGTCAACGTGCTGGACGACGCCGAAGTGCGTCAGGGCATCAAGGACTTCTCCAACTGGCCCACCATCCCCCAGCTGTACATCAAGGGCGAATTCGTCGGCGGTTCGGACATCGTGTCTGAAATGTACGAAAACGGCGAACTGGAAACCATGCTGCGCGAGGCTGGGGCTCTGGAGTGAGCACCAAGCGACGCCTGGTCATAGGTATGACCGGGGCCACCGGGGCGGTCTACACCGTGCGCCTGCTGCAAGTGCTGCAGTCCTGTCCGGATGTGGAAACCCATTTGGTGATCTCGCCCTCCGGGGTGCTGAACATCAAATATGAGCTGGATATCGGCAGGCACGAGATTCAGGCTCTGGCCGATCAGGTGCACAGCTTCCGCGATGTGGGTGCAACCTTGGCCAGTGGCAGTTTTCCTACGGCGGGCATGGTGATTGTGCCGTGCTCGATGCGTACGCTGGCCGCCGTGGCGCATGGTTTGTCTGACAACCTGATTACCCGGGCTGCCGACGTTACCTTGAAAGAGCGTCGTCGTTTGGTGATGATGGTGCGCGAAACGCCATTCAATCTGGCGCATTTGCGTAATATGACGGCCGTGACGGAAATGGGCGGGATCATTTTCCCGCCTATGCCCGCGTTTTACCTGCGACCCAAAAGCATCGACGATATTGTCGATCACACGGTGATGCGGGTGCTGGAATTGTTCGATATTCAGGTGCCCGGTGAACGTTGGGATGGTTCGCAAAAACCGAGCTAAGGCCTGATAGTCGTTCAGCGGGCGCAAAAAAAGCCCTGATATAAACCTCCACAATCTGGATATCATTCCAGACACTAGCGGTTTATATCGGGGCTTTTTATTGTCTGTCGCTTGTGTATTGGCAGGCGGCAAGCGCTACGCTAAGCCGTGTGTCATGTTTATTGGCCGGAACGACGCTTGCTCATGAACACAATCTGCTGTTCACCAGAAGCGGCAGGCTGAGCGGGGGTGAAGGCGTCCTGACGCACGCCCGGAGTAGCTTCGTCGTTATCTTCCTCAAAGCCTGCGGCCAGCAAACTCTCGGGCAGGTGATCGTCAAAATAATCCTGATCAAAGCCTTTATCGCCTTCCGGATCGGCCTGGCCTGTGACCTTCAGGTCTGCAAAGTTATGCAGCTTGGGGTCCATCAGGTGCGAAGGCACCACGCGAGTCAGGGCGCCAAACACGTTCCAGGAACGGTGCGGGAATTTCTTGTCCCATTCCGCAATCATGCGGTTGATCTCCTGGCGCTTCAGGTTTTCCTGCGAACCGCACAAATTACAGGGGATGATGGGGAATTCTTTGAGCTTGGCGTAGGCGATCAGGTCCTTCTCGGGCACATAGGCTAGAGGGCGGATCACGATGTGCTCGCCATTGTCCGACATCAGCTTGGGCGGCATGCCCTTCATGCGGCCACCGTAAAACAGGTTCAGGAAGAAGGTAGCCAGAATGTCATCACGATGATGGCCCAGGGCGATTTTGGTAGCGCCCAGCTCCTTGGCGACACGGTACAAGATGCCGCGACGCAAACGCGAGCACAGCGAGCACATGGTCTTGCCTTCGGCAATCACGCGCGTCACCACCGAGTACGTGTCCTGAGTTTCGATGTGATAGGGCACGCCCAGCTTTTCCAGATACTCGGGCAGGATGTGGTCAGGGAAACCGGGCTGTTTCTGGTCCAGGTTCACGGCCACGATGTCGAACTTGATCGGAGCGCGCTTTTGCAAAGTCATCAGCACGTCCAGCAAGCCGTAGGAATCCTTGCCGCCAGACAGGCAGACCATGATCTTGTCGCCTTCCTCGATCATGTTGAAGTCACCGATGGCGCGGCCCACCTCACGCATGATGCGTTTGCTCAGCTTGTTGTCATTGACGCGCTGCTTGCGTTCAGCCTTGCTGGCAAACACGGGAGTCTCGGTTTCGGAAGGAGGGAGGGTGCTGGTGTCTTGGGACATAAGGAAAAGCGGAAAGAAGTGTCGTCGTAGCCCCGGCCAGAGGCGGGGCAGGGGGCTTTAGCGGCTGCGTTCAATCTCGATGCCGACGGCATCACAGTCGGCAAAGGCCTCGGGTTTGCTGGCGCGGATTTTAACGCGTTCCACGGTCGGGAAATCATTCTGGATGCGATCAGCCAGGCGCTCTACCAGTGTTTCCAGCAGATTGGTGTGTTCCGTGGTGCTGACGTCGATCAGTGCCTCGCGTAGCTGACGGTAGTCCAACACGGTCCCGATGTCCTCGTCCTGAACGTCCTGCGTAATGGTGGTGTCGAATTCGGCATCAATATGCAGGGGCTGGCGGTGAACCAGTTCGTGGTCCAACATGCCGATAGAGGCTTGCACCACCAGATTGTTGATGAATATACGGCGTGTGGTCATGGCAAAAAAAAGTGTCAGGCCCGCCATGGTTGGCGGGCCTGGAAAGAAGATCAGGACTGGCGGCTCAGGACGCATTCGTCCAGAGCAGGGCGCGCCAGTTGTAGCGTGAAGCAGTGTAGTTCATCGCGGCGGAAGGCGTGAACTTGTACGGTCTGGCCGGGTTCATAGGCTGCCAGCAGGCGCTCCAGGCTGGCGGTGTCACTGACACGCAAGCCGTCAATAGCGACCAGGGCATCACCGGCAGACAGCCCGGCTTGATGCGCTGCACCATCAGTGAAGACGGTAGCCAGCTGGCATTGGCCTGCGCTTTGGCGCAAGCGAGCGTTCAGGCTGGGCAGCTTGGAGGAGGCTTGCCATTCCAGCTTCAAGCCTTGTTCGGCCAGCCAGGGTTTCAAGGGCAGGTCCTCGCAGCCTTCAACGTAGCGAGCAATGAAATCCGTGGTGTCGTAGCCAGTCGCTTCCAGAATCAGGGCGGGCATGGCATTTTCAGGAATGCCTTCTGGCTTGCCTTGATAGAAGTCACGACCATAGCGCTCCCACATCAGCAGCATCACATCGTCCAGACTCTTGGCTTGCTGGGTATGGCTGCGAATGCACAGGTCCAGGCCCAGGGCGATCAGTGCGCCCTTGCTGTAATAGCTGACCAGTGCGTTGGGGGAGTTCTCGTCCTGCTTGTAATAGCGCGTCCAGGCGTCAAAAGAGCTTTGTGCGGCGGACTGCTTGAAGCGCCCGGGGCCTCGTTCAACCGCATTGATGTTCTTGGCCAGCAGCTTGAGGTAATCGGCCTCGCTCAGCACGCCAGAGCGTAGCAGCATCAAATCGTCGTAGTACGAGGTGAAGCCTTCAAACACCCATAGCAAGCGGGTGTGGTTTTCACGGCTCAGGTCGTAGGGTGCGAAGACGGCGGGCTTGATGCGTTTGACGTTCCAGGTATGGAAGTACTCATGGCTGACCAGACCCAAAAAGGTCTGGTAGCCCGCGCTTTTCACCGATTTGTCCTGGCCCTGGGTAGGCAGGTCTCGACGCGAAGCCATCAGGGCGGTCGAGGCGCGATGCTCCAGCCCGCCGTAACCGTCATCGGTCACCATGGTCATGAACACGTAGCGCGAGCTGCAATCCAGGAAGGGCGCGCCACGGGTTTCAGGTTCGAAAAAGGCGATTTGCTCGGCACAGATTTTCTCTACGTCACGGGCAATGCGGGGCAGGTCCAGGTTCGGGATGACGCCAGTAAAGACCAGTTCGTGTTCAGCGCCGTGGGCAAAGAAGCTGATGACCTGGGGAGTACCCATCTCAATGGGGTGGTCGATCAGCTCGTCGTAATTGCTGGCGCGGTACAGGCCAAAACCATAGCGCTCTGCCGCGCCTGGCATGCCGGTGGCCTCGGGCAGGCTGGTGTAAACCTGCCAGTCTTCCATGTCCTCGTTGGACACCAGTTCCAGCAGGCACGGCTGTTCAGTCTGGCCCTCAACGGCCAGCAGGGCGCTGGTGCCATTAAAGAAAGCATGGGTCTGATCAATATGCGCGCCTCGTACGGACAGGTCCCAGGCATAGACCTGGTACTGAATGCTCAAGGGGCCCTCGCAGGGTTCGCACTGCCAGCGATGGTTGTCCAGCTTGCGGATGGAAACCGGCTTTTCGCCGGAGAAGGCGGCTATGCTTTCGATCTGACGCGAGAAGTCGCGGATCAGGTAGCTGCCAGGGATCCAGGCCGGAAGGCTCAAGATCTGGCCATCTGTTTGGGGGGAAGTGATCTGTATCTGGACAGTCAGGCGGTGGCCGGCGAGATCTGTCGGCTCGGCACGGTAAAGTACGGGTGTAGGTTCCATTCCCCTATTCTATTTAATTTTTCTGGGAGTCAGCATGAACGAACCCTTAGTCAAAGCAGAGGTGCATGGTCGTGTTGCTTTATTGACATTAAATCGGCCCAAGGCTTTGAATGCGCTCAATAACGAGCTGATCGCCGAGTTGTATGCCCTGTTAAAGAAATACGATGCCGACAACGAAATCGGTTGTATCGTGCTGACCGGTAATGAAAAAGCCTTTGCCGCCGGTGCCGATATCGGCGCCATGAAAGACTGGAATTACCACGATGTCAGCTCCCAGGACTATCTGGGTGGCCAGTGGGAAGAACTGCGCCGTTTCCGCAAGCCCATCATTGCCGCCGTCGCTGGCTATGCCTTGGGCGGTGGCTGCGAACTGGCCATGTTGTGTGACTTCATCATTGCCGCTGACTCCGCGCGTTTTGGTCAGCCAGAAATCAAGCTGGGCGTGATTCCCGGTTTCGGTGGTACGCAGCGTCTGCCCCGTGCCGTGGGCAAGGCCAAGGCCATGGATCTGATTCTGACTTCGCGCATGATGAATGCCGAAGAGGCCGAGCGCTCCGGTCTGGTGTCGCGCGTGGTGCCTGCCGACAAGCTGATTGAAGAGGCATTGGACGCCGCCACGGTTATTTCCAGCATGTCCCTGCCGTCTGTCCTGATGGCCAAGGAGTGCGTGAACCGTGCTTTTGAATCGTCGCTGGAAGAAGGTCTGCTGTTCGAGCGCCGCAACTTCCATGGCTTGTTTGCCACAGAGGATCAGAAGGAAGGCATGCGTGCTTTTGTCGAGAAGCGCAAGCCCGAGTTCAAGCACCGCTAAGTTTCTCAATCGCTGATAAAACAAGGGGTGTGTTGTAAAATTGCTGCACTGCAATGTTACAAAATAAGCTTACCCCTTGATGCCATTGAGATTGCGTAAATCAGCCTTGCATTAAGTATCAAACAAGCAAGGCTGAATTTGCTTACAACAAAAAAAAGACGCTATACTTTATGGGTTTGACGACACCGGCTTTTGAAAGGGGCCGATAATATTGCGCGGATGGATTGGCCAAGGCCTTTGCAGTACATCCACCCACACAACGTTATCTGATTGTTTCCTACTATGAATCAGCCGATTTATCAGCAGACAGGCACCACAGCCACGGTGCAGGCAGCAGGGGACAAGCCACCATTTCCGGAACCCGTAGTACTTACGCCCGAGCAACGTAGCCGCATGGCTCGCCGGGCAGGGCAAGGAATTGTGCGCACACTTGTTGCCCAGGCTTTTATGGGTCTGGTGGCAATTGGCCTGTCGGCATGGATTTCCGGCGCATATGCAGCAGCCTCAGCACTGATTGGTGCGGCTGCTTATTTTGTGCCTAACGCATTGTTCGCATTGCGTCTTTTGCTGGGTTTGATGGGCGGCGGCAACGCCGGAGCGCTTTCCTTCTTCTGGGGGGAGGCATTCAAACTCGGTTTTGCGGTATTGACACTGGCAACGGCTGCCATGGCAAACACGGGCTGGTTAGTTTGGCCTGCCTTGCTCTTTGGCCTGCTGTGTGTCTTGAAGGGATATGTGCTGCTGCTGTTTTTCCGCAAGCTGCCATAACGAATTTTTGTTTCACGGGCTCGTCCCATAACGTATACATCACAGGGTAAATACAGATGGCTGCTGCTAGTGATATTTCGCCTCAGTCAGGGTACATCCAGCATCACTTGGTTCACTTGAACAACTTGGGTGAAAAACAGGATGTTCTGGCCAACTTCGGTGTCATTAACTACGACTCCATGTTCTGGTCCCTGCTGATGGGTCTGGTTGTGGTTTTCTTTCTGTGGCGCGCCGCTTCGGCCGCAACAGCCGGCGTACCAGGCCGCTTGCAGTCTTTTGTAGAAATGCTGGTCGATTGGGTTGAAGACCAGGCCAAATCCATTGTTCCTAACGCTGAGTCCCGGAAATTTGTCTCGCCCCTGGCGCTGACCGTGTTCCTGTGGATCATCATGATGAACGTGCTGGACTTGCTGCCCGTTGATGGTCTGGGCTGGATCTTCATCCAGACCGGTCTGGCCGCTGAACATGGCGACCCTCTGTACTACCACCGTATTTTGCCAACCGCTGACTTGAACGTGCCTATGGGCATGTCCATGGGCGTGCTGCTGCTGATGTTCTACTACGGCATCAAGATCAAGCACCCCGGCGGCTTCGTCAAAGAGCTGTTTACTGCACCGTTCACTGCCACAGGCCTGATGGCCGTTGTGCTGGCACCTTTCAACTTCTTGCTGAACTGCATCGAATACGCGGCCAAGTCCGTGTCCTTGGGCATGCGGTTGTTCGGCAATATGTTTGCCGGTGAACTGGTTTTCATGTTGATCGCTCTGCTGGGTGGCGCATGGACAGGGTTTAATGGCGCCAGCCTGGGACTGGGTATCGGTCACATTCTGGCCGGTTCTGTGTGGGCAATCTTCCACATTCTGATTGTGTTGCTCCAGGCGTTCATCTTCATGATGCTCACCCTTGTCTATATTGGACAAGCACACGAAGGCCATTAATCCGATTCCGACTGGACAATGGTGTCTGGTTGGGGGGAGCAGGCCTGGCCTGCTAACGCTTTGATTTTTTTGAATTACACCTGATTTTTAACCAAGGAGTTGTCATGACCAACGTAGCTCTCGTTGCTCTTGCTTGCGGTATCATCATCGGTCTGGGCGCTTTTGGCGCTTGCATTGGTATCGCCCTGATGGGTGGTAAATATCTGGAAGCATCGGCTCGTCAGCCTGAACTGATGAACGCTCTGCAAACCAAGATGTTCCTGTTGGCCGGTCTGATCGATGCTGCTTTCCTGATCGGTGTCGGTATCGCCATGTTGTTTGCATTCGCCAACCCATTCGTTGGGTAATAAGGCGAGTCCGTTGCCGCTTTTGGCAGACGGGCAGGCAGTCGTCGTTAGCGGTGTGTTGCTCGGTTTGATCATGCACCGCTTGTCGACTTGAACATACATGTGTCAGGACGCATACCGCTTCCTACACACGTGGTATTGAAGGGATACGACCGTGAATTTAAACGCGACTCTCTTTTTTCAGATGATCGTGTTTTTCGTTTTGGCCTGGTTTACGATGAAATTCGTATGGCCGCCACTGACGAAAGCAATCGATGATCGTCGTCAGAAAATCGCTGATGGTTTGGCTGCTGCCGATAAAGGCAAGGCCGATCTGGCACAGGCCCAAGCGCGTATCAGCCTGATGGATGCTTCGGCCAAGTCCGAAAACCATCAACGCATTGTCGACGCTGAAAAACAAGCGACTGCTCTTTTGGAGCAAGCTCGTCGTGAAGCCGAAGCCGAAAAAGCCCGCATTATTGCGCAGGCCCAGCAAGACGCTAACCAGGAAGTGCAACGTGTACGTGAAGGTCTGCGTAGCGAAGTGGCTGCCTTGGCCGTCAAGGGTGCCGAGCAAATCTTGCGACGCGAAGTTGACGCTAATGCGCACGCCCAGCTGCTCGAGCAGCTCAAGGCAGAACTTTAACATCAAGGCAGGCCATGGCTGAACTATCGACTATTGCCAGACCTTACGCCGAAGCCCTGTTCGCCGCCGTGCGCGACGACAGCCAGGGTCTCGAATCGTGGTCGGCCCTGTTGTCCGAAATGGCTCAGGTGGCCGGTCTCCACGATGTGCGCGAGGCACTGAACGATCCGCGCCTGAATAACGGGCAGCGACTCGAACTCTTTACGGGCCTGGTTAAGTCACAGGTCACCGAAAAGGCTCGCAACTTTCTTCAATTGTTGGTGGATAACCAGCGCATCTTGCTGTTGCCACAAATTGCAGAACAGTTTGATCTATTGAAACACCAACTCGAAGGCACGGCGCAGGCACAGATTATCAGTGCTTTCCCGATGGCTGAGGCTCAGGTTGCTGAGCTGACCGCTGGGCTGGAGAAAAAGTTTGGCCTGAAGCTAAAACCGACTGTGACCGTCGACGCTGACCTTATCGGCGGTATTCGGGTGATTGTTGGTGACCAGGTGCTCGACACTTCCGTGCAGGCCCGGCTGGCCAGCATGCGCGATACGCTGACCGCATAGCGCGAGTCAGTAAACAGGATTTCAGGAGTCTGAACATGCAACTTAATCCGTCCGAGATCAGCGAACTGCTCAAGAGCCGCATCGAAGGCCTGGGTGCGTCGACTGACGTTCGTACACAAGGCACGGTCGTATCCGTGACCGACGGTATTACGCGCATCCACGGTTTGTCCGATGTGATGCAGGGCGAAATGCTCGAATTTCCGAACAACACGTTCGGTCTGGCCCTTAACCTCGAGCGCGACTCTGTCGGCGCCGTGATTCTGGGTGAATACACCGGTGTTTCCGAAGGCGACGCAGTTAAAACAACTGGCCGCATTCTGGAAGTACCCGTTGGCCCCGAACTGCTGGGTCGTGTGGTTGATACTCTGGGTATGCCTATCGACGGCAAGGGCCCGATCAACGCCAAGATGACTGACGTCATCGAGAAAGTGGCTCCTGGCGTTATCGCCCGTGAGTCCGTCTCCCAGCCCATGCAGACCGGTACGAAAGCCGTGGACTCCATGGTGCCAATCGGCCGTGGTCAGCGCGAACTGATCATTGGTGACCGTCAGACCGGTAAAACTGCCGTGGCTGTGGACACCATCATTGCTCAAAAGGGCAATGGCGTTAAATGTATCTACGTTGCCGTGGGCCAAAAAGCCTCCACGATCAACAACGTGGTGCGCAAGCTCGAAGAGCACGGTGCTCTGGAGTACACGATTGTTGTGGCCGCCTCGGCTTCCGAGTCCGCTGCCATGCAATACCTGGCTCCTTACTCCGGTTGCACCATGGGTGAATACTTCCGTGATCGTGGCGAAGACGCCCTGATCATTTATGACGACTTGACCAAGCAAGCTTGGGCCTACCGTCAAGTATCCCTGTTGCTGCGTCGCCCACCAGGCCGTGAAGCCTACCCCGGTGACGTGTTCTACCTGCACTCCCGTCTGCTCGAGCGCGCTGCTCGTGTGAATGCCGAGTACGTAGAAAAATTCACTAACGGTGAAGTGAAAGGCAAGACCGGTTCGTTGACCGCACTGCCTATCATTGAAACGCAAGCCGGTGACGTTTCCGCTTTCGTTCCAACCAACGTGATTTCGATTACTGACGGTCAGATCTTCCTGGAGTCCGACCTGTTCAACGCTGGTGTTCGTCCCGCTATTAACGCCGGTATTTCGGTGTCCCGCGTGGGTGGCGCTGCTCAAACCAAGGTCATCAAGAAACTGTCCGGCGGTATTCGTACCGACTTGGCTCAGTACCGTGAATTGGCTGCGTTTGCTCAGTTCGCTTCCGACCTGGATGACGCAACCCGTCGCCAGCTGGAACGTGGTAAGCGCGTGGTCGAACTGCTCAAGCAGCCCCAGTACCAGCCTTTGGCTGTGTGGGAACTGGCCGTGAGCCTGTACGCTGTGAACAACGGTTACTTCGACGATCTGGAAGTCGCTCAGGTTCTGCCTTTCGAGAAAGGCCTGAAAGATCACCTGCGCAGCAAGTTCGCTGCTCTGGTTGAGCGTATCGAAAGCAAGAAGGAACTGGTTAAAGAAGACGAGGCTGAGTTGGTTGCAGCCATCCAGGACTTCAAAAAGCACGGCGCTTTCTAATCATTGTTGGCAGGCGCCGGAAACCCCGGCGTCATGATTAGCGGGAGTCGACAGCCTAGTCAGGCTCCCGATAATGCCCTTACAGGAAAGTGTGATGGCCGGAATCAAGGAAATTCGTACTAAGATCAAGAGCGTGCAAAACACGTCCAAGATCACCAAAGCCATGGAGATGGTGGCGGCATCCAAGATGCGCAAGGCGCAAGAGCGGATGCGTGCTGGCCGTCCCTATGCAGACAAGGTGCGCGAGATTGCTTCGCATCTGATGCAGGCGCACCCCGACTACACTCACCCCTACATGGTTGAGCCCGCCGAAGTCAAATCGGTAGGTATCGTGGTTGTCAGCACGGACAAAGGTCTGTGTGGCGGCCTGAACACCAATATTCTGCGTCTGGTACTTGCGCGTGTTCGCGAGTTTGAGGACAAGGGTATTAAGGTTCAGACAACGGCTCTGGGTGGTAAAGCTGCTGGAACATTGGCGCGTGTTGGTGCCAATCTGGTTTCTCAGGAAGTGGGCTTGGGCGATGCGCCTAACCTGGAACGTCTGATTGGCGCTATCAAAGTGCAGATCGACGACTTCGTGGAAGGCCGCATTGATGCTGTTTATCTGGCGACCAGCCGCTTTGTCAATACGATGAAGCAGGACCCAACATTTATTCGCTTGCTGCCTCTGCCTTCCGGTCTGAAAGATCCTTTCCAGGCTGGTGATCAGGTAGTCGCTCAAGAAAGCGCTAACTCTTCCGAATACGGTTGGGATTACATCTACGAACCCGATGCCAAGTCGGTTATTGACGACTTGTTGCTGCGTTACGTAGAGGGTCTGGTGTATCAGGCCGTTGCCGAGAACATGGCCTCTGAGCAGTCTGCCCGTATGGTGGCCATGAAAGCCGCTTCGGACAACGCCAAGACCGTTATCGGTGATCTTCAGCTGGTCTATAACAAGACCCGCCAGGCAGCGATTACGAAAGAAATCTCTGAAATCGTGGGGGGTGCCGCTGCTGTGTAATCACGGCAAGGCACACCATCAAAGTTATATTGCAAGGACTCAACATGAGCAACGGTACCATCGTTCAGTGCATCGGCGCCGTGGTGGATATTCAGTTCCCCCGCGACAGCATCCCTAAAGTCTACGAAGCATTGACGCTCGTTGACGAAAGTTCGGCTTTCGCAGAAAAAGGCCTGACTTTTGAAGTACAGCAACAATTGGGTGACGGTGTAGTTCGCACCATCGCCATGGGTTCCAGCGACGGCCTGCGCCGCGGTATGGAAGTGGCCGGTTCGGGCGCTCCCATCTCCGTACCTGTGGGTGTTGGCACCCTGGGTCGCATTATGGACGTTCTGGGTCGCCCCATTGACGAAGTCGGTCCTATCCAGTCCGACGAGCGTCGCGCCATTCACCAGGCTGCTCCTACTTTCGACGAACTGTCGCCTTCCGTAGAGCTGCTGGAAACCGGTATTAAAGTGATTGACCTGGTTTGCCCGTTCGCCAAGGGTGGTAAGGTTGGTCTGTTCGGTGGTGCCGGTGTGGGCAAGACCGTGAACATGCTGGAGCTGATCAACAACATCGCCAAGGCACACAGCGGTCTGTCCGTGTTTGCCGGTGTGGGTGAGCGTACCCGTGAAGGTAACGACTTCTACCACGAAATGGCCGATGCTGGCGTTATCCAGATGGACAACCTGAGCGAGTCCAAAGTGGCCATGGTGTTCGGTCAGATGAACGAACCTCCAGGCAACCGTCTGCGTGTGGCACTGTCCGGCCTGACCATGGCCGAGAAGTTCCGTGACGAAGGCCGTGACATCCTGTTCTTTGTGGACAACATCTACCGCTACACGCTGGCCGGTACCGAAGTGTCCGCTTTGCTGGGTCGTATGCCTTCCGCAGTGGGTTACCAGCCTACGCTGGCCGAGGAAATGGGTAAGCTGCAAGAGCGCATTACCTCCACCAAGACCGGTTCGATTACGTCCATCCAGGCCGTTTACGTTCCAGCCGATGACTTGACTGACCCATCGCCTGCTACGACCTTCTTGCACTTGGACTCCACCGTTGTGTTGTCGCGTGACATTGCTGCTCTGGGTATTTACCCCGCTGTGGACCCTCTGGACTCCACCAGCCGTCAGCTGGATCCACAAATTGTGGGCGAAGAGCACTACGCAGTGGCTCGCGGTGTTCAGCAAACGCTGCAGCGCTACAAGGAATTGCGTGACATTATCGCGATTCTGGGTATGGACGAGCTGTCTCCAGAAGACAAGCAGGCCGTTGCCCGCGCTCGTAAGATCCAGCGCTTCCTGTCTCAGCCTTTCCACGTGGCAGAAGTGTTTACCGGCTCGCCTGGTAAGTACGTTCCACTGGCTGAAACCCTGCGCGGCTTCAAGATGATCGTCGACGGCGAGTGTGATGCACTGCCAGAACAGGCGTTCTACATGGTCGGTTCGATCGACGAGGCTTTCGAAAAAGCCAAGACTATTCAGTAATAAGGATTACTCATGGCTAAGCTTCATGTTGACGTGGTCAGTGCCGAAGAATCGATCTTTTCCGGTGAGGCAAAGTTCGTGGCGCTGCCCGGCGAGGCTGGAGAGCTGGGTATTTTGCCTGGTCACACTCCACTGATCTCGCGGATTCGTCCCGGCACGCTGAAGATCGTTATGGACGATGGCAGCGAAGAGCATATCTTTGTCGCTGGCGGCATACTCGAGGTTCAGCCTGGGAAAGTCACTGTATTGTCGGATACCGCGATTCGCGCACACGACTTGGATGAAGCAAAGGCTCTGGAAGCCCGCAAACATGCGGAAGAGGCCCTGCGCAACACCAAGGACAAGGCCGACATCGCTGTTGTGGAAGCCGAGCTGGCCATGCTGGCCGCTCAAGCAGCCGCAGCACGTCGCTTGAGCAACGTGCGCAAGCACTAAGCTCAAGTCGATAGCATCCGTGAAAAAGCCACCCTTAGGGGTGGCTTTTTTGTTTTTGTAGACTATTAGCAGAGCGAGAGGGAGGCGGATTGTTTTTCTGTTAGCACAATCAATACTACCGTTACTCAAAGCTGTGGTAGGTTTGACTAAGCGTATAGGATTGATGCTGGTTAGGCGTGATGATGCTGGTACGACAGGTGGACAACACAATTTAATAGCCTAGGAATTCTGTTTTTAGCGGTTTGCGGGTGGGGTCATGTCCTACTGGGATTTACTCAGGGCTAAAAGGCTGCTTTGGATCCCCTGTTTCCAATCTCGTTCTATGTTGTTTCGACCTAGTAAGGCATCTAGTCGGTGTTGATGCAGGCCAGAACGGGCGGGACGTCTAGCGGGTGTTGAATAGTGGTTAGTGGGGATAGGATTCAGAGTCGGAGCTCGGGATAGCAGACCCAATGTGACCGCTTGAGCAAAGATTTCCTGGGCGAACTCATACCAACTGGTGTTCGGCTCTCCCGCAAAATGGTAAATGCCGGAAGGGGCTTGCTGCTGATTGAGGTCTTCTTTTGATTGGTTCAGCTTCTCTGCCAACTGCAGCAACACTTGAACTATATGCGGCGCGTAGCTAGGGCCGCCAATCTGATCAGAAACAATGTTAAGTTCGGTACGCTCTCGGCCAAGATGAAGCATGGTTTTCAGAAAGTTGTTGCCGAATTGGCTGAATAACCAACTAGTGCGCAGAACGATGGCTGAGGGCAGGGCGGCCAGGACCGCTTGCTCTCCTGCCTGCTTGCTTTGCCCATAGACACTAAGGGGGTTGGTAGGGGCGTCCTCAGCGTAAGGCTGTGCGGATGAGCCATCAAAGACATAGTCGGTCGATATATGCACCATCCCTACCTCGTGTGCAGAGCAGGCCTTGGCGAGCAGGCCCGGGGCTATCTCGTTGACGAGATATGCTTGATCCGGCTCTGACTCTGCGCGGTCAACCTTCGTATATGCTGCTGCATTGATCACTACATCAGGCTGATAAGTCTCTAGTGCGTAGGCAATAGCGTGACTTTGGGTGATGTCGAGTTCGTGCTGACTTACAGTAATGAGCTCCAGCTTTTGATGAGGGGTAAAAAGGGGGGAGGGAAAGGGTGAAGCGGTTTGAATGACGGCCCTGGGTTCTTTAGCTCTTTCCCTTAGTTGAGATGGGACATATCTATTCGTGAATGCTCGTCCTAGTTGCCCCTGCCCACCTGTGATCAGAATGCGCATCATGGCAGTAGGAACTGTTCCAGTCCTGGATGAGTTTTGTCTTTTGCCGACAGAATGGGGTTTTGAATCGGCCAATGAATGGCTAGTCTAGGGCAGTTCCACGCCACCCCGCCTTCATCGTCGGACTGATAATAATCAGTGCATTTGTAGCTGATATCAGCCTCGGCACTGAGAACACAAAAACCATGGGCATAGCCGGGGGGGATCCAGAGTTGCTTGTGGTTTTCTTGGCTTAGTTCCACGCCTACGTATTGTCCAAAAGTGCGGGATTGTGGGTTGATATCGACAACGACGTCAAAAATGGTACCCCGCGTAACGCTAATTAATTTGCCTTGGGGTCTGGTTTTTTGAAAGTGTAGCCCTCTTAGAACCGAGCCTTTGGAATAGGACTGGTTGTCCTGCACAAAGGGGCTCTCGATTCCCGCCAACGTTTGATAGCGCGCTGCATTAAAGCTTTCTTTGAAAAAGCCGCGCTCATCGCTAAAGACGCTTGGCTCGATAATCAAGATGCCGGGTAAATGAGTTGTGTAAGTGCGCATATCATTATTAGAGCAAGCGGGCCAAGTATTTCCCATAGCTTGTTTTTTCTAAGGCACGGGCTTGTGCCTCAAGGGTTTGTCGGGAGAGCCAGCCTTGGTTGAAGCCGATTTCTTCCAGACAGGCTACTTTTAAACCCTGACGATGTTCAATGGTGCGAATAAAAGCACCCGCCTCCATCAAGCTTTCATGGGTACCCGAATCTAACCAAGTAAACCCCCGCCCCAACATGCAGACATGCAGTTCGCCTGTTTGCAGATAAGCGTTGTTCACATCTGTGATTTCGAGTTCACCTCGGGCAGATGGCGTGAGTCCACGGGCTATATCGATGACACGATTATCATAAAAATAGAGGCCTGTGACGGCGATACTGGATCTGGGCTGCACCGGTTTTTCTTCAATGTGGATCGCTTTGCCCGCATCATTGAGTTCGACGACGCCGAAGCGCTCTGGATCTGTCACCTGATAACCGAAGATCGTGGCTCCTACGCGACGAGAGCAGGCTTGCCGTAGCATCTGGCTGAAACCATAACCATAGAAGATATTATCGCCCAGGATCAGGCTGACGTTGTCGTTGCTGATAAAGTCTTCACCGATGATGAAGGCCTGGGCCAGTCCGTCAGGAGCGCTCTGTTCTGCATAAGAAAGTGTTAGGCCATAACGCGAGCCGTCTCCTAACAACTTGCGGAAGTTGGGTAGATCCTCAGGGGTAGAGATGATGAGGATTTCCCTTATTCCAGCCAACATGAGTACAGACAGGGGGTAGTAGATCATGGGCTTGTCATAGACCGGTAGCAGTTGCTTGGACACGCTAAGGGTGATTGGGTGTAGGCGGGTGCCGGAGCCGCCTGCCAGCACAATGCCTTTCATGTCTTGTTCCTCATATGCTTGAGTCGGTAGGCTCCGTTGAGAACATGCTCCCACCATTGTGTGTTGTTCAAATACCACTGTACGGTTTTGCGCAGGCCTGACTCAAAGGTTTCTACAGGTTGCCAGCCTAATTCATGTGTCATTTTTCCGGCATCTATGGCGTAACGATAGTCGTGCCCAGGCCGATCTATAACGAAAGTGATGAGGTCTGAATAATAACTAATTCCTGCTGGCTTGATAGGCGCCAGTTCTTCCAGGATGGCACAGATGCTGTGTACGACGTCGATGTTACGTTGCTCGTTGTGGCCGCCGATATTATAGGTTTCGCCGGCCTGCCCTCGTTTTATGAGCTCAACAAGGGCGCGGGCGTGGTCTTCCACGTACAGCCAGTCTCGCACTTGTTCTCCATTACCATATATAGGTAGAGCCCTGCCATGCAGGGCGTTGAGGATCATACGGGGAATGAGCTTTTCGGGAAAATGATAGGGACCATAGTTATTGGAGCAGTTGCTCACAAGGGTTGGCAAGCCATAGGTGCGATGCCATGCGCGCACTAGGTGGTCGGCGCTGGCTTTGCTGGCCGAATAAGGTGAGCTCGGTGCATAAGGTGTTGTTTCTAGAAATAGCTTAGGGGTGTCGCCCAGATCCCCATAGACTTCGTCGGTAGAAATGTGATGGAAGCGGAATGAGGCTTGGCGATCCGGCTCAAGTGTCAGCCAATAATGACGTGCTGCTTCCAGCAGGGTGTAGGTGCCGAGGATGTTGGTGTGGATGAATTCGGCTGGACCATCAATGGAGCGGTCAACATGGGACTCGGCTGCCAGATGCATGATGGCGTCAGGGTGGAAGTCCTTTAGCAATTTGTGAATCGCGGCGGCATCGCAAATGTCAGTTTGTGCAAATTGGTACCTTGGGTTCTCAGCCACCGAGGCGACGGACTCTAGATTACCCGCATAAGTTAGCTTATCGATATTCAGTACGGTGGAGTCCGTGTCTTGGATCAAGTGGCGGATGACAGCCGAGCCGATGAAGCCCGCGCCGCCGGTTACTAGGATGCGCATGGAGTGATCTCGATAGTTCGGGGTAGAGGAAATATTGATGTTCAGTCCCAAGAGGGTCAACGGCATTGCGTAGGAAGTGGGGTTAGAATCGGCGGTATATGTCTATCCCAAGGTAAGACCAGTGACTTTCCAGGGGTTAGTTCAGAGAGACCGCCGATCCAGATAGGAATGGCGATACCGTTAGGGTCGAGCGCTGGAAGGAGCCAAAGTAATAGCCTGGCCTCGCGGACTCGATTGTTGATTATCTATCGATCATTAAAGCGAGCAGGCGGGGTGCCTCGGAAATAAGCGATGCGGCTCGCCACGAGTGGTGATGGATGAGTCGTGTTGCCGGTAAGGTTACAAAAAGGGTTTTGAGTTAGTCTCGTGGCCCGCTTGCTAACTGATCGCTTGGTAGGTCACCCTTGTTTTTGAATAGACTCCAGAATGTCGCCAGGGTAATGAGGAAAAATAATAACGTATTATTTCTTTCCATCATGTTTTGGGTAAAGTTGGCAATGAAATAGACAAGTATCAAAATAGATCCGTTAATCGCTGCCTGTTGGGAAATTGGATTGTCGTTTCGAATATGCTTAATAAATTGGAAAAAACAATAAATTAATAAGGACAATAAGAGAATGAGCCCACTGATCCCCAGATATACCCAACTCTCTATGTAGTTGTTATGTGAATTGGCCAAGTTTAAAACGACATTGGGGCTTTGCTCGTCTCGGACCGCTTGTTCTAGCGCCTGTGTATGGTCAGCTTGGGACCAGCCAAGAAGAGGGCTTTGCTTGATCAGTTGCCAATTTACTTGCCAGATCGCTAGGCGTGCGCCGATAGAGGTATTGGTGTTGCCTGCATCGTATTGGGCAATGTCTTGCGCGGCTAGCTCGTAACGCTGTTGAATGAATGCGCTCTGGGAAAGCAGAATGCCGGAGATACCAACGATGATCGTGCAGGTGGCGACGCACCGTAGTGCGTAGCGTCTGGGCGTGTAGCCCACCACTATCACAGCCAGAGCCAATGGAGCGGCAATCCAACCGCCACGGCTGCCGGAGGCCAGAGAGGCGAAAAAACCCGCAGCTGCACCGCAGCCATATAGGGCGGCTAAACAATCAAATTTTTTAGAGCGCCATTGTGAAATCAAGCCGGTCAGACAGAACAAACCTAGTAGCAGGGCGATATTGCCGAACTGGATGGCACCGGTGTAACCATAGACCCGGCCATCGTATGCTTCTCCCCCCAATTGTTGGTAGACAAGCCACAACGATGAAAGGCCGCCCACGGCAAAGGAGGTAGTAACCAAGGACGGCTGCAGATGGGTTCGACCCAGAACATAGAGCAGTGGAATCAAGAGGACATAGCGGCTCAATAGATCCAACTGCCGTAAGGCATTATCATGGTATAGCCACATGGCTAAACCATTCAGGAAAATGAGTGAGAGAATGATGTATAAAACGCGGTTGTAGGGCTGTGCCGCAACACGATTGGACGACGATCGAGCGCATTTGATCAGGCAGGCAGCCAATAGCAGTCCTGCGCCGATTGCATATACGTTGCGTGTGGACAGGATGGTAGCAAAAAAAAGGAATAGGCCTGCATGAACGCCTGAATTAATGAGTCTTTCGGATGCGGAAGAATATGGTTGCATGGTAGGGTATATTGTACGCGCAAGCGTAAAGTCCCATGGGGGTTCGTTAAACGTCTGAGTCAGTGATGCGGCGAGTTACAACTCTAACGCTAGCGCATCGTACAACAAGTTTGGAAGTGGGATAATTTACTAAGGCGGGATTTCACAGAGCCTAGTGCTGCCTACGCTCTTATATAGTGCAGGCCTGATCTGTTTGTCTGGTATTTTTGTTACGCCAGATGCGTATAATGCGCCCTGAATTCAACCTGGAATATTGGATTTCCCAGCCCGTATGAGTCAGTTAAAAATCCGTCGGTTCCAGCGCATGCATGAAATGCTGCTGTTGTCTCTGCCTATGTCGCTGCTATTGGGGGTATTGTTGACCGTAGTGGCACCCGCTTTGGGTTTATGGGGGCTGCGTGTGCTGCATAACCCTGACGCGGGGCAATTGACGGCATGGGTGTTGACAGGTTGCGCCTTTGTGATTAGTAAGCTGAGTATCAGCAGGAGTTCGGCGCAGTATCCTGGTGCTCGTAGCGCATGGCTTATCGCTCCTACTGTATTGAGTGTGTATGGGCTGATTTACATTGTCACTTTCTTCTGGCGTTTTGACGCTTCGCGCGCACTGTTATTGGGTAGCGGTCTGTTGTCCATGATATGGCTGCATTTCGAATACATTGTGACTAGTCGATACCGCATCGTTAAGTTGGCGGTGATTCCCGGTGGGGAGGCAGATGGGTTGATCGGTCTGCCGGGGCTGGATGCCCGCTATATTGTGGACTTTGATCTGGAGGGGCGTCGTTTTGATGGGGTCGTGGCGGATTTTTCCTGTTTAGATGCGGATGCAGAGCGTTTCCTGACTCAATGTGCACTTGAACGTATCGCGGTATACAGTGCGCGCCAAGTCTTTGAGTCCGTCACGGGGCGGGTCAAGATTGATCGCATGTCGGAAAATAATATCGGGTCTTTGTTGCCTTCGCGGCAGTACGAAATTGTTAAGGCGGTGTTCGATTACGGGGTGGTCTTACTTAGTTCGGTGATTGTTGTTCCGCTTTGTCTGCTGACTGCATTGGCTATTCGGCTGGAGAGTCCTGGAAAAGCGATTTATAAGCAAACGCGGATTGGACGAGGAAATCGCCCCTTTACGATTTATAAACTGCGTAGTATGCGCTTTGATCGTGAGGCTCCTGAGCAGTTTGCGGGTGAGGACGATCCGCGCATTACCCGGGTGGGTAGGATCATCCGCAAGTTGCGTCTTGATGAGTTACCGCAATTCTATAATGTGCTGCGCGGAGAAATGAGTCTGATTGGTCCCAGACCTGAACAACCCTCTTTTGTGCGTGAGTTCGATGAGTTGATCCCTTTTTACAGCTATCGCCATGTGGTTAAGCCTGGTATCACAGGTTGGGCACAGGTCAGGCATGGCTATGTTTCTAATGCTGAAGATACTCGCGTTAAGATCCAGCACGACCTGTATTACATCAAGAACTGCTCGATGATGTTGGATTTGTACATTACTTTCCTGACCCTCAAAACGATGGCGACGGGTTTCGGTGCCCGCTGACCCTTATTAGTCTGAAGGGTATTCCTGATCTTGTCTTGATGCCTTGCCATACAGTTATCGAAGAGGTGGTAGAGGCGATGTTGTATGTGTCTTCAGTGTTGGGGGGCACTAGATGCTGTGTGGAAGTGCAGAAGGGGGCTTGGCTTCTTGAAAGGATATTGCACTATTGCAATCTGAGCTGATGCAGTTGCGGCGACAGGTCTTGTTGCTGGTCTGTCCGGCGAGATGCGAAAGCGCGTAGTCTTACGCTTGTTCGCAAATTTGACATCGGAAAACTGGATGGGTTCGTCCGAGGTTTCCGGGCCGCTCAGGTTCGGCAAACTCTATTTCTTAAGTTCCCAGTTCTGGCACTATAACCATATTTGCAAAATAATTCTCATTCAGAATTTGTTGAAAATGTTTTTTACTATCCTTAATTTTCCTGTTTATGGATAGAACTTATACTCATGAGACTGTGATCCGCAGGTCGCTTTGCTCCTTGTTTTGAGTTAGGAGTAAATCATTGGTCAGAGATGACGGATGCTAGCTGAGTGATACAGATTCAGTGAATCGATAAAGTTGCACTTGATAAAAAGTTAATGCATGAGAGCCTTCTCTGCCTGTGATATGCGTTCTGAAAAATGCGAGTGGTTTTGATGGCGCAAGAAATCCAATGCGCAAGATAATTGCAGGTCCCCGTAGGTTTGACCAGCCGCGAAAGGCTGCAATGGGGGAGGCACCTGATCGTTATCCGATGATGGTCGCGTTGTGCAGCATGCAGAGATTTTGCGCTCCTATATACCGATGCTGATCACAACGCATGGTGAGTTCGCTGCTCAACATGTTATGACACCATTGGTGTCGCCAGACGTATCCCTGGTTTTGTCAAGCGATTAAATTGAATCGAAAGCTGATCTAGTTTGGAGCCCCATGACACTTACTGCGCCTGACTCCCACACCTGTCAAGACTCACTAAGACTACACCAGTATTTGATCGCTGCATGGATTGCTCTGGCAACAGCTTTCATTGTTTGGCCTTTTTCTTGGTCTGGTTTTTCCAGCCAGATTGTTGGGGCTTGTATGCTGCTACCCTGCTTAATAAAAGGTCAGCATTGGCTGGACGCTATTAAGGCGTTTTTGGGTTTGGCATGGATACCTTATCTATTGCTGTGCTGCATTTTGTTATTGCATTTGGTGCAAGGAGGTGAGCATCCCGGTTTGCTGCTTTTTTTGACATATATGTTCAAAATACCGACGCTGGGTGTGTTGGTGTACGGTGGCACGCAGACCTTGAAACGCTCGGGCTTTCGCTCAGGCGCGAGGATGCAGATATTTTGGCTGGCCGTGCTGCTCCCGTTGCTTGTCATGCTGTTTCAGCTTTTCATTCCGTCGTTTAATGGGTGGGTTATTGAACAACTGGGGGGGTTCCGTGTTGAGCAAGTCATCAGTGGTAACAACCAGGGCCATCCATTCCGCTTTCTTGGTCTCAACGGCTTTCTCTTTGCTTCTCACGGAGTGGCTTTCGCCTTCACAGCCCTTGGTATGCTTGTCTGCCGCAACAATATGCGCCGTCCTTCTGTAACATATTCGTTTTTCTGTATAGAGCTGGTTTGTCTGCTGGCAGCGTTGCTTAGCGGTCGCAGCGCCTTGCCTTTGTTGGGTATTTATATAATTGCGAGCCTGTATTTTGCACATGGTCTGCGACAGCGGCTGGTGATGTGCCTCGTTTACCTAGTTATCGGCGTGCTAATGGCCCTATTGCCCAGAGTCTCTGAGGATGGGCGACAATTTATCACCTGGCTGATAGAACCGGTTCAGACCTCGCTGGAACGAGGTACCCTTGCTTCTGCCTCGATGGACATCACGCTCCAATCCTACCAAGGCCTTTCCAACAGAAAACCGCAGGAGGTTGATCAGGAGTCTTTTTCATTTCATGGTGAGGATCTTCTGAAGTCTTCGTCCCTGGTCGGCGAAGGAGTTTACTTCAGGAATAACGCGCAGTATGAAGAAAGGGGTTTGACCTCCAGTGACTCTGGCTTTGTCCGCTTGGTTTATTTGGCCGGGTATCTTGGCTGTACGTTGTTTGTCTTATTCTGGCTAGCACTTTTCGTGCGGGCATGGCAATGTTCGCGGTATTCACCCTGGCTACCCCGGGTTTATCTCGCACTCTTTACTAGCTACGGATTGCTTTTCTTTGTTAAATCCGAGTGGTTGTATCAGAATTTTTTCATATTTTATTTCTTTCTTTTGTTTTATTACTTTGATTCAGCGGCAAAACAGAACCATGCACATTACATTCGTCAGGGCGTTTCTGCCGCAGCTTGACTCCCGCATGAACAAATATGTTCAGGCTTTGAAGGCACAGGGGGATAGCGTCAGTTTTGTAGGCTGGGATCGTGGACAAACCCATGCCTCTGCCAGCGAAAGCGATATGTTTTTGTATCGCAAAGTCGCTGCCCTAGGCGCGCGTTGGCGAAATCTGTGGGCGTTGATAGGCTGGAATCTTTTCATCATCCGCACGCTTTTTCGTCAAAGGCGTCAGATATCTGTCGTCCATGCGGTGGACCTTGATAGCGCTCTGGCGGGGTGGCTTTTCTGCCGTTTATGTCGCAAACCGTTCGTTTTCGATATTTATGATCACTATGCGGATACTCGTGCAGTCTCCGGTCCGGCACGTCTGGTTCTTAACGGCATTGAGCGTTTTTTGGCTCTGCACGCCGATCTGACTTTATTGGCTGACGAATCCCGGTATCAGCAGCACTCCCTTGCTCCTGCCCCTCATATTATGGTTGTGGAGAATGTGCCTGCCAGTCAGTTGACCGCCCGGGCATTTGACCCCCTTGAGCCTGGCCCCATTCGTATTGGCTATTTTGGTGTCTTGGAGGAACGGCATCGAGGTCTGGAGAATTTGCTGGATGCCTGCGCGGGTCATCCAGGTGTCGAGTTACATTTTGGTGGCTATGGACCGTTGTCACCCCGCATCGAGGCAGTGGCACGTGAGCACAACAATATAATCGTACACGGCCCCCTTAGCCATGAAGCAGGCTTGGGCATGCTCTCTGATATGCATTGCACGGTCGGATTTTATTATTTGAGTATGCCCAACCATAGGTATGCTGCCCCTAATAAATACTACGAACATCTGCTCTTGGGGCGCGCCTTGCTCACGACAATAGGCACGCCACCCGGTCAGCGCGTCGTAACGGAGCAGACCGGATGGGCGTTGGCCGAAACTGCCGACGCGATTCGGGAGTGGCTGGCCAACGTTTCCAAGGCCGAGCTTGCCGCTCGCGGCTCACGGGCAAGGGCGCTGTGGGATCAATACTACCGGCAGTATGCCCACGACGTATATTCGTCGCAGTACCGTAACAAATTGGAGTCATTGATCCGACATGTGTGAATCTCCCCTGGTTTCGATTGTTATGCCGGCCTATAACGCGGCCCCTACCTTGGCCGAGTCTATTGAGTCTGCAATTGCCCAAACCTGGCCGCATTGGGAACTGTGGGTGATCGTGGATGCGGCGACTGACGATACGCTGGCCATTGCCAACCGGTTTGCAGAACGCGATGCGCGTATCAAGGTTTTGGCCTGCCAGTCTAATCAAGGAGCCTCCAAAGCCCGTAATCTGGCCTTAGAGCGAGTAACAGGCGACTATCTCGCTTTTCTCGATAGCGATGATCTTTGGGTGCCGACCAAGCTTGCGGAACAGCTTGCCTTCATGGAAGCAACGGGTACCGAACTATGCTATACGGCCTATCTGCGGTTCAATGAACAAGGCCCACTGAATTTAGTTGTTCCACCTGCGCAAGTCAGCTATGAGCAGTTGTTGCGCGGCAACGTCATTGCCAACTTGACTGGTATTGTGAAGCGCCAAGTCGTACAAGATCTCCGTTTCAAGAGTATCGGCCACGAAGACTATCTGTTTTGGTTGTCGGCTTTGCGTCGGGTTTCAGTAGGCCGCCGCCTGCCAACGACCAGTCCGATGGCCCGCTATCGTGTACAAGCAGAATCTCTCTCGTCGAAGAAAGTCCGCAATCTACACTGGCAATGGCATATTTATCGCAATGAGCTTGGGGTATCTACTCTGAAAAGCGCGTGGTTAATGATGCATTACGTGACCAGGGCCGTGCGTAAGCGCCTTGGGCCTGGGGTCGGCATGAGCAGCACGGACTCGTGATGACTGTGCTGCCTTTACGTCTGCGTCAGCTACTATCTCGTCGAGAGCTGTCCAGTCTGATCTGGCTGGTGTTGGAGAAAGTTCTTCAGCTTGCGTTCTCCGCCATATCCGTTGGTCTGATTGCACGTACGCTGGGTGTTCATGCTTTTGGTGAGTTCCAGTATGCACTTGCCTTGCTGTTCGTGTTCTCCGCCATTGGTCTTATGGCTGGTTCTGAAACAGTGGCACCGCAACTGGCCGCGAGTAGCGATCCTGCCAGTCGGAAACGCTTGCTAGGCTCGGTGTTCGCTCTGCGCTTGTTAGTGGGTTTGCTAGCTGGCATCAGTATGGTGGTCTGGACCGTCGCAGCAGAACCTGACTCACGCCAACCGCTTCTTTTTATTTTGGCGGCCTCACTGCTGGTTGCTGAGCCATTTAATACACTGCGTTTGATTAGGGAAGTCGGTCAGAATACCCGTGTTATTACCGTTATCAGGTTGGTGACATCATGTCTGAAGTTGATCTGTATTGTTGTTTTATATTTCCTGGATGTTTCTGTCACTTGGTTTGCCCTGATCTACTGTGTTGAGTATTTTGCGGTTGCTGCATGGTTTGTCTATACGATTCGAGATGACGGACCACCGTGGAGTTGGCAGCCATGTCGGGAACGCATGATCTACTTGTTCAGTAAAGGACTTGTTGTGTGGATTGGCGTGTTGGCTCTTATTCTGATCCAGCGTCTGGATCGGATTGTGCTGGAAACCCGTCTGACCGCTGTTCTCTATGGACAGTACACAGCTGCCTTTGGCCTTCTCGATAGTGGATGGTTCTTTGGTCCAGTCGCTATTGCTGCGCTGGCACCTTCTCTTGTTTATCGGCGTCAGTCGGTGACAGGCAAGGCCTCTGTTTTATTTGTGCCTATACTGCTCATGTTGGGGGTGTTTCTGACAGCAAGTATCGGCCTGTTAGCCCCCTTTTTCATTCCTTTGATTTACGGTTCTGCCTTTGACCCCGCCATTGGCATTATCCGCCTGGGTTCGTTTATTTTGATTCCAGGTTTTGCTGCGCTCAGTCTCGATGCCATCCTTATACGGACTGGGCTGCACTACGCCGTTACGATTAAATGGCTAGCCGG
This sequence comes from Alcaligenes sp. 13f, assembly GCF_020496585.1. NCBI lineage: Bacteria > Pseudomonadati > Pseudomonadota > Betaproteobacteria > Burkholderiales > Alcaligenaceae > Alcaligenes > Alcaligenes sp. 13f. The sequence continues at coordinate 49,329 of NZ_JAHKKC010000011.1, forward strand.
TCTGGGGGCGGCTGCTGTACTCCTGTTGCCTGATTTGCACCTTTCCTGGAGACAAGGGCCTTTGGCAGTTGGCACTGCTTATACAGTCAGTTTTGTAATCGGTGCGCTACTGTTGTATCACTCACGGGTTACATCCCAAAAGACTGCTGCCTCATGAAAATTGTTCAACTTTATGATAGCTACTCCATCAAGGGAGGCGTCGAACGTGTGCTGGCACTGCTGCTCAATAGCTGGGCTGCAAACGGACATGATGTTTCGCTGCTTGTACGAGAAGGTCAGATTACCGATGTTTATCCTCTGCATACGAATATCAGACGCAGCTGCCTGATGCATTCTTCCCAGCCTGGTCGTGGAAGACGTCTTCTGAATTATGTGCAGGATGTTTTTGCTCTTAGACGCCATTCCGAGGTGGGCGGAGCCGACATACTGATTGCTAACGGACCCTGGTGTGCTTTGCTGGCTATTCTGGCGCTTAAGTTTCCGCTTAGGCGACGATGTGCTCCTGCATTAGTTGTATGTGATCACAATAATCCGGCAGCATTTGGCTATCTGACTCGCTTTGCTTGTCGTCGGCTGTATCGGTATGCCGACTATGTCCTTTCGTTGACGCAGACTCAAGCAAAGCTTTACCAGGAGTTTGCACAGCGCATTGCAGTGATTGCCAATCCTGTAGACCTGCCTCCTGCTTGCGAGCAAGTCAGTGACGCAGTGCCTGATAACCAGGTGTTGGCCGTAGGCCGCTTGGCCCCTCAAAAGGGCTTTGATTATCTGCTCCAGGCTTGGGCCTTGGTGGTCAAAGAGCGACCAGATGCTCATTTGACCATTATTGGGGAAGGACCTGAACAGAAGGCTTTGCATGGTCAGGCTGAGAAGCTAGGCATTAGTTCTACACTTAGTTGGTTGCCTTTCACCAATCAGATTTTCAAGCATTACCAGACCGCAACATTATTGACTGTTAGCTCACGTTACGAAGGCCAAGGCTTGGTCTTGCTGGAAGCCCAGGCTTGCGGTTTGCCTATTGTGTCTTTTGATTGCGATTTTGGCCCGCGTGAGATTATTTCTGATGGACAGGATGGCTTGTTATGTGAACCTGCTAACCCCGCCGCTCTTGCTCAGGGGCTCTTGCAACTGCTAAATGATCCGGAACTATGCACCGCTATGCGTCAGAACGCCCGGGTTGCGGGGGCCCGATATATGCTGCCACAGGTGTTGCAACAATGGGAGGCGCTTTTTGAAAGGTTGCTTGTTTCCAAGCATAGAGCTTCTTCATAACAAGCGTTTGCGCTGTATTTAACCCAGGTGGGCTGTGACGAACTTGTTTTGTTGAAGCAACTCTCGTGGTGCGAGTAATTCAAAGAAATTTATTTAAAAATCGAGATCGTTATTGTTTTTGGGTATAAGCAAATAAAGATGCGTCTCCCCAACAGGTTTAAGCTTCAGTTTTCGCCTGTTTCACGAGATCGTTATGTTTTCCCGTTATTTAGCCCCTGGCCTTCTTGCTCTATCCGTCTCCTTCTCCGCACAGGCTGCCGAGCAAGCGCTGGAGATCGGCTATTTGCCCATCATGCCTGCCGCTCAATTGTTCGTGGGCTTAGGGTCTGGCGACTTATTGCCAGAGGGACAAGCGGAACCCAAGCTGGTTCAGTTTCAAAGCGGTCCAGCGCTGACCCAGGCCTTGATCGCCGGGCAGCTGGATGTTGCCTATGTGGGTATTGGCCCCGCTTTGGTGGCCAAGGCTAAAGAGGCCGACGTCAAAGTTGTTGCCTCCAACATCGTGGAGCAGGTCAGTGTGGTGGCTATTGGCGATCTGGCTGCTTATCTTGATGCCGACAAGCCTGATTTCGCAGCGGCTGTCGCCAAGTTCACCCAAGAGAAGGGTCACAAGCCCAAGGTTGCCAGCTACCCCAAAGGTGCTGTGCCTGAAGCTGCCTTGCAGTACTGGCTGCGCAATATGTTGAAAGTTGATCCGAATGTGGTCGAGGTGATCTACCAGGGCGAGGCCCAGATTCAACAGGCCTTGAGCAATCACGCTGTTGATGCCGCCGCCATTCTGGAACCGACGGTTAGCCAAATTCTGCAGCGCCAGCCCGATGCCAAGATTGTGGCTCATGGTGGTGAGTTGTTCCCCAATGAGCCCGGCTCGGTACTGCTGGTGCGCGAAGGCTTGATCAAATCCAATCCTGATCTGGTTCAGCACTTGGTGAATGCTCACTTGCGTGCCACTGCCATGCTGCGCGATGAGCCAGCCAAGGCAACACCTTATGTGCAGAAGTATGTAGGCGGTGGTCGCTTGCCTAAAGAGATTGTGCAAGCCGCTATCGAGCGCTCGCGTGATCAGTTCCAGCCTGACCCTCACAAGATTATTGATGGCACGGTTCAGCTGCAGGATTTCCAGGTTTCTTTAGGCACGCTGGCGACCAAGCTGGATGATGTTCAAAGCCTGTTTGACGTTCGCTTTTATGAAAAGGCAGCACCGTAATGAGCGTTGCGAAACAAGCAAGTTTGCCCGCCGCAGCACCCGCAACTGCGGGTGCCCTGGTTGATGCCTTGTGGCGTCGCGGTCTGGAGCGGATTGTTTACGGCGTAGCCGGTCTGGCCTTGTTTATCCTGGTGTGGCGTCTGGCTTATGTCTATGGCTGGGCTCCGCGCGGTACGCTGCCTGATCCATTGAGCTTGCCCTCGGCTTTGTTCCAGGAGATTGAAGCCGGTCGTCTTTGGCCGGCTGCTCAGTCCAGCCTGGTGCATTATTTCTGGGGCTTGGGCATCGGCACTTTCCTGGGTATTGCTTTTGGTCTGGCGGCGGCAACGATCCATCGCTTTGATTTACTGCAAGCTTACTTGGTTCGCTTGCTGCGTCCTATCCCGCCCTTGGCGTGGGTGGTGTTTGCCATTGCCTGGTTCAAGGTCAGCCACACTGGTGCAGCCTTTGTGATTGCAATCGGTGTGTTCTGGCTGAATTACTTTGCCACTTACAGTGCGGTGCGTTCGGTCGATCCCCGCTATTACGAATTGGCTGCGGCTTTTGGGCATAATTCTTATTTTTCTCGCGCCTGGACGGTGGTTCTGCCAGCGATCAGCCCCGGCTTGTTGAGTGGTGTGCGTGCTGGTATTGGTCAAGCCTGGATGACGTTGATTGCGGCCGAGTTGCTGGGCGTGCCTGGTATGGGTCAGGAAATGAATGCCGCTGCGGGTGTGGGTGCTTACGATGCGGTGGTGGTCTATATGTTGATCATCTCGGTGGTCTACACCTTGTGCGACATGCTTTTTCTGGCTTTCAACAAATGGGTACTTCAGTGGCAGCCTTGATTCAGTTCCAGGGGTTTGGTTTTCAGTACCCCGGTGCGCCTGCACCTGTGATCCGCGATGTGAATCTGGAAGTTCAGGCAGGGCATTTTGTGGCGATTGTAGGTGGTTCGGGTGTAGGCAAGAGCACCTTGTTGCGTGCGGCAGCCGGTTTGAGCCAGCCCAGCTTCGGACATCTGCGATCCAATCTGCAAGATAGTCCTGGCCGTCGTGCCAACGCCTTCGTGTTTCAGGACAGCCGCCTCTTGCCGTGGCGACGTATTGCTGCCAACGTGGCTTATGGTCTGGAAGGGTTGGGCCTGTCGCGTGAAGAGCGCGATCAGCGTGTGGATGCCGCCTTGAATCAGGTGGGTTTGGCGCATCTGAAAGACCGCTGGCCGCATCAATTGTCGGGTGGTCAGGTGCAGCGTATTGGCATTGCCCGTGCCTTGGCTGTGCAACCCGATTTGCTATTAATGGATGAGCCTTTTTCTGCGGTGGATGCTCTGACTCGTCAGGCCTTGCAGGACGAGCTGGTTCAGGTGTGGCAGCGCAGTTCGGCAGCGGTTCTGTTCGTGACGCACGATATTGATGAGGCTGTCTTTTTGGCCGATACCATTATCGTTCTGGGAGGCAGCCCGGCCGGTGTCAGCGCCCGGATAGAGGTAGATCTGCCGCGCCCGCGAGATCGCACTACGCCCCGCTTTGGGGAGTTGGTGAAAGAGGTCGGCCAGGCCTTGTAAGCTCGTTAGCCAATGCAATAAGACATACGGCCCATGCAGTGGGCCGTTTCTTTTGCCTGTTCGTGCCTGAGGGCGATGCATGATGATGCGCTTGTTCAAAATAGTCAGCACTCATGCTCACTTCCGTCTTGTGCGCTTTACACTGCTTGCTTGACGCCTAAGCACGTGACAAGGAGAGGACATGAAGCACCCGGTAAATGCGTTCAAGCAGGCTTTGCGGCAGGGCAAGTCCCAGATTGGTTTGTGGCATGGCTTGGCCAGCCCTTATGTAGCGGACCTCTGTGCTGGCCTGGGCTACGACTGGATTTTGCTGGATGGCGAGCATGCCCCCAATACGATACAGACCTTGCTGGCGCAGTTGCAGGCCGTCTCGGCTCATCCCATCGCGCCGATTGTGCGTCCCAGCTGGAATGACCCCGTGCAGATCAAGCTGCTGCTGGATATGGGGGCTCAGAATCTGTTGATTCCCATGGTGCAAAACGCTGAACAGGCCAAAGCGGCTGTTGCTGCGACACGTTATCCGCCTCATGGCATTCGAGGGGTGGGTGCAGCCTTGGCACGTGCTGCTCGCTGGGGAGCGACTACCGACTATGTGGCGCGGGCCAATCAGGAAATGTGTGTGATTTGTCAGGTGGAAACTCGCGAGGCACTGGATAATCTGGACGAGATTCTGGCGGTAGAGGGCGTGGACGGTGTTTTCATCGGACCGGCGGATTTAGCGGCCAGCATGGGGTATTTAACCGAGCCGGGGCACCCGGATGTCCTGTCAGCAATTGAGGACGCGATTGTGCGTATCAGCAAGGCGGGTAAGGCCCCCGGAATCCTGCAGTCGAATGTCGAGGCAGCGCATCACTATTTGTCTTTGGGCGCCTTGTTTGTGGCCGTAGGGGTGGATGCAGTGTTGTTGCGACAGGCGGCAACGGCTTTGTTGGGCCAATTCAAGGACGAGGTCGAGGTGCCAGTTGCTCCGCCCGGCGCAGCTTACTAAAGCTTGTTAGATCGCCAGGTGTCTTGCGGATAGCTGCTCTGTCTCAGTTATGTTGTAAAGGCCGGGCCTGCTTATTAGACGATATGACCTTGGCCGTAGCACCGGCTAAGGTCGGCCTTCTTAAGCGCCGCTCTCGAGCAGGAAGCTTAGCAAGCTTTCTGCGCTCGGTTGCAGGTCACTGCGGCGGCGTACACCGATCAGAATTTCTCGCTGGCTCCACTCTTCGTCCAGCTCAATCACACGCGTATTCGGGATCTTATAAATACTGGCGCTCTTGCGCGGCAAGATGCCAATACCCATGCCTGCATTAATCAACAAACACATGGCGTCGTAGCCTGATACCTCGGTGCGGATGCGCACGGAGCGGTTGGCTTCCATGGCGATTTTGGTGATCTGGTAATGCAGCTGCGTGCCCGTTAGCAGCGTGATCTGCTCATGCTCCAGCGTTTGCTCGAAGCGGATTTTTTCATGCTGAGCCAAGGGGTGATTGAGAGGCACCAGCACGACCAGCTTGTCACTGCGAAAAGGATAGGCCTCGATGTCGGCCGCGTAGGGCAGACGGGTAAATACTCCCAGATCGGCTTTACCTTCTGCCAGGGCCCGAATAATGTCCAGGCTGGTTTGTTCTTCCAGTTGCAGGGGAATAGCCGGGTGCAGACGTCCAAACTCGCCCAATGGCTCGGCCAGAAACTGAGAAATAGCCGATGTGTTGGCCAGAATATGCACCAGGCCTTGCTGGCCTTGCGAGAACGCCTGGAGGCGCGTTTCGATCTCTTGCGCGCTATTGAGCAATGCACGTGAGCGGTACAGCAGTTCCAGGCCCGCTGCAGTCGGGCTGACACCTTTGTTCGTGCGCAGTAGCAAGGTGGTGTTCAGAGACTGTTCCAGATCTGCAATCCGGCGGCTGACCGCGGCGGCAGCAATATGCTCACGCTCCGCCGCTTGGCTGATCGTGCCTTCTTCCAGTATGCGGACAAACAGTTTGAGGGTCAGCAGGTCCAGTTTCATGCAGGCATCATATCGCTTTTTTTTGCTGATCTGCACTTGGGGTGACTGTGGCAGCGTAGAGAATCATCGTCCTACGCCATATGCCCATATGGATGTAGTAGCAGAGGGCGGCATCAGCCTGTATCGAGGATGAATGACTGTTCTTGGCTTGGCATTTGTTTATGAGTCGGCACAACTGTGGTTTTTACGGCAGGCTTTGATGAGGTCTAAACATAAAAAAAGCCCCACCGACTGTATGTCGGCAGGGCTTTGTACAGCTAAGCCTGTTTGATCAGGCTTGTGGCTTGGCGCCCGACAGGATGTGGCCAGCGTTAGGTACGCGGGTTTCCAGACCCAGGGTCTTGAGCATTTGGTACACGGTGCAAACAGCAGCGGACAGAACGGGCTTGCCGATTTGGTCTTGAGCGCGCTGGATGGCGGGCAGGGAAGGCATCTGTACGCAAGCGGACAGGATGACCGCGTCCACGCCGTCGTGGTTCAGGCGTTTGACGTGCTCCAGCAGGTTTTCCGGGTTCAGCAGGCCCACTTCCAGGTTGTCCGACACTTCCAGGCTGATGGAGTCTTGAACTTCGATGCCTTCAGCTTCGATGTAGTCAGCCACGCGCTTGGTCAGCGGTTTCATGTAAGGGGTGATGATGGAGACTTTCTTGTAGCCGAATTCTTTCAGCGTATCGACCAGGGCACCGGCCGAGCTCAGCACAGGAATTTCCACGCCGTTTTCTTTAACGGTGTTTTGCAGACGGGCTTGCGAGACGCGGTGGTAGCCGTCGCCTTGGGCCATGATGGCAACCAGGCAAGCGTAGGCCATCACGCTCATGCGGGCGTCGCTCAGTTCAACCGCGCAGCGGTCGCTGGCGATATCCATGGCTTTCAGCTCTTCAGGGTTCACGTGCATCATGCGCATGCGCGAGGAGTGGAAGGTGAAGCGCTCTTCAGGAAACTCGGCGTAACGAGCCTGCAACATGGCAGGAATCTCGGTTTCCATAGTGGTGTTGGAGCTGGGAACGATCTGGCCGATGCGGTAGGTTTTCATAGGAATCTGTCTCTGAAGGTGGTTTTTAGATTGACGCCTTCATTCTAGGACCCGTTTTCTTCCTTGCAAATCAATCATCTGTCAACGTGCCATCGCCAACGGCGATGGCAGGATTGGCAGAGATCAGGACTGGCCGGATTGCCAGCGCCAGGCGTCGTCGCTCTCCGTTTGGAGACTGTGTAAGTGACCTTCAACTGCATGGTGCACTGCCAAGAGGGGCCAGCGTGTACTTGCTTTTTTTAGTCTATGCGTTTCAAAGCTGTTTTGTAGTGACTGCCGCGTTCGGCGTAAACACTGGCGTTCTGGCGCAGCTTGGCAATGTCTTCATCGCTCAGGGTACGCACGGCTTTGGCAGGCGATCCGATGATCAGGCTGCGTTCCGGGAAGACTTTGCCTTCCGTGACCAATGCGCCAGCACCAACCAGGCTATCGCGACCGATGACGGCACCGTTCAGCACGACCGCCTGGATACCGATCAACGCGCCTTCACCGATGGTACAGCCGTGCAGCATGGCTTGGTGGCCGATGGTGACATGGTCGCCAATATCCAGCGGGTAGCCTGGATCGGTGTGCAGTACTGCGCCTTCTTGCACGTTGGAGCCTACGCCCACGGTAATGGTTTCGTTATCGCCACGGATAACAGCACCGGGCCAGACACTGCTGTGCTCTTTCAATACGACCTTGCCAATCAGGGTGGCCTCTGCGGCAACAAAGCTGCTGTCGTCGATTTGTGGGGCGTGTTGATCTAATTGGTAGACAGGCATGAAAGATCCTTGGGTAAAGTGCCGGGCCGCCTATGCCTGAATGAGGAGGCTGGGCAGCAGAGCAGGTGAGCAGGGAAGTTAATGAGGGACTTGTGTACAAAAGCCAGTGTGGTCATTGTGACCCCACTGGCTTGATCAGGCTATCAGGACTAGCCAGTGCTTAGATCTGTTCACCAAACAAATCGTACTCACTGGAATCCGTAATGCGCACACGCACCATCTGGCCGGGTTCCAGTTTTTGTTCGCTGGTGATGAAGACGTTGCCATCAATTTCGGGGGCGTCGGCGCTGGAGCGGCCAACGGCATCGCCGTCTTCGTCGATTTCATCAATCAGCACGTCCATTTCGCGGCCCACTTTGGCGGCCAGGCGAGCGGTGGAGATGGCTTGTTGATGTTCCATGAAACGCTCCCAACGTTCTTGTTTGACTTCGTCGGGGACGATGCCGTCGAGCTTGTTGGCGGGGGCGCCTTCCACGGGGGAGTATTGGAAACAGCCGACGCGATCCAGTTGGGCTTCGGTCATCCAGTCCAGCAGGTATTGGAAGTCTTCCTCGGTCTCGCCGGGGAAGCCCACGATGAAGGTGGAGCGGATGGTCAGATCCGGGCAGTCCTGACGCCATTGCTTGATACGTGACAGGGTGCGATCTTCAAAAGCAGGGCGCTTCATGGAACGCAGCACCGAAGGGCTGGCGTGCTGGAAGGGAATATCCAGGTACGGCAGCACTTTGCCTTCAGCCATCAGCGGGATGATGTTGTCCACGTGCGGGTAGGGGTAGACGTAATGCAGACGCACCCAGGCACCCAGTTCGGACAGGGCGGCGCTCAGATCCAGCATGCTGCTCTTGACGGGGCGGCCATTCCAGAAGCCGGTGCGTTGACGGATATCCACGCCATAGGCGCTGGTGTCCTGCGAGATCACCAATAGTTCTTTGACGCCGGCCTTGACCAGACGCTCGGCTTCGCCCAGTACATCACCGACAGGACGGCTGACGAGCTTGCCGCGCATGGACGGGATAATACAGAAGCTGCAGCTGTGGTTACAGCCTTCGGAAATCTTCAAGTACGCGTAGTGACGTGGGGTCAGTTTGATGCCTTGTGGGGGTACCAGATCAATATAGGGATTGTGATCCAGTGAAGGCGGTGCGGCTTCACGCACGGCGCGCAGTACCTGTTCGTATTGCTGGGGGCCGCTAACGGACAGCACCGAGGGGTGCACGTCGCGAATCAGGCCTTCGTCCACACCCATACAGCCGGTGACAATGACGCGGCCGTTCTCAGCCAGTGCCTCGCCGATCGCTTCCAGCGATTCGGCCTTGGCGCTGTCGATAAAGCCACAGGTATTGACCACCACCACATCTGCATTGTCGTAGCTGGGGGTGATCTGATAGCCGTCGGTACGCAGCTGGGTAAGAATTCGTTCGGAATCGACCAGGGCCTTGGGACAACCCAGGCTCACGAATCCGACTTTGGGGGCGCTCATAGAGGGTCCTTCTGGAGCTTGAGGGCTCGAAATTGGGAAATAGGCTTGATTTTACCGTCCCATGCCCGGATGCGTGCGGATCTTGTGCGTTTGAGCCCGGTTTATGCGGCAAATAGTGCTACAGTCGCAGTCATATTTTTCTTTTCTAGCGGTTGTTCTGTGTCCGACACCCATCTTTCCCCCTCTTTGCCCCTGTCCGAAGTCATGCTGCTGAGCGCGCGCAATATTGAAGGCGTGCTGGCAGGCAAGTCCCTGACTGAAAGCCTGGCTGCAACGCCAGCGCCTGCCCGTGCGGCGGTGCAGTCTGTCAGCTTCCATGTTTTGCGCCGTTTGGGTCATGCCCGTCAGATTCGTATCACGCTGGTGCCACGCCAGCCCAGCAATACCTGGCTGGATGCCTTGCTGATGGTGTCGCTGGCCTTGCTGGATACAGCCATGCGTGTGCAAGAGGATGCCAAGACTTTTGAGGATCGCCCGGATGTGCCGGTCTATGCCGTGCATACGGTGGTGGATCAGGCTGTGCGTGCGGCTGATAGCCAAGCTGCGCTGCGTCTGTCCAAGGGTTTGGTGAACGGGGTGCTGCGTCGCTTTACACGCGAGCGCAAGATGATCCTGTCTCAGGTGGAGAGCCGCCCTGAAGCACGCTGGAATCACCCCGGCTGGTGGGTCAAGGAATTGCGCCGTGCTTACCCGCGTGATTGGGAAGCGCTGTTGCAAGCGGCCAATCGTCCCGGTCCTTTGACCTTGCGTGTGAATCAGCGTCGTTGTTCAGTGGAGCGCTTGCAGGCTGTGCTGACAGAGGCCGGCATTGCTTCCAGCAGCCCTGGCACGGGCGCCGTCACCTTGGACAAGGCGATGCCGGTTCAGGCGATTCCTGGTTTTGATCTGGGCTGGTGGTCGGTGCAGGATTGGTCGGCTCAGCAAGCGGGTCTGCTCTTGCCGGTCAAGGATGGCATGCGCGTGCTGGATGCATGCGCGGCTCCGGGTGGCAAGACGGCCCATTTGCTGGAACAGGCGGATGTTTCCTTGCTGGCCCTGGACTCGGATGGTGAACGTCTGGAGCGTGTAGGTCACAACCTGCGTCGTCTGGGTTTGGCCAGTGACAAGGTTCAATTAAAACGGGGTGATGCGGCGCGTACTGCTCAATGGTGGGATGGTCAGCCCTTTGATGCCATCCTGGCGGATGTGCCTTGCACCGCCTCGGGGATTGTGCGTCGTCACCCCGATATTCGCTGGTTGCGTCGCGAGTCGGACATTGCTGATACCGCGCGTTTGCAAAGCTCTATACTGGATGCCTTGTGGTCCACATTGCAGCCTGGCGGGCATTTCCTGTATTCGACCTGCTCGATTTTCCCGGCTGAAGGGGAACAACAGGTCGAGGCGTTTTTGGCTCGTCACCCCGAGGCGCAGCTTTTGGACTCTCCTGGCCAGATTTTGCCCGGCGTTGCGGGACGATCGCTGGCAGATGGCGACGGTTTTTTCTACGCCTTATTTACGCGCCCGGTTTGACTTGTCACAATTAGGGCTCTGACTTTGTCCTTTTTGCGGTTAATCACGATGTGGCGCGTTTTTCTGTCTTTTCTGCTGATTTTCAACTGCGCGCTAAGCTCGGCCAATACCATTGTGCCGGTCGCTACGTCGGGAGAGCGGGTCGTCAAGGTCGAGCCCCATATTCGGGATGAAAAACTGTATATCGACGCGGATGTCGAATTCGAGTTAAGCCCGGAATTGCGCACCGCTGCCGAGAAAGGGGTGCCGCTGTATTTCACGGTTGAAGTGGAATTGGCCAAACCCCGCTGGTACTGGTTTGACAAAAACGTTGTTAAAGAACAACAAACTTGGCGGGTCGTGTATAACGCCCTGACCCGTCAGTGGCGCGTGGGCACCGGGGACCTTTCTCTGCCCGAATCCTCCATGAACGACGCATTGGCCATGCTGCGACATATTCGCGGCTGGGCCGTGGCCTATGTGGCTGATCTGGACCGCGACCAGGAATATCAGGGTCGTGTGCGTTTGCGCCTGGATACCTCTTTGCTGGCCCGTCCGTTTCAAGTGGACGCCATCAATAGTTCTGCCTGGACATTGGCTACTCCATGGAAAACCTTTTCCTTTTCCGTCTCCGTCGACGAGCCCCAACCTTGATACGTTGGATCTTGCGCACCGCTCTGTTCGGAGCGGGTGTCAGCGCGTTGGCGCTGTTTTCTCTTCTTGTCTGGTCTACGGGTAACGCTTCGCGCTATGCGCAGCAGTATGACTTGCTGCTGGTGCTCAACGGTGTACTGGCCGCCACGCTGATTTCCTGGGTGCTGTTGCTGACGATTCGTCTGTTCAGACAAATACGCCGGCGTCAGTTTGGTGCCCGCATGACGGCGCGCTTTGCCTTTTACTTCACCTTGATCGGCATTATTCCGGGGGCGCTGATCTACCTGCTCTCGGTTCAGTTCATGTCGCGCTCGATCGAGTCCTGGTTCAACGTGCGGGTGGATACGGCCCTGGAGTCGGGCTTGAGCCTGGGCCGTGCCGCCCTGGATTCGCAGCTCAATGAGCTGGAAGGTCGTGCCAATGAAATGGTGTCGGCACTGAACAAGGCGGACAGCGCGCAGTACAGCAGCTTGCTGATCTCCTTGCGTGAAAACAGCGGGGTGACGGAGGCAATGGTGTTTTCGGGCAATGGTCGTCTGATTGCCTTTTCCTCGGGCCGCTACGACACGCTGCTGCCTGATATGCCGCCGTCCAGCGTGATGAATCAACTGCGTATTGCAGGCCGCTATTCGGCTGCCGAGGTGGATGATGATGCGCCTGTTCACGACAACGGCCTGGACGAAGGCGGGGTTCCCGCAGAGTCCACGGGCTTGCGTCTGCGCACGGTTCTACCATTGGCCGATCCCAATCGCTTTGCGGCAACCTTGAGTGGCACGGCAGACTCGCGCTGGCTGCAGGTCATTCAGCCTGTACCGGACAAGATTGCACGCAATGCCAACCAGGTGCAGCAAGGTTTCCGGGATTATCAGGAGCTGGCCTTATCTCGTCAGGGCTTGCGCAAGCTCTACGGCATAACGCTGACGCTGGCCTTGATTCTGGCGGTGTTTACGGCTGTGGCGGCTGCCTTGGCCTTGTCGCGCCGCCTGACGCGCCCTTTGCTGACATTGGCTGCCGGTACGCAGGCGGTAGGGGTGGGGGATTACCGGGCTTTGCCTGAGCCACCTGCCAAAGATGAAGTAGGCCAGTTGACGCGCTCTTTCAATGCCATGACCCGACAGCTGGATGAAGCGCGTCGCATGGTCGAGAAAAATCGTCTGCAGCTGGAGCGCTCCAATATGTACCTGGAGTCGGTACTCAGCAACCTGTCCAGTGGTGTGCTGGCTTTTGATGAGATGTTCCGCGTCACCATGTTCAACCAGGGGGCGCAGCGTATCTTGCAGGTGGATCTGCGTTCGATTAAAGGTCGCCCGTTGGAAACGCTGGAAGGGGCCATGACCTTTGCCTCGGTGATACGTGAAGCCTTTTCCACGCATCAGGCCATGGGCTCGGATCATCCTTACTGGCAGCAGCAGTTTGAATTGGAAATGCAAGAAGGTAATGAAGCGCGTGATACTATCGTCACCGTTTTGGCCCGTGGTACCTTGCTGCGTGTAGATGGTCAGCCAACCGGGTATCTGGTGGTGTTTGACGATATTACCGACGTGATTTCCGCCAGCCGTCTGGTGGCCTGGAGCGAGGTGGCTCGACGCCTGGCACACGAGATCAAGAACCCGTTAACGCCTATTCAGTTGTCGGCCGAACGACTGGCCATGAAACTGGAGTCGCAGCTGGATGAAGTCCATGCTGCCATGTTGCTGCGTTATACCAATACCATCGTCAATCAGGTCAGTTCGCTCAAGAAGATGGTGGAAGATTTCCGAGAGTATGCTCGTAAACCGGCGACTCAGATGCAAGCTCTGAATCTGAACGAGCTGATTACCGAAGTGCTGACTTTATATGGTTGGGACCCGGAAGAAGGCATGGTCCGGGACGATGGTTATAGTGTGGCAATTGATGTGGAGCTGGACCCTGATTTGCCCATGGTTCAAGGCGACCCCACGCAGCTGCGGCAGGTTATCCATAATCTGCTGGCCAATGCTCGTGAAGCGGCTGCCCAGGATCAATCACTTGACCAGGCGCATGTATTTGTTAAAACCATGATTGCGGGCGTAGAAGGTTCCGACTCTTCTGATGCGGTCAGTTTTGTGGTGTCAGATAACGGGCCAGGTTTTGATCCCCAGATGCTGGTGCGCGTTTTTGAACCTTACGTAACCACCAAGCCCACCGGCACGGGTCTGGGACTTGCTATAGTTAAGAAAATCATCGAGGAGCACGGCGGCAGAATCGATGTTTCCAATCGTCGTGAGGGGGGGGCTCGCATTTCCATCCTCTTTACCCGGCTTGCTGGCCAGCATATTCGTCTGGACTCTGGGCGGCGAGCAAACGATAATGCGTAAAAATCACGTAGGTGACGTTTTATGGCCAGAATTCTGGTAGTTGATGACGAAATCGGCATTCGGGAACTTTTGTCGGAAATTCTTTACGACGAAGGGCACACCGTGCAATTGGCAGAGAATGCCGCCCAGGCTCGCGAGGCACGCTTGCGGGGCCGCCCCGATCTGGTCTTGCTGGATATCTGGATGCCAGACACTGACGGTGTCAGCCTGCTCAAGGAGTGGGCTTCTCAAGGCTTGCTGGATATGCCAGTGGTCATGATGAGTGGCCACGCCACGGTGGATACCGCGGTGGAAGCAACCCGTATTGGTGCGGTGGACTTCCTGGAAAAACCCATCACCATGCAGCGCCTGCTCAAGACCGTCGCCTCGGGTCTGGAGCGTACCGTTGCACCCAAGGCGCTGGCAGCCGCTGCCCGCCCGGTGGCTCAAGGTGGTGATCGCCGCCCTGAAACCGCCACAATGGCTCCCGGTATGGCACCTGCCATGGCCGTCCCTGAAGTCGAGCAGGATGAGTCCCAGCTAGGCAGCATTTCTTTGGATCTGCCTTTGCGCGAAGCGCGTGACGAGTTCGAGCGCATTTATTTTGAATATCATCTGCGCCGCGAAAATCACAGCATGACGCGTGTGTCGGAGCGTACTGGTCTGGAACGCACCCACTTGTACCGCAAGCTTAAACAGCTGGGTATAGACTCGTCGCGCAAGCGTAACCAGTCTTGATACAGTAGTTACCAAATGCATGGCCAGCAAGCTTCTGGCCAGCTCTGGCGCTGCGGGTAAAAGCAGCCTGGGGGGTTTGGGATTGAGGCGGCCTTTTCAGGCCGCCTTGCCGTTTAGAGAGCGGCGACGGATGCCGCAGGCAGTGCTTGCAACTTGCTCACGGTATCCAGGCATGTACGGGCCGCTTCCTGGCCCTTGATTACAAAGTGACGGTGGAAGTAATCGTGGTGCTCTTTGCCATCATGGAAATGGTGAGGAGTCAGCACGACTGAAAACACCGGCACGTTGGTGCTGAGCTGGACTTGCATCAAGCCTTGAATCACTGCGGTAGCCACAAAGTCGTGGCGATAAATACCGCCATCAACCACCAGACCCGCAGCGACAACAGCAGCGTACTGTCCCGATTGGGCTAGACGTTGTGCATGTAGCGGGATTTCAAAGGCGCCGCCCACTTCAAAGAAGTCGATCAGGCTGCTGTCGTGGCCCAGGGCTTTGACTTCGTCGATAAAACCCAGTCGGGCCTGATCCACAATGTCCTTGTGCCAACAAGCTTGAATAAAGGCGATACGGGGAGCCAGAAGATTGGCTGAGGTAATACTGTTCATGTTGATTTCCTGTTTTATGACAACAAAAACAGGGCATGCAGGAAGCAGGATAGCTCAAGCCCATAGCAGGATGACTCCTGTACAGGTTATGAGGGTATCCCGTTCTCTCTTTATCCGGACTATACCGTCGGCCCCGGAATCACACCGGGTCTGCTGTCCCTGACCACAGGTCAGGCGCTCGCGGGCTAGGCTAGTGCCATTACCGCCGGTGGGGACTTGCACCCCGCCCTGAGAACGTAGTTGGCCGGGGAGGCCAACCGGACGAGTTTACCGCTAAACCGTTTTTTTGTCAGAGGCGGGAGCCGCTAGTGGCAGCAAGAGCCTCAGAGTGCAGGGTGCGCCGGGCAGGAACAGGGCCTGGCCACTGTGGCGCAACATAATCTGACGCACAATCGTCAGCCCCAGGCCCGCTCCTTTGCTGGCGCTGTCTTGCTTGTGAAAGCGCTCAAAGGCCAGATGAGCTGTTTGCGCATCCAAGGCTGCACCTTGATCGCTGATATCGATCGCGCATTGGTCTGGCTGTGGGTTATGCAAATGCAAGCTGACCGTGCCTTTGCCATGTGTTAGGGCATTGTCCAGTGCGTTGGCAATGGCTTCGGACAGATCGGCCTCACAGGCTTGAACCGTATCGAGCGAACTATCATCGTGAAATTGGATCTCTCGATTGGCCTGCTCGAAAAGCGGCCATAAGTCTCCCATCACACGGCGGCACAACGGTGCCAGGGCTGTGTGGTCTGTTAGCTCCGTAGCCTGCTCCTGCTTGCGGGCCAGGCTGAGCCATTGGCTGACCAGACGCTGCAAGTGGGTAATATCCTCGCGCAGCAAATCCCAGTCCTGCTCGCTGTGGTGTTCAGCCGTTTGCAGACGCAAGGACATCACAGCTAATGGGGTGCGCAGTTGGTGCGCGGCATCTGCGACCAGTTGTTGTTCATGGTGATAGGCCTGCATCAGGCGGTCCAGACTTTGATTGACGGCCTGTGCCAAGGGGCAAATTTCTTTGGGCAGTTCAGTGACCGGCAAGCGCAGCTCGGGTTGAGCAGGGCCCAGCGTCGCAGCCAGATTTGCCGCTTGTCGTACCGGGCGCAAGGTCCAATGAATCAGCCAGGCGATCAACAACAGACCCAACGCACACACCGGCAGCCACAAAAGCAGTGAGCGCCACATGCGGGTTTGCAGCAAGGCTCCGATCAACTCTCTTTCGCGCTGGTCTCGTTTGGCCACCATCAGGATTTCGCCACTGGGCAGCGTGACCGAAACCGACACCACATAGCCACTGCGATGCTTCAGCCTGAACAAGGCCAGCTCGTCTTCGGGCTGAGCAGGGCGCAGGCGTCGTGGACTTGCCAGATTGGATGAGGCCTGGAGCAGCTCACCCTCGGCGCTGTACAGCGAATAGGACATTTCCCCACCGGCGTACTGACGCGGCAAGCTATCCAATGATTCCGAGGGTTTAAAGTCGCGGGCGATTTCTTCGGCCTGCAAAAACAGGCTGATGCGGCGCAGCTCGTCGCGGGTATCGAACAAGGACAGGGCCAGAGCGCAAAAGCCCAAGGCCAGCATCAGCAGCAGGCTGATCAGTAATCGCCCGCGCAGACTGAAGGCGCGCCTGCTCACAGAGCGCGCAAGCGGTAGCCCACACCGCGCACCGTGTCGATGCAAACCAGGGCATTTTGCTCGCGCAGCTTGCGGCGTAGTTTGGAGATCAACGCTTCGATGGCATTCAGACTGATGTCGGTCTGGTTTTGATAGAGCTGCTCCAGCAAATAATCCTTGACCAGCAAACGGGGGCTGGCCTGCATCAGCTCCAGCAAGAGCAGGCTTTCCCGCCGTGGCAACATCAAGGCTTGGTCATTGACCCAGGCTTGTCGCACTTCAGGCTCGAATCGTAGATTCGCGATCACCAGTTGCTGGTAACGATGGGGCGCAGCCCGCCGCAGGATTGCGCCAAGGCGGGCCTCCAGCTCAACCAGATCAAAGGGTTTGAGCAGATAGTCGTCCGCACCGCCACGCAGCCCTTGTATGCGATTGTGGACGGCATCGCGCGCACTCAAGATCAGGCAGGGCAGGCGCTGGCTGCGATCTGGGCGATGCAGCTGCGCCAGAACTTCCATGCCGTCCATATCGGGTAATCCCAGATCCAGAATCAGGGCATCAAAGCTATGTTCTTGCAGCAGGGCAAGACCAATCCGCCCCGTCGTAGCGGTGCGAATTGCATATCCCTGCCCTTGCAGATGGCTTGCCAACAGGCTCAACAAAGGCCGGTGGTCTTCAATAATCAGAATAGTTTTCATCAGACTACGGTCAGAAACCGGGCTCATGATAGTAGCAAATAGAAATGAGTTTGGTTCGTATTATAAATAATGGAAGAATTCTGATGAAAATGAGAACGGGCCTGCGTTGGCCCTTGGCCGCCTTATCCTTGGCGTGTATGTCCGCCTGGGCTCAGGAACGCAATGAAGTTGAGCAGTTAAGTGCAATCTCGGTGACCGCCTCGGGATTCGCTCAGGAAGTGGTGAGCGCACCAGCCTCTATCACCGTGATTCCGCGCGAGGAGCTGGAGGGGAAACGCTTTGAGTCTTTGGCCGATGCCTTGCGCCAGGTGCCGGGCGTCAGCATTTTAGGTGGCGACAAAGGGGCTATCTCGATTCGCGGCATGGAGTCCGAGCATGTGCTGGTCTTGATTGATGGTCGCCGCCAGGACATGCGTCAGATCACTATGAAGGGTGGGGTGTCTGAGGCTCTGGACATGAACTGGATTCCCCCGCTGGAAGCCATTGAGCGTATCGAAGTGGTGCGTGGCCCCATGTCGACCTTGTACGGCTCTGAGGCTTTGGGCGGAGTCATCAATATTGTGACGCGCAAAGTGGCCGACAAATGGCACGGCTCCTTGACCGGTGGCTATACCTTGCAGGACAGTGGTTCGGCTGGAAATAGCGGCTCGGCTGATTTGTACTTGTCTGGCCCCATCGTGCCGGGGCGCTTGGGCTTGCAGTTCTGGGGCTACCACAAGCAACGTCAGGAAGATCAGGTGTTGAATGGCTTTGCGCGTGCCAAACGTCAAAACGGTACGGTGCGTTTGTGGGCAACCCCCAATAACAATCATGAGTTCATGTTTGAAGCTGGCCGCACGACCCAGCATTTCTGGACCACCCCCGGCAAGTCATTGGCTTTGACGGGCAAGGCCAATGAAAACGAGTACGTGCGCGACAGCTATACGCTGGCCCATACGGGGCGTTGGGGCCGCTTTGATACGGAGCTAAGCCTGAACCGTGAACAAGCCTATCGCGATGGCCCCACTCAAAGCGCCCGCCCTGATCTTCGCAATACCGTGATTGATGGCAAGCTCACCCTGCCTTTGGCCGATCACATGCTGGTGGGTGGTTTTCAGTGGCGCAAAAGCGAGTTGAAGGCCGATGGCTACTACGCCAATCCGAATGGCGCAGGTGTGGATACTTCCGTGCGTGAATACTCCCTGTTCCTGGAAGATGAATGGAGCCTGAGCCCATCCTTCGCCCTGACCGGCGGCGTGCGTATGGACGACAACGAGTTCTATGGCCGTCACTGGACTCCCCGTTTGTACGGTGTCTGGAGTGCGACGGATGCCTGGACGCTGAAAGGCGGGATCGCCAAGGGTTTCAAGTCTCCGACCATCATGCAAAGCAATCCGCAAATCGGTTTGCCGCAGCGTGGCGGTGCTTATACCTGGGGCAATCCGGATCTGGAACCTGAGGTCAGCACCAACGTAGAACTGGGCTTGTACTTTGACGATGGCGGACCGTTGAGCGCCAACGCTACTTTGTTCCACACCCGCTACAAAAACAAGATCGCCAATACCGGCTCGCGTCAGCTGTACTACCCCGATGGCCGTCCTGTGCCACCGGACCCGTATACCAACAGCATGTATAGCACCTACTTCAATATCACTGAAGCACGGGTTCAGGGTCTGGAACTGGGCTTGGCCTATCGCTTTAACGAGCAATGGAAAGTGCGCGGCAGCTATACCTTTACGGACTCCAAGGTGCGTAATGGCAGCGCCACTATCCTGGGCTTTGGCTACCCGCAGTCTGAAGGACAGCCCTTGGTGGCGACCCCACGCAATATGGGCAGCCTGACCGTGGACTGGACGCCGAATGAAGCCGTGTCAGCCTTCTCGACCTTGAACGTGCGTGGTCGGGAAACCAATATTTCCTGGGGACAGGGCGGTGCTGTCAGCGAAAGCATGGGGACGATTGCTACGGTGGATCTGGGAGCTAGCTGGCGTGCCAGAAAAGATCTGAGCTTGAGTGCGGCCGTCTATAACCTGACCGATCGTCGTCGCGACTCGGGTACCAGCGGAGCCTATTCCTATGCGGAAGATGGCCGCCGCTTCTGGTTGCAGGCCGAATACCGTTTCTAAGCGCGGTTTATTCCTGGGGTTTGGGGCGGCGGCTGATTGTGGAGATCGGCACGCTGACCTCGCCCTGGGTGCTGCGACGGCTACGAGCGCGCCAGGCGTGCCCGTAAGCAATTTCCAGACTCAGATGCAAAGTGCCGTCCATATGGCGCTGTTTCTCCAGCGCATTGAGCAGGCGTTGACGCCAGGGCAGGGTGCTCAGGCTGGCCTTGCGTTGTGGGTGCGGATTGCCGCCCAGCAGACGCAAATCATCCAGCAGTTTTTCAGCGCTGCGATACGTCAGCGTCACGACCTCCTGATCCATCACGGGATCAGCAAAACCGTTTTCCAGCAACAGATCGCCAAAGTCGTGCATGTCCACGAATTCCAGCGTTTGGGTGCCCAGATCCGCTTGCTCCATGGCACTGCGCAGCTCGGCAAAAGAGCCGGGACCCAAGCAGGAGAACATGACCAGCGTCTCGGGTTTCAGCAGGCGGTTCCATTCAGCCAGGACTCGATGCGGTTCCGGGTGCCAGTGCAGTGCCATGTTCGACCAGACCAGCTCCTGGCTTTCTGCGGGCAGGCCGCTGTTGGCCATATCGGCTTGAACCCAGTTGGCAGCAGGGGTAGGTTGGTTGCGCAGTTTTTGCCACAGGCTGGGTTTGGATTGGTAGCGCTCGCGGGCAACCTCCAACAGCTTGGCGCTGCGATCCAGACCGGTGTAGTTCATATCCGGGTAGCGGGAACGCAAAGGCTCCAGCGCGTGGCTGGCACCACAGCCGGCATCCAGAATATGAGTGGGTTGCAAGCGCACCAAAGCCAGCCGGGACAACATCCGTTGGGCGACTTCACCATAAAGAAACTGAGCGTGATCCAGGGGAGCGCGGCGATTGAATTGCTGCTCGACGTGGGCGGAGTTGATTGGTAAAGAAGGTAACTGGGACATAGTTGCGCGGACGTTGCTGGCCTGGATCAGTGGCATGTGCTGTGATCGAATCAGCCTGGCTCTGAAAGGTAATGATCTATTATGGCGCATCCCCTGTTTCGGCGCGAGCCGACCCACCGTCTTGTAGGGATTCCACTGTTGGCACGGCCTTGTGTGCTGTGCGGATTGCGTTCGCAAAGTGGCGCACTGTGCCGCTTTTGCCGACACGCGCTGGCAACACCCGCCCAGGATTTGCGCTGCCCTCGTTGTGCTTTGGCCTTGCCGCCCTTGGCTTTACTGGCCTGCCCGGATTGCGGAGCAGGGCAATTGTCCCTGCAAGCGACGGTTGCCGGATTCGATTATGAACATCCTGGCGATATGTTGATACATGCGTTTAAAATTTCCCGTCGGCTGGAAATGGCAGCGGTGTTGGCGGAGCTGATGGTGCAGCAATGGCGTAGGCATGGGCCTGTGCTGAACGCCGCTTGCCGGGTCATTCCAGTGCCTTCGCAGCGTAAAGCCTTGCACCGGCGGGGCTTTAACCCGGCAGCCGTGCTGGCCAAGCGCGTGGCACATGAATTGGGTTTGTCAGCACGTTTGCATATCGTCACGGCGCAGCTACGGCACGAGCAGGCCCAGAAGAACTTGGGGCGTCAGGCTCGCAGGCAGGCCATGCGGGGTGCTTTTAACCTACGGGAGTCGCTACAAGGGTGTGATGTGCTGTTGGTCGATGATGTGCTGACCACAGGGGCCACTTTGGATGCCCTGGCACGGGCCTGCCGTTTGGCGGGCGCACAGTCTGTTTATGCCTTGGTCGCTGCACGAGCTCCCTGGAAATTGAAGGCATCCTAGCCCTGTATACTTCCTCGCTTGTTCGCGGCTTTTTCTGCACTTTTTAGGTTTTTCATGTTTCATATTGTCCTGGTTTCGCCCGAGATCCCTCCCAACACGGGTAACGTCATTCGACTGGCAGCCAATACGGGCTGTGTCCTGCACTTGGTGCGGCCCCTGGGCTTTGAGCTTGAAGACAGCAAGCTGCGTCGTGCCGGGCTGGATTATCACGAGTGGGCGCAGGTGAAGGTACATGACAGCCTGGAAGAAGCCCTCCAGGCCACCGGCTCCGCGCCGGATCGCGCGTTTGCCTTGACTACACGTGGCAGCCATTTGCTGGCTGAGCAAAGCTTTCAGCGGGGTGATGTATTTGTATTTGGCCGCGAAACCGCAGGCTTGTCTGCAGAACAACTGGCCTTGTTTCCCAACGAGCAGCGGATTCGTCTGCCCATGTTGGCGGGGCAACGCAGCTTGAACCTGTCCAATGCCGTGGCGATTTGTGTTTTTGATGCCTGGCGGCAAGCGGGTTACGAAGGTGGGGTTTAAGCTTGTGTAGAGACAGGCCGCAATGGTGTAGTCCTGGGCGACGCCACATTTTTCATTGAACTGCGCGTATTTATTTTTGAGTGATGGCTGCAAAGAAAACGGCCCCGCGAATCTTGAATTTGCAGGGCCGTTTTTTTCGATCTTGTCCTTATTCCAGCGACAGATTCAGGCGTTCAATCACTTCATCCCAACGAGCCTTGTCGGCAATGATCTTGTCCGTCATTTCCTGCGGGGTGGAAGGCTCGGACGAGAAGTAAAAGGCGTTGAGCTTGGCTTTGATGTCGTCGCGTTGCAGGATGGTGGTGATTTCCTGGTTCAGGCGCTTGACCACATCGTCCGAGGTATTGTGGGGCACAAAGAAGGCGTCCCAGGAAATCGCCTCGAAGTTTTCCAGACCGGCTTGTGCCATGGTGTCCAGACCGGGCAGCAATTCGCTGGGCTGCAAGGAGGTTACGGCCAGAGCTTTCACCTTGCCCGCTTCAACCTGGGGCATGGCAATGCCGGGCACCATGAAGGCGGCGTCAATGTCGCCACCAATAATGGCGGTCAGGATTTGTGGAAAGCCCGAGTAGGGGATTTGTTCCAGTTTGATATCAACCGCATGTTCCAGCATGGCCATGGCCAGGTGGGCCGAGCTGCCGGGGCCAACTGAACCGTAGTTCAATTCGCCAGGACGAGATTTCGCCAGGGCAATGAACTCTTCCACCGTGTTGGCGGGCGAGTTGGCCGGCACGACCAGCACGTTGGGGCTGGTGCCAATCATGGAGATGGCCTGCAAGTCTTTCAGCGGGTCGTAGCCCAGCGAGGTCTTGTACAGGGTGGGGGCGGTCACCATGGGACCATTGATGGTCAGCAGCAAGGTGTAGCCGTCGGGCTTGGCATGCGCCACAAAGCGCGTGCCGATATTGCCACCAGCACCAGGACGGTTATCAACAATGACAGTTTGGCCCAAAGCTTGGGACAGGGGCTCGGAAATGGCACGGGCCAGGGCGTCAGGCGAGGAGCCTGCTGGAAAGGGCACGACCATTTGAATCGGGCGCTCAGGCCAGCTGGATTGGGCCAGAGCCGATTGAGCCAGCAAACCAGTGCAGGCCAGCCCCAGGACGGAGCGGATCAGAAGATCACGAGAACGAGCAAGCAATGACATTGTTTTATTCTGAGTAAGAGACGGTTGACTGCAGTTCTGGCAGCGCGGGTGAAGTGCCAGATCGGGCAGACGAAGGTATTAGTGGCCTTCCTGCTTTGCCTCGCGGGTAAGCAAGGCGTGGACAGCTTCGCGCGGGGCCAGTTTTTCAAACAGGATTTGGCAGACCGCGGCGGTAATCGGTAATTCAATCTGGTGCGCTCGGCCCATTTCCAGAACCGAACGGGCACAGCGTACACCTTCAGCGGTAATGCCGGTGGCCAGGATGCTGTCCAGGCTTTCACCAGCACCCAGTGCCAGACCTACTTGGCGATTGCGGGACAATTCGCCCGTAGCCGTCAGGACCAGATCTCCCAGGCCCGCCAGGCCGGAGAAGGTTTCGGCTTGACCACCCAGCGCAACACCCAGGCGCTGCATTTCAGCCAGGCCTCGGGTAATCAGGGCAGCACGGGCGTTATGGCCCAGGCCCAGAGCGTCGGCAATGCCACAGGCAATGGCCATGATGTTTTTGACAGCGCCGCCCACTTCCACGCCGATCATGTCGGTGCTGGTGTACAGGCGCGCTTGCTTGCCATGCAAAGCCTCCAGGGCAATGCCGGCCATATCAGCAGGTTCGCAGGCCAGTGTCAGCGCAACAGGCAGGCCTTTAGCCACTTCCAGGGCGAACGAAGGGCCAGAGAGCACGGCACGGCCTAGCCAGGGATGGTCGGGCAGGCTTTCACGCACAATTTGGTGGGGTAACAAACCGCTTTCCTGATGGAAGCCTTTACAGGTCCAGACCAGCAGGACGGGATGGCGGCGTGTGGCAGGCAGGTACTGCGCCAGATCCACACAGGTTTGCGCCAGACCACGCACAGGCACGCCCAGAATCAGCAGGGCAGGGCCGGTGTCATCAGCCAGGGCAAACTCCATGACTTGCTGCAGGCTGTCGCTGGCCTGTAGCGAGTCGGGCAGCACGACATCGGGCAGGTAGGCTGGATTGCGATGATCCTGCCCGATGGCTTGTGCGGTTGATGCTTTGCGCGCCCATACCATCGTGGGAGCCTGGGTGCTGGCCAGAGCGGCCAAGGCCGTTCCCCAGCTGCCTGCGCCCAGGACTGCAACACGAACAGGAGTGTGCGCGCTTGACATCATCAGGCCTGCAAAGGCTGGCCGTCAGCGGGGGCGGCTTGCTGGGCCAGACGCTGCTCGTACAGGGACTGGAAGTTCACTTCAGTCAGGTGCAGGGCAGGCAGGGACGTGCGGTTGATGGCGTCGGCCACGGCAGCGCGCAAGTAGGGGTACAGCATGGTGGGGCACACAATGCCCAGCAGGGGTTCGAGCTGCTCTTCAGGAATGTTGGCAGCTTCAAAGATACCGGCTTGGGTGGCTTCGACCAGGTACATGACCTTGTCGCCAATGCGTGTGGTCACAGTAGCGGTGACGGTGCTTTCGTAGACGGTGTCAGCCAGGCGTTGGCCGCCTACATTGATGGACACTTCCACGGAAGGGGCCTCTTGCTCCAGAAAGATCTGGGGAGCGTTGGGCATTTCGATGGACAGGTCTTTGATGTAGGTGCGCTGCAGGCTGAAGCTGGGTTGTTGAGCTTCCTGGTCAGCGGCTGGGGTGTTCTGGTCGGCCATGGGTGATCCTATGGGATAAAAAAATTGTTAGAAAAAAAATCAGGCAGCCAGCAGAGGCAGCAGGCCACCTTCGCGGTCCAAAGCGGCCAGATCATCGTAGCCACCTACATGGGTGTCGCCAATGTAGATTTGGGGAACGGTACGCCGACCGGTGCGCTCCATCATGAGAGCGCGCTGTTCGGGTTCGCGATCAATCATGATTTTATTGATTTCAGTTACGCCGCGTTGCTTGAGCAGCATTTCAGCGCGCACACAATAAGGGCACACCATTGTGGAGTACATCGTGACTTTTGCCATGAGAGCCTCGTAGAAGGGGGAGCTTACGATTTTTTGACGGGCAGACTGGACTGCAGCCAGCCTTGAATACCGCCTTGCAATGTGTAGGCTTCGTTGATGCCGTGCTTGCGCAGGACGGCCACGCTGCGCGGAGCGCTGCGACCGGTATCGCACACCAGAATGACAGGCTTGTCTTTGGGCAGTGTGCTGGCCTTGGCGTCAAGGTCGGCAGCAGGAATGTTGCGAGATTGTGCAATTGCCCCGGCCTTGAACTGATCGGCGCTGCGCAGATCAATCAAAATAGCGTCTTTCTGGTTTACCATCTGTACCGCTTCCGAGCTTGAAACTGCGCGTCCCGCACGGCCTTTGAAAAAGCTGGGTATTAACAGCATAATGCCGGCAAGCACCGCAATTGCTAAAATTAGAAGATTGTTCTGACTTAAGATGAAGTCCACGTTAAATCCTGTTGATTACCAAGAAAAGCAAGAAAAAAGGGCAAGATCACACGATTATAGAGTGGCGCCAATTTTTCAACCTCGAGGCTGTTTTTACCATGTATAAACTTGTACTGATGCGGCACGGCGAAAGCCAGTGGAACCTGGAGAACCGGTTTACTGGCTGGACCGATGTCGATCTTACCGAAACCGGGCGTCAACAGGCAAAGCAGGCCGGTGATCTGCTTAAAGAAAACGGTTTTGAGTTCGACCTGGCTTTCGCCTCGGTCCTCAAGCGCGCTATCCGTACCTTGTGGATCGCCCTGGATTCGATGGACGCCATGCACACCCCCATAGGTTTGAGCTGGCGCCTGAACGAACGCCATTATGGTGCTTTACAGGGCTTAAATAAAGCCGAAACCGCACAAAAGTACGGTGAGGATCAAGTCCTGGTCTGGCGTCGTGCCTACGCAATCGCTCCCGAGCCCGTCGCTGAAGACGATCCACGCAATCCGCGTTTTGATGCTCGCTACGCTCGTGTGCCAGCTGATCAGCTGCCTCGCACCGAGTGCTTGCAAGACACCGTAGCCCGCGTGGTTCCTTTCTGGGACGAGTCCATTGCTCCTGCAATCCGCTCCGGCCGTCGCGTTCTGGTGACGGCTCACGGCAACAGCTTGCGCGCGCTGATCAAGCACCTGGACGGCATCTCTGACGAGGACATCGTTCACCTGAATATTCCTACCGGCCAGCCTTTGGTGTACGAGCTGGACGAAAACCTGCGTCCTATCCGTCATTACTACCTGGGCGACCAGGAAGCGATTGCGGCTCAGATGCAAGCCGTGGCCAATCAGGGCAAGGCGCAGTAAATAATGTGGCGCTACAGCGTTTGCCTGTTGCTGGCAGCCTGGACCTTACCGGCCCTGGCTGCTGATCCGGACTTGGCCGCCCGCCAGGCCCAGGCTCAAAAGCAGCAGGCAGAGCTGCGCCAGAAGATCGAATCGCTGCGCAAAACCATCGACACCAGCGAAAGCTCGCGTCGTGACGCCGCCAATGCCTTGCGCGAATCCGAGCAGGCTATTTCCGATATCGATCGCACGCTGGCTCAGATTGAGCAGCGGCAGGAACAATTGCACCAGCAGCTAGGTACGCTGGGCAAACAGATCAGCGAACAGCAAGTGATCAAAGAGCAACGTCAGCAGGAGCTGGCCGAGCAATTACGAGCGCAATACGCCAATGGTGTGTCGCCCTGGTCTGCCCTCTTGTCGGGTGATGATCCCAACGCCATTAACCGCGAATTGCATTACCTGGGCTATGTCTCGCGTCAGCAGACCGAGCAGGTTCATAAAGTACGTCGCACCGTAGAGCGTCTGGATCGCTTGCAGACCCAGGTTGCCGCGCGTGAGAAAGAGCAGGAGCAACTGGCCAAGGAGGCCGCGGCTCAGAAGGAAGCTCTGGAAGAACAAAAAGAAAAACGAGCCAAGGTGGTGGCTGACATCAGCGCCGAGCTGGAACGCCAGCGCGGTCAGGCTGCCAACCTGCAAAGTAATGACAAACGGCTGGGAGATTTGATCTCCGGCCTGGAAACTGAAATTGCCCGACAGGCCGAGCTGGCCCGTCGCGCCGAAGAACAACGCCGACGGGAAGCGGCGCGCCGTGCAGAGGAAGCGCGCAAAGCCGAGCTGGCTCGTCAGCAAGAGTTGCAGCGTAAAGCCAAACAAGAGCAGGCCGCCCGTGAACAGGCGCGTCTGGAGCGCGAGCGGGAGTTGCTGGAGCGGGCTCGTGCCACGCAACCGCCTTTGCCTGCGGCCTTGCCACCTAGCAAGCCGGAACCTGCTGCGCCACAGAAGCCAGATCCGGAACCCATGATTCCGCGTCCACCGCTGACCTACACGCCGCCGACCGCGAACGAGCGTCTCTTGTCAGACAGCCTGGAAGCGTCGTCCGAGCCTAGCGAGCCGATCAGCAAACCAGCCGCTCCCAAAGTGCGCGAGGTTCAGGTCGTTGAGGAGCCCGTCGAGCAGGCATCTGCTCCCGCCTTGGAACCAGAAGGTGGTTTCCAGGGTCTGAAACGTGGCTTGCCTTATCCGGTACGCGGCGAAATGCAAGGCAAGTTCGGGGCTGAACGTCCTGATGGCGGCATTTGGCGCGGTATTGTGTTGCGAGCACAGGCCGGCACCACGGTTCGCGCGGTAGCTCCAGGCCGAGTGGTTTTTGCCAGCTGGATGACCGGTTTTGGTAATTTGCTGATTATTGATCATGGTCGCGATTACTTGAGTGTCTATGCCTATAACCAGAGCACCCTCAAGCAAGTAGGCGATATTGTGGGGCGTGGGGATGCGGTTGCGCGGGTGGGAGCCACCGGCGGCCAGGTTGAACCCGGCCTGTACTTCGAGTTGCGCCATCAAGGCAAGCCAATCAATCCGCAGGTTTGGTTAGGTTCCTAAGCCACTTTTGCCTGCGGTGCTTACGTTTGCTCGCATTTGTTGCGCGGGGTAGCGACTCCAGCCCAGTTCACGCTGGTCGACGCTTTACGCTACTCTTATAATGCATGGTCGGGTCAGCTCCGGGAGGTGGCCCCGTCTTGAATCTGAAAATAATGGGAATGTGCATGAGCACTCGAAGGATTGGCAGCATTGGTCTAGTGGCAGCAGGTGCTGTGGGCGGTATCTTGATCAGCCTGGGCATTACTGCGGTCGCTCAACGCGGCGAGCCATTGCCTTTGCGCGAACTGCAGCAGTTCGCCAATGTGTTCGCTGCCATCAAGAACACGTATGTGGAGCCCCTGACGGATCAGGCCCTGGTCAATAACGCGATCAAGGGTTTGTTTACCGATCTGGATCCGCACTCGGCCTATCTGGATGCCGACGCTTTCAAGGAAATGGAAGCCATGACCCAAGGCGGGTTCGGCGGTCTAGGCATAGAGATTGGTAGCGAAGACGGGATGCCTAAAGTTATCTCGCCTATCGAGGATACGCCTGCGGCGCGCGCCGGTATTCTGGCGGGCGACATCATCACGCACATCAATGGCAAACCCACCAAGGATTTGAGCCTGAATGATGCCGTCAAGCAAATGCGTGGCGAGCCCAAAACCTCTATCAAGCTGACTATCCGTCGTGCCGGACGTGACAAGCCGCTGGAGTTCAACCTGGTGCGTGATGTCATCAAGGTACGCAGTGTGCGCTCCAAGATGCTGGCTGACGATGTGGCCTATGTACGCATTGCCCAGTTCCAGGAACGTACCGCTGCTGATCTGGTCAAGCAGTTGTCCGAGGTTCATAAAGGCCCAGGCGCACCAAAAGGCTTGGTGATTGACCTGCGTAACGACCCCGGTGGCTTGCTGGAAAGCGCTATCGGCGTGACTTCCGCCTTCCTGGATTCGGGTGATCTGGTGGTTTCCACCAAGGGCCGTATTCCTTCCTCCAACCGCGAGTACTACGTCAAATCCATGCAGTCCGTTCTGGGCGAGCTGGATACGGACGCGGATGTTCTGAAGAAACTGGATTGGCTCAAGAACGTGCCTATCGTGGTGCTGGTAAATGTGGGTTCGGCCTCGGCGTCGGAAATTGTGGCCGGTGCTTTGCAAGACCACAAACGCGCCACCATTATCGGTAACCGCACCTTCGGCAAGGGCTCGGTGCAAAGTGTGGTCCCTCTGTCCGAGGAATCGGGCCTGAAACTGACGACTGCCTTGTACTACACACCTAACGGTACTTCTATTCAGGTAACGGGCGTACAGCCGGACGTGGTCGTGGATGACACCGCCCAGGGCAATCTGTTCCGCCTGCCGCGTGAAGTGGACTTGAAGCGTCACCTGGTCAACAGCAAGGTGGATGAAACTACCGAAGAAGAACAGCCTGATCTGGGCATGAGCCCGGAGTTCAAGATGTTTGAATTCGGTGGTGACGACGACTTCCAGTTGCAGCAAGCGCTGAACCATCTGGCTGGCCGTCCTGTGATCAAGAATGATCCAGCCAAAGTAGCTGCCGCCAAGGAAGCGGCTGCCAAGCGCGAAAAGGAAGTGGAGTCCGAGTCGCCGGAAAAAAAAAGTCCCCTGAGTCAGCAACCCAGCGTTGAGCGGTTCCGAATCACCCCCAAGGGGCTCGAACCGGTAAAGCCGTAAACACAGGTTCCTGACGTGGAAGATCAGCAATTACTGCGCTATGCGCGGCATATTCTGCTCGATGAGTTCGGGGTAGAAGCGCAGGAGCGGATTCTGGCTTCTCGCATTCTGGTCGTTGGAGCCGGGGGACTGGGTTCCCCCGTGGTGGCTTATCTGGCGGCCTCGGGTGTGGGCTCCATCATTTTGGTGGATGATGACCAGGTGGAACTGAGCAATCTGCAGCGTCAGATTGCTCACACCACCGATCGTCTGGGCTGGGACAAGGTTGAATCTGCCAAGCTGCATATCGAGCAGCTCAATCCCGAAGTGAAGGTGACACCCGTCGTTCAGCGTCTGGACGAAGCGGGCTTGATGCATTGGGTTCAGCAAGTGGATCTGGTGCTGGATTGCTGCGACAACTTCGCAACCCGCCATGCGATCAACCGTGCTTGCGTGGCATTACGTAAACCTTTGGTGTCAGGTGCAGCGATTCGCTTTTCGGGTCAGGTCAGTACTTACGACTTGCGTCAGCCCGAAGCTCCTTGCTACCACTGTCTGTTCCCTGAAGCGGACGACGTCGAGGAACTGCGTTGCGCCACTACAGGCGTTTTGTCGCCCTTGTTGGGTATGGTGGGCAGCGCACAGGCGGTTGAAGCCTTGAAGCTGTTAGGCGGCTTCGGAGAGCCTTTGGTGGGCCGTTTGCTAAGTGTGGATGCCTTCAATATGAATTGGCATACCGTACGTTTCCGCAAAGATCCGGCTTGCCCGGTATGCGGTTCAGCGGCTGAACACGCCGATCACACTTGATCTGTTTCTGATCTCTGCTTCACGACTTCAGGCCATGAGCATGAAAATGGCCTGGCGTGATGCCAAAGCGCCGTCTAAATTGGCGGTGAAAGTAGGACAGATCTGAAAACCCTACTGAATAGGCTATTTGCGCCACCGTGTTTGACGGTGTCTGGCGCAACAGCTGTGCGGCTGCATCCAGCCGCAGCTGCATTAACTGGACTGTAAAAGTACTTCCCTGTGCTTTGAACAGTTCCTGAACGGTACGCGGTGCCATACCCAGGTGCTTGGACAGGGCTGCAATATTCAAGGCGGGATCACCCAGTCGATCAGACAGATAGCCCAATGCATCTTCGTACCGAGCTGTGCCTGGGGCAGGCGGGGCAGAGCGCCGCTCGTTAATGCTCATGGCCAGCAGGTCGCGCAGACAACGCCAGGCCTGATCGTGCTGATTCGCCCGCAAGTCATCGGCAGACAGCAGCAGGCCTTGCAGATAGTGTTCCAGCAAGTGCAGGCTGGCGCCTTGCGCCAGGGGCTGGGCGACCACGTCATTCAAAGGGCCGGTATAGGGCAACAGCCCATCCAGCGGCAAACGCAGCGTGGTCATAATGACCTCGTCCACAAAATCCAGTGTGAAGGGGCTAGTGCCTATATTCAGGCTCAGGCTCCCGGCGGGGAGCCATTGCTCACGCCCGTTCTGAATCAGGCGGCAGTGGCCTTGTTGATGCACATTCAAGAACAACCAGGGCTGATCCGTTTGCGGCCTGCTTGTGCTGACCCGATAGGGCTGAGCGGTCAGCCGGTTGATCGCTACCTCCCCCAGACGTTGCGAGCGCAAGGTGCCATGAAAGTTTTGTCCGTGGCACTGCGTTTGCACATGCTGAAAGGACAGTGAAATGGCTTGAGTCCAGAGCTTGGCGCCTTGTCCGGGTGGCAAAGCCTGCGTATCCCAGTGGTAGTTCGTGCTCATGCGTTTTTTTCCGTCTTCTGCGCCATTGTCCAGATTGGGCTGCGCCCCAGTCCACGACACAGAGAGGCATTCGGCTCAAGAATAGTATCTAAGACAGTACTGCATGGTGAGCTATGGCGCACCTCGGTGGCTATCGGGTTTAACCATGAAGGGTGCCCAAAGCGCACCTGGAGACAACACAGGAAAGGAGCAGTCATGACAGAGCAGCTAAAGCAGGTCTACCCCTACATCAACGGACAGGCCTGGAAATCAGAAGGTCAGTTGCATAAGGACCTGGTCAATCCCTATACGGGCAAACCGCTGGCTCGCGTTTTTCTGGCGACCAAACAGGACATTGAAGAAGCGCTAGCCAGTGCAGAACGTGCACAGCGCATCTGGGGCAAGATGCTGGCCCGTGAACGTGAAGCGATTTTGTGCCGTGCGGCTGACATTGTGGAACGCCGTCGCGACGACATCGTGCGTGTGCTGGTTGAAGAGGGCGGTAACGTCTTTGGCAAGGCCATGTTCGAGTGCGATTACATCGTCAGCACCTTCCGTATTGCCGCCGGTCAGACCCGCGATATTCGGGGTGAAACCATGCCGTCGGACCTGCCAGGGCGTATTTCCATGAGCATTCGTCGTCCTTTGGGCGTGGTGGCTGGGATCGGGCCTTTCAATGCACCTTTGCTGCTCAATGGCAAGAAGTTGGCCCCGGCACTGGCGGCGGGTAACAGTTTCATCCTGAAGCCTTCGCCGCATACGCCTATGGCTGCCTTGATGTTTGCCGAGATTCTGGAAGAAGCCGGTCTGCCTCCCGGTGTGTTGACCGTTCTGCTGACCACCGACGAAGCTCTGGGCGATACCTTGTTCTCTGATCCGCGCGTCAAACTGGTGACTTTCACGGGCTCGGCTCGAGTGGGTCGTATCCTGGCGGATCTGGCTGGTCGCCATCAAAAGCGCATTGTGCTGGAGTTGGGTGGTAAAAGCCCGGTCGTGGTGCTGGATGATGCCACGCTGGATTACGCTGTGCGCTCCGCCGCTTTCGGCATCTATTTCAATCAGGGCCAGGTGTGCATGGCCAACTCGCGCATCATTGTGGAGCAGGGCATTTACGATGCGTTCTGCGAAGCCTTTGCCAAGCAGGTGGCTCGTATTCCTACTGGTGATCCTGCTTTGCCACAAACCGCGGTTGGTCCGCTGATCAGTTCCGAACAGGCTGATTTTGTGCAGGCCCACATTCAGGACGCCGTCTCCAAGGGGGCAACCTTGCTGGCAGGTGGTGGCCGCGAAGGCAATGTGATCCAGCCTACGGCCTTGTGCGATGTGACCCCGGACATGCATCTGTACCACGAGGAGACTTTTGGGCCTGTGGCTGCCATTTATAAGGCGCGTGACTATGAGCATGCTCTGGAAATGGCTAATGATACGTCCTACGGCTTGTCCTCTGCCATTCTGACCAACGATCTGCAAAAGGCCATGGATTTTGCCGAGCGTATCGAGGCAGGTTCGGTCCACATCAACGACAACTCCTTTGATGATGATCCGAATGCGCCTTTCGGTGGCTTCAAGGACAGTGGCTACGGCAAGGAAAATGGCCGCTACTCGATTGCGGACATGACCGAATTGAAGTGGGTCACCATTCAGCAAGGGGAGCGCCAGCTGGCGTTCTAAGCAGGCCTAGGGACGTGGCCAGTTCTTGACCAGTTGCGCGATGCGGTTGATGCGATGGTCAACATACGGGCTGCGTCCATGATACAGAGCGCTGAATGGAGTGCCTGCGTTATAGATATGGATGGTTTGCATCCCTAACTGGCGGGCACTTTTCAAATTGCGCAGGGTGTCTTCGACCAGAACAATGTCGCGGGCCTGGGATTTCAGCACAGCCAGAGCCTGCTTCATCAATGCCTGAGAGGGCTTGGGGCGATAACGGCCTTGCAGCTGCATATGCTCGATGGCCCATAGCCCGTCAAAGACAGGCAGCAGATTCAGGGCTTTCAAGACGCGCTGTGCGTACTCCAGCGGTGCATTGGTCAGCAGCAGTTTGTAGCCAGGCAGACGGCGCAATTGGTAGGCCAGGCCTGGTTCGGCGCTGATCAGGGAAGGCACGTCAAAGTCGTGAGCGTGTCTCAGGAATGTCGCCGGGTCTGCTCCGTGGTGGCGTTGCAGGCCGATCATGGTGGCGCCGTAGCGTTTCCAGTATTCCAGACGCAGCCGGTCGGCCTCGTCCATATCCACGCCCAGCGTTTGCGCCACGCCGATGCGCATGCGTCCATCAATCGCCTGGAAAATGCCTTTGGAGGCATTGTGCAGGGTGTTATCCAGATCAAACAGCCAGATGGTTTCATCTGGCTGACAGGCTGACAAAGGCCGTGCCCAGGCATGGGCACGGATAGGAGCGCGCACGGATTAGTGCGAGCTGATCATGGTGCCCACACCACGGTCAGTCAGGATTTCCAGCAACAGGCAGTGAGGGACACGGCCATCAATGACATGTACGGAGTTGACGCCATTGCGCGCTGCATCCAGGGCCGAAGAGATCTTGGGCAGCATACCGCCGGAGATGGTGCCATCAGCGAACAGTTCGTCGATGGTCTGAGCT
This sequence comes from Alcaligenes sp. 13f, assembly GCF_020496585.1. Lineage (NCBI taxonomy): Bacteria > Pseudomonadati > Pseudomonadota > Betaproteobacteria > Burkholderiales > Alcaligenaceae > Alcaligenes > Alcaligenes sp. 13f. The sequence continues at coordinate 83,010 of NZ_JAHKKC010000011.1, forward strand.
GACAGGCGACGCAACAGTTGACCTGCCTTGTCCAGCACACCGGGAGTGTTGGTCAGCATGACCAGTTTTTCAGCGCTAAGCACTTCGGCCATCTTGCCGGCAACGACGTCGGCATTGATGTTGTAGGCCTGACCGTCCTCACCGTATCCAATTGAGGAGATCACGGGGATGAACTGATCGTCCTGCAGGGCTTTGACCACTTCTGGCTGGATGCTTTCAATATCACCCACAAAACCAATATCCAGCAGCTCGCCAGGATGCTCGGCATCCGGCAGCATTTTCTTGGTGACGCGAATCATGCCACCGTCTTTACCGGTCAGGCCCACGGCCTTGCCACCGGCTTCATTAATCATCATCACGATGTCTTGCTGCACCTGCCCGCCCAGCACCCACTCCACCACTTCCATGGTTTCGGCATCGGTGACACGCATGCCCTGAATAAAGGTGCCTTCTTTGCCCACTCGCTTGAGCGCGTCATTGATCTGGGGGCCGCCACCGTGCACCACAACGGGGTTCAGGCCAACCAGCTTGAGCAAGACGACGTCATGGGCAAAGCTGCGCTGCAACGCTTCTTCAGTCATGGCGTTGCCACCGTATTTGATGACGACGGTCTTGCCGTGGAAACGACGAATATAGGGCAGGGCCTCGGACAAAACTTCTGCTTTGACGGTCGAGGAGTAATTCTGCGAATCTGTGGTGCTCATTGATGCGCTCACTTGAAGAAAACCCGGGTCCACTGCTGGTACCCGGGGTTATGTGGCTGGGGGCAGAAACAGGCTTTTAGCTGCTGGCCAGGGCTTTTTCGACGGTGGCAATGAATTCCTGCTTGTCGTAGTTACCCAGGTAGCGCTTGATGATGTGGCCCTGTTTGTCGAGTAAAAAGGCAGTGGGCGTCAAACGGACGTCCCCAAAAGCCTTGGCGATTTCGCCCTTGTCGTCATGGACAACCGTGAACGGCAGTTGGCGGGATTGGGTGAAGTTGCGCACGTAGTTGATGGGGTCGTGCTTCATGGCCACGGCAACAATATCGAACCCTTTGCCGGACATGGCATTGAAGTTCTCAATGTTGTCAGGCATTTGCGCCACGCAAGTGGTGCAGTCCGTGGCCCAGAACTTCACCAGGACGACCTTGCCTTGCAAGTCTTTGGTTTCAAAGTGCTTGCCATTCAGATCGGTAAAGGCGACATCCGGGGCGCTGGCCTTGGCGCTGCCGGACATGGTCCAGACGCCCAGACCCACGGCAATGGCAACAGCAAGGGCAATGATGACTACTTTTTTCATTGGACGGGCATGACTTCTACAGAGGAGGCGGGCGCAGGCTCAGTTGCAGGGGCCGCTGTGCCAGAACTATTGCTTGGCTGATTATTGGTGCTCAAAGGCTGTGCCAGGCTTTCGGCGCTGACGTATTCAAAGAGCTTGGCCACCTTGTTCACGCCAGGGACGCTGGAGGCAGCAATCGCGGCGCGTTCGCCTTCTTCACGGGTGACGCGACCCAGCAGATAGACCACGCCACGCTCGGTGGTGGTGGAGATCGTGCGGCTGGGAACGTCTTTGGCGTTCAGCAAGGCGGTGCTGACTCGGGTGGTGATCCAGGAGTCATTCGAGCGTACGCCCAAGGGGGTAGGTTCACCCACACGCAGCTCGTTGACCACGCGGATTACCTTATCAACTTTGGAAACCAGGCGAGCGGCTTCTTCCTTGTCGGCCTGGGTAGGCACATCACCCGTCAGCAGGGCAACCCCGGCGTAAGACGTGGTATTGATGCGGCCTTCCTTGTTTTCCAGCAGGCGGCGTGTTTCCGCACCGGCTTTCATGACAATGGTTTTGTCCTCGACCTGCTCGCCCGTAGTGCGGCGGTCGGTAGCGACAACGGCGGTTGTGGCAGCAGCGCCGCCAACGACCAGCAGACCGCAACCGGTCAGCGTAGTGCTGGCCAGCAAGGCGGCCAGAATCAAACGGTGTTTCATAGTGGATCTCCGAGCAGCAGCGCATCAATGCCATCGCACATAGCGTGCAACAGAACAATGTGTACTTCCTGAATACGCATGGTTCGATCGTGCGGGACGCACAGATGGATGTCGGTATCCGAAAGCAGGTCGGCGATTTGTCCGCCGCCCTTGCCAGTCAGGGCAATGATGACCATATCGCGCTCGCGAGCCGCTTCGATGGCGCGGATTACGTTTGGCGAATTGCCGCTGGTGGAGATGGCCACCAGAATATCGCCAGTCTGGCCCAAGGCACTGACCTGGCGTTCAAAGATGCTGTCAAAGCCATAGTCATTACCCACCGCCGTCATGATGGAGGTGTCGGTATTCAAGGCAATGCCAGCCAGGGGCAAACGGTCGCGCTCAAAGCGGCCCACCAGCTCAGCAATAAAGTGCTGGGCGTCGGCTGCTGATCCGCCGTTTCCGCAGGCCAGAATCTTGCCGTCGTTGGCCAGGGTGGCAAACAACAGCTCGACAGCGGCGGCCAAAGGTTCGGCCAGTTCGCGTGTGCTGGCTTTGAGAGTATCGACGGAATCGTCGAAATGCGAAGTCATTAAGGCGATAAGGTCCATAGCGCGCATTATCGCACGGAGAATTTCCCCGTGGGGCAGGCAGATCGTGTCATGTTGAAAAAAACGCCACGGTATTGAAACCAGATGCTGTAACAGGGCCGAAATACGGCGTGGCGGCTGGGTTTTTTGTATAGGACAGCGTTCTTGTCTGAAAATTCCCAGGGCGGCTTTGCTGCTTTTTATTTTTCAGCGCTGCTCGAAGGCGTTCTGGATCCAGGTCAGGGTGTCGTCTTCAATGGCGATAACGTCAAATCGGCAGGCCGGCAGCCTGCCCTGGAAATAGCGCTGGCATAGCGTCGGCAGCCATTGTTGGGCTGTCAGGATCAAGCGCCGTTGCTTGTCCCGGTTTACACTGGCAAGCGCCCCGCCGTAGCCCTTGTGATTGCGCTGGCGCACTTCCAGAAAGACAAGATGATCTTGATGCCACAGAACCAGGTCAATCTCCCCAAAGCGAGCACCCAGTTGACGGGCCAGAATATGGGCACCCTGCGCGGTGACATGATCGCAGGCGCGCTGTTCAGCCTGGTCGCCGCATTGCTGGCTGGGAGAGCGCCGTGGCCTGTCCTTTCGGGCTGCAGGACGACTACGCTGTTTGCGCCGCAGTTGCCGGTTTTGAGCCTGGCGAGCGTATTCAAAGGGATTCATAGGGATACACGATGATCAATAAGCAGGATCAAGCATGAGCGATACCGAAAACCGAACAGGGAATGCCGGCGTCTGGCAAAGCATGATGGACAAGGTGCAAGGTCAGGTCTGGCCACAGTCTTGCCTGTATGTGGTGGCCACGCCCATTGGCAATATGGGAGACCTTAGCCTGCGCGGCTGGCAGGCGCTGGAACTATGCGACATTATTGCGGCAGAGGATACGCGGGCAACCCGTCCTTTCCTGCAGGCTTGGGGCATACAAACGCCTTTGATGGCGGCGCATCGCCATAACGAGGCCCAAGCCGCTCAGGCAATTATCGAGCGTCTGGAGCAGGGGCAGCGAGTGGCCTTGGTATCGGACGCGGGTGCGCCTGCTGTCAGTGACCCCGGTGCTCGCGTCGTACGTTCAGTGCGGGAGGCGGGCTTTCAGGTGATTCCTTTGCCCGGTGCCTCGGCAGTCATTACCGCTCTGATGGGTAGTGGTGCAACCAGTGACGAGAACCCCGCTTTTGCTTTTGCCGGTTTCATACCGCCCAAAACTGTGGCGCGCCGTAAGTGGCTGCAGCATTGGTCCAGCCTGGGTATGCCGGTATTGATGTTTGAGTCTCCTCACCGTTTGCGTGCGGCCTTGCGCGATATGGAAGAGGTGTGTGGCCCGGAGCGCGAACTGACTTTTGCACGTGAACTCAGCAAGCGTTTTGAGCAAATTCATACCGTGCCTTTGGGGCAGGCCTTGGGCTGGCTGGATGAAGACAGCCACCGCGAGCAGGGTGAATTTGTCCTGATTCTGCATGACGCTGTGCGCGAAGTGGACGAAGATGCGCCTGCGCTGGATGCCACTACAGAGCGCTGGATGAAAGCCTTGCTGGAGCAGGTCTCGCTGCGTGATGCAGCCCGGATTGCCAGCCAGGCGACCGGAATTCCTCGTGATGTTCTGTATGCCTGGGGTCTGGCGAACTCGCCCAAGGACTAGGGCGCCTGGGTTTAGCGAACGGCAACCGAAGGGCTCAAGCCAGTTTGCTGCTGGATACGGTAAGCCGCGTTAATTGCTTCGGTCCGATTCTGATACGGGCCAATTTGTACCCGGTACAGATCGTTGTGCATCTGTACTTGGGCATCGCGATACTCTATCTGCGCAATCTGGCGATTCAACTGCTGTGCCAGGGCAGCCGCATTTTCACGGGCAGAAAAAGCGCCAAATTGCAGGTAGACCCGGCTCTGGCCGGACGGGGCCTGCGGCTTGCTGGTGGCAGCGGGCGAGGACTGCACAATCAACTGCTGATCGCTGGCGTCGCTGCTCCAGCTAGGCGAATCGTCCAGCTCTACCTCTATGTCTTGCTCAGACAAGGCGGCCAAGGCGTCCGGCGTGGGCTCCAGCTTTTCGGTAATCACTAGGCTGGATTTGGGGGCCGGAGCGGCGGGAGCCGGCTTGGGAGCCGGAGCCTCGGCAAGTTCAATGTCACCCCGGCCAAAACTGCCACTGCGTATTTCTTCCTGTGTGATGGATTCAACCACCACGGTGCCGCTGCCGGGCGCAATCAAGTCCAGCTTGGCGGCGGCAACGTAGGACAAGTCGATGATGCGTGAGCTATGAAATGGCCCGCGGTCGTTAATACGCACAATGACGGATTTGCCTGTTTTGGGCCGGGTCACGCGAGCATAGCTGGGAATGGGCAAGGTGGGATGCGCCGCCGTCATGGCGTACATATCGTAGGTTTCGCCATTGGCTGTTTTCTTGCCGTGAAACTTGCGTCCGTACCAGGAGGCGGTGCCGGTCTGGGTAAAGGCTTTGTGTGAAGTGTGGGGAACAAAGCTTTTGCCGAGCACGGTATAGGGGCGGGTATTGCTGCGGGCGATGGGTTCTATTCGGGGAACTGCGTCGGGGGTGGCTTGAAGATTGGCTGGGATGCGGGCGTCGGGGCCATCGTCTTTGTAGTAGCCCCCGCCTCGGGGAGCTGAAACGGTGGCCCCTGATTTGGCTTTGGGCTTGGCGCGTTTGGGGCTGGAAGCGCATCCAGCCAATAAGGCCAGGATGCTCAGGATGGCGCCTAGTTTGCGTACAGTTGGGCTCATGGGACGGGATTAATGGGCGGTTGATTGCGATGGCGCACCAGCAAGGGGGCGTAATCAGCAAAACGCAGCGCCAGTTGTTCGGTAACGTACACAGAACGGTGCTGACCGCCGGTGCAACCAATGGCGACCGTCAGGTAGTTGCGGGTGTCCTGCATATACAAAGGCAACCAGCGACGTACAAAGCCGGCGATGTCATCCACCATGGTTTCGACAGAACCGAACTGGGCCAGCCATTTGGCTACTGGTTCGTCGCGGCCTGTCATGGGGCGCAGCTCCGGGTCGTAGTGGGGGTTGGGCAGGCAGCGAACGTCGAACACCAGATCTGCATCGCCGGGCACGCCACGCTTGTAGGCAAAGGATTCGAAAGTCAGCACCACGCTGGCGCGGTCGGCCTGCACCAAATCCCGAATCCAGGCGCGTAATTGGCCAGGGGTCAGGTCGGTAGTGTCGATGATGTGGCCCAGCTCGCGCAAGGGGGCCGTCATTTCACGCTCAACGGCAATACATTCTTCCAGGGAAGGCGAACGGCCATCCTGACGCAAGCGGTCTGTCAACGGATGACGACGGCGTGATTCCGAGTAACGCTGCATCAGCGTGTGATCGCTGGCGTTCAGGAACAGGACGCGCAGGGAGTAGCCTTCTTCATTCAGTTTGCTGATGACACCGGGAAGGATGTCCAGATCACCGGCGCCGCGCACGTCAATGGCAACGGCCAGCCGCTCCAGCCCTTGTTCGGCAGAGCGCTCGACAAATTCGGCCAGAAATCGGGGTGGCAGGTTGTCGATGCACAGGTAGCCGGTATCCTCCAGCAAGCGCAAGGCAACTGATTTTCCCGAACCGGATATGCCGGTAATCAATACAACTTTCAGCATCGTGGCAAAGGGCTCCGAGTCGCCGCCCGGCGGGCAGCGTTTAGGTGAAACAGGACAAAGCCGTCAAGGCCGTTAAGTGCTAACCAGCCTTTGAGCGCCTAGTCGTCGCGACTATTCATGATAGCCAATGCTTGGCGCTCGATGAAGTCGCCCATGGTATCAATGCCGCGGAAGGCCAGAATGGTGTTGCGCACGGCGGCTTCCACCAGCACGGCCAGATTTCGGCCGGCTGCCACTTGAAGCATGACGCGTTTGATGTCCACCCCCAGCACTTCTTGAGTTTGGTCCTGCGTAGGCAGCCGCTCGAAGCTGTCGGGGTTGGAGCGAACCAGGTGCACAATTAGTTTAAGCTTCATTCTACGACGAACGGAGGTTTCGCCGAAAATGGTGCGAATGTCCAGTAGTCCCAGCCCGCGTACTTCCAGCAGGTTCTGCAGCAGGGGCGGGCATTGGCCGTCAATCATGTTGGGAGCCGTGCGGGACAGCTCAACCGCATCGTCTGCAACCAGCCCGTGCCCACGGGAAATCAGCTCCAGTGCCAGTTCACTTTTACCCAGACCGGATTCGCCGGTAATTAGCACGCCCAGACCCAGCACATCCATGAACACGCCATGCATGGTGGTTTTGGGGGCCAGACGTTTGCCCAGGTAGATGCGCAGCAAATCGATCAGTTGGGCCGCATCGATAGGGGTGTAGAGCAGCGGCACCCCTTGGGTTTCGCAAAACTGGATCAGATCGTCGGGCGCAACGGCGTCGTTGGCAATGAACAGGGCAGGAACACCGCCTTGCCTGAGATCATCCAGATGATGCAGGCGACGTTTGACGTCAAAGCGGTTGTAAAAAGAGAGTTCTTCAGGACCGAAAACCTGAATGCGGCCAGGGTGGATCAGGTTCAGGTGGCCGACCAAATCCGCGGCAGAGGCGCCAAGATCGGGGATGGGGCGTTGGGCAGCTTGTTTTCCGGCTGCCCAGCTTACCTCGAGCTTGTCATGATTATCATTGACCAGTTCTTGAACTGTCAGCATCGGGGTGTTCCGCGTTGAGATCAGGGGTCTGGGTCAGGAGTTGGTGGATTTGAACAGGGTCCGTTTCCTGGGCCAGCGCCTGGCGGATGTCCTGATCGGCCATTAAACGGGCGATCTCGGCCAACAGGTCCAGGTGAATTTGAGTAGCCGTTTCGGGAACCAGCAAAAAGAACAGCAAGCTGGCGGTACGACCGTCGCTGGCATCAAAACGCACCGGTTCGGCCAAGCGCATGAAAACGGCACAAGGCTCCTTCAAGTCCTTGATGCGGCCATGCGGGACGGCTACGTCGTGGCCAAGGGCTGTGGAGCCCAGACGCTCGCGAGCGATCAGGCTATGGAAAACGGCTGTCCGGGCAATGCCGTGATGGTTCTCGAAAATCAGTCCGGCTTGTTCAAAAGCGCGCTTCTTGCTGGTAACAGCAAGATCCAGAACCACGTTGGACAAAGGCAAAATACGCGACAAGAGATTCATGACGGCCATTATAGGGGGGAATGTTTTTTAGCTAAACATTTTTTGGATGGCTAACAACAGGCGGACACTGTGCCAAGAAACACAAAACCCCGAACTTCTGAAAGAACGGGGTTTGTCGGCAGGCGGCTATGCCTGCTGTAACAGTTCGGCGTGATCAGGCTGCCGGAACTTCGAGCCGCTTGGCGGGCTCATGCGCATGGCTGTTTGCCTTTTCCTTGTATTTCAGAATCTGGCGGTCGATCTTGTCGGCTAGCAGATCGATGGCGGCATACAAGTTTTCGTCTGAAGAGGCGCAGTGTATATCTTTGCCGGGGACACGGACGGTCACTTCGGCATTGTGCTTCAGGCGTTCAATGGAAAGCATAACCTGCGAGTCAACCACGTTGTCGAAGTGCTTTTCAATTCGACCAATTTTGCTTTTGACGTAGTCGCGAATGGCAGGAGTTATGTCAAGATTACGGCCAGTGATGTTAAGGCTCATATAGGCTCTCCGTAGTAGTCAAACAACATGTTTCAGAGGGGGGAATATCTTCGTGTTTAGCCTCCTTACTACTGATCTTGGATATTCCAGTATACCTATATGTTGGTCAGATAACATGACCTGGATCAATCTGCGGTGTGCAGGAAAACCCTTGCTCCGACAGGCCCCGTTACAGGGCCACAAGTCGGCTTACATTCGGAAGTTCGAGCCCAGGTAAACCTTGCGCACGGCTTCGTTATCGATGATCTCGGACGGGTGCCCGCTGGTCAGTACCGTGCCTTCGCTGATGATGTAGGCGCGGTCACAGATGCCCAGGGTTTCACGCACGTTGTGATCGGTAATCAGCACGCCAATATTGCGGCCTTTCAGAAATTGCACAATGCGCTGGATTTCAATCACGGCGATCGGGTCCACCCCGGCAAAGGGTTCGTCCAGCAGAATGAAACGGGGGTTGCTGGCGAGCGCTCGGGCAATTTCTACGCGGCGGCGCTCGCCACCAGACAGGGATAGGGCGGTATTTTGACGAATGTGCGCAATTTGCAGCTCGCTGATCAAGGTTTCCAGGCGCTCGTTGATGTCGTTCCTGCTGATGCTGCGGCCGTTATCGTCCAGTTGCAGCTCCAGCACAGCGCGGATGTTTTCTTCAACCGTCAGGCGGCGAAAGACGGAAGCATCCTGGGGCAGATAGGACAGGCCCAGCCGTGCCCGCTTGTGCATGGGCATGGCGGTAATGGGCGTGCCATCAATTTCAATACGGCCTGCATCGGCGGGCACAATGCCCACAATCATATAGAAGCTGGTGGTTTTACCAGCCCCGTTCGGGCCTAGCAGGCCCACCACTTCGCCGCTTTCCACATTCAAAGAAACATCCTGCACGACCGTACGTTTGCCGTAGGTCTTGCGCAGTCCCTGGGCAATCAGACTGCCTTTGGTCGAGTGGCTGGCGCGAGTAGGGGTAGACGGGTTGTTAGAAGCAACCATGATTCAAGGGGGTCCGGGCTATTTGCGGGGGGAGGACTTGCGTTGGCATTCGGCCAGAGCAGCATCGGCATTGGCGCGTGGGCGGGCCACAGAGCGGACCCGGCCATCACGTGTGGCGGAGTCCGAACCACCAAAGGCCTGGTACGTGCCATCTTTTTGGCGGTAGATAATGCGCTGGCCCTGGACAGAGTCCTGCAGCTTGCCGCAAACATAACGATTGACGACTGCCTTGCCAATCAGCTCGACCTCTTCGGTTTTGCCGTTGTAAATAGCTCGGACACCTTCGGCGACCATCAGTTCAAACTTGGCCGGATCTTCCTGACGAATCGTCACGCGGGCGCGCTCGCTGACCGTGGCCGTGCCGTGCTGGAAACCTTCCGCGTCCTGCTCGATGGCCAATTGGTCAGCCATCAAGGTCATGGCGCCACGGGTCAGGATGATGTTGCCTTTGTAAATGGTCTGCTTGGCAATATCGTCGTAAGTCAGGGTATCGGACAGCACGGAGGTGTCCGGTTCGGCGGCAGCAGAGGCAGCCGCTTGGGCCAGAGCAGGGGCCGTAGGCAGCAAAGCCAGGCTGGCAGTGCTCAGGCACAGGGCCAGGGCACCACGCAAAAGGCTAAGAGAGAGCTTGGGCTTGTGGCCCAGGCGGGCGCTGTCAGGCGTGGTCATGGAGGGGAATCCTTAGAGCTATTGGAAGAACGCGCTTTTTGTGTTTGTTGGCCAGAGATTTTAACGTCGGATTCCGACATGACGTTCAATTGGCGAACGCGATTATCGTAACGCATCCCGGTACCGCGCATGGTGGATTGGCCGTTGACGACCAGGGCCGGTTCGTTGGTGTACACCACGTCCTCTTCGGGCAGGATGATCAGCACTTCGCTGCGCACGTCCATCGCCTCGTCATCAGGTGTGGCCTGGCGGTGAATATGGGCATTGCCTTTCATGGTGATGGTGTCCCCGCCTGCATTCATATGTGCCGTGTCGGAAGTAGCAATGGTCAGGGGCGAATCGGCCCGGTTGCTGACCGCGCGCGGGGCCGTAATGTCGTGCGAGTCGTCATCCGGGTAGTGATAGGCAATCTTGCCATCCAGGCGGCTGATGGCCATCCCGGTTTGGTCGGAGCTGATCATGGTGAAGTCGCGCGCCCAGGAGTCGGGTTCGTGGGTAATGCGGCGCGGCGGGTCAATGGCGACCGAGCTTTGGGTGTAATCGACCGCCCACAGCGTTGCCAGCACCAGCAAGGTCAGCAACAACAGGGAAATGACGGTGGGTAGACGGTCACGCATGATTACTGGATGACTCCCGTGGTCTTCAAAGGACCACCTGTAATAAAGGGCGCAAGGCGACCCTGGGAGGCCAGAATGGCATCACAGCATTCGCGCACTGCGCCGTGGCCGGCGGGCTGTGTGGCTACCCAGCTGGCAATTTGACTGATATAGAAGGGGGCTTCAGGCACGCTGGCGGAAAAACCCACGCGCTGCATGGCGGGCAAGTCGATCAGATCGTCGCCCATATATCCCACTTCACTTAGGGACAGGCCGTTTTCCTGAGCCAGCTGGGTCAGGATGGCAATTTTGTCGCGTACGCCCTGGTAAACAAAAGGAATGCCCAGTTCGGCAGCGCGACGCGATACGATGCCGCTTTCGCGTCCGGTAATCAGGGCGACATTAATGCCGCTTTCGCCCAGCATGCGTAAACCGTGGCCGTCCAGAGCGTGAAAGCTCTTGAACTCCTCGCCGTTCGCGCTGTACCACAGGCGTCCGTCGGTCAGCACGCCGTCCACGTCAAACACCATCATGCGCAACTGACGTAATTGGGTGCGCACGTTCTCGGGCAGCTTGGCCAGAATTTGAGCTTCAGCGGGATGGAGCGGGATGGTGGGCGTATTCATCATGATCAGATTACCTTTGCAGCCAACAGGTCGTGCATGTGCAGAGCTCCCAATAGTAGCCCGTTTGTGTCCAATACCAGCATTTGGCTGATACGCAGGGCATCCATTTGCTCGGCTGCTTCAATGGCCAGGGCTTCGGCGGCAATGCTGCGCGGTTCGCGCGACATGCCTTCAGATACTGGCAGATTGCGTATATCGCCGGCACGAGCAATCAGGCGGCGCAGGTCGCCATCGGTGAACATTCCAACGGGGTGGCCTTGTGCGTCCGTGACAATAGTCATGCCCATGCCTTTGCTGGACATTTCTATCAGGGCATCGGGAATCAGGGTCTCGGGGGAGACGATAGGCAGTTGTTCGCCGCTGCGCATGATGTCGCGCACAAACGTCAGTAGTTGACGGCCCAGCGCACCACCGGGGTGGGAGCGGGCGAAGTCTTCGCGGCTAAAGCCTCGTGCTTCCAGGCAGGCAACGGCCAGTGCATCGCCTAATACCAAGGCGGCTGTGGTACTGGCCGTGGGAGCCAGGTTGAGTGGGCAGGCTTCATGTTCTACATGGGCATCCAGATGCAGGTCGGCATTTTGGGCCAGTTCGGACTGGGCATTGCCGGTGATCGCAATCAGTTTGGCACCCATGCGGCGCAGCACAGTCAGCACCGTGACCAGTTCCTGGGCCTGCCCAGAGTAGGAAATGGCAATGACCACGTCCTGCTTGGTAATCATGCCCAGGTCGCCGTGCAAGGCTTCGGCAGCGTGCATGAAAAAAGCGGGAGTGCCGGTCGAGGCCAAGGTAGCCGCGATCTTGCGGGCTACGTGGCCGGACTTGCCTATGCCGGTCACCACCACACGGCCCTGACAGTGCACGAGCAGTTTGGTGGCTTCTACAAAACTTTGGTCCAGACGCCCGCCCAGCGCTTGTAACGCGTCAACTTCAATGGCGAAGGTGCGTTGTGCCGAGGACAGGATATGTGCGGGGTCTAAAAGTGCCGGTGTATTCATGGCGAAATTGTAAACGTGAAGTGTCTGCTTGGCATGTAGATTTGCAGGAGGCAAATTGTAAGGTCAGATGGCCTTGGACCAGTGGCAAGCCGAATAGTTTAGGGTTAAGATACGTCTTGTTTTGTAATTTCAGTAATTACTGAAAATTCAGGAAGCCATGAATCTAGGACCACAGGCAGAGCGTTTTATTCTGCACTTTGGGGAGATGGGCGGGCGCTGGGGGGTCAACCGGACGGTGGGCCAGATCTATGCGCTGCTGTTCATTGCCCCCGAAGCCCTCCACGCCGACGAGATCGCTGAAACGCTAGGCATCTCCCGCTCCAATGTCAGCATGAGCTTGCGCGAGTTGCAGTCCTGGCGACTGGTCAACATGACGCACAAGATTGGCGAGCGCCGCGAATACTTTGAATCTCCCAAGGATGTATGGGATATTTTCCGTACTTTGGTGGAGGAAAAGCGTAAGCGCGAGATTGATCCCACATTGACCTTATTGCGAAGTATCCTAATGGAAGCGCCCGTCAATGACGAAGAGGAATATGGGCAGCAGCGCATTAACGAAATGCTGGAATTGATCGAGTTGGCTTGTGGTTGGTTTGACGAGGTTCATCACTTACCGCCCGAAACCCTGCAAAATCTGATGCGTTTAGGTAGCAAAGTTCAGAAAGTGCTGGGGTTCGCCGGGAAGATTCGCAAAGCTGATCAAACTGGGGGTCGTCATGATTGATCTGGATGTCGTTACCTTGTCGCGGTTGCAATTTGCTTCCACCGCGATGTTCCACTTTTTATTTGTTCCCTTGACGCTGGGCCTGTCTTTTTTGCTGGCCATTATGGAAAGCGTCTATGTCATGACGGGCAAGGCCATCTGGCGCCGCATGACCAAGTTCTGGGGCGTACTCTTTGGCATTAACTTTGCCCTGGGTGTCGCAACCGGGATTGTGATGGAGTTTCAGTTCGGTATGAACTGGGCCTATTACAGTCATTATGTAGGCGATATTTTCGGCGCGCCGCTCGCCATTGAAGGTTTGATGGCTTTTTTCCTGGAAGCAACCTTTGTCGGCCTGTTCTTTTTCGGCTGGGATCGCCTCTCCAAGCTGGGACACCTGATTGTTACCTGGCTGGTTGCCATCGGTACCAACCTGTCGGCCCTATGGATTCTGGTCGCTAACGGCTGGATGCAAAACCCGGTCGGTGCCATCTTCAACCCCCACACCATGCGTATGGAAATGACCGACTTTGCCGAGGTCATTCTCAATCCCGTTGCGCAAGCCAAAGTTGTTCATACCGTTAGTGCCGGCTATGTCCTGGGTGCCATGTTCGTGATGGGCATCAGTGCCTGGTACTTGCTGCGTGGTCGCCATATTGATCTGGCCAAGCGCTCGATGACGGTAGCGGCCAGTTTCGGCTTGGCAGCGTCCCTGTCCGTGGTGGTGCTGGGTGATGAAAGTGGTTACCTGACTACTGAACACCAGCAAATGAAGATTGCAGCCATGGAATCCATGTGGGAAACCGAGGAAGCCCCTGCCAGTTTCAATCTTTTGGCCTGGCCTGATCAGGAGGCCCGTGAAAATCGCTTTGCCGTGGAAATTCCATGGGTGATGGGTTTGATCGGTACACGCTCAGTCAGTACCCCCATGCTGGGCATTAATGAACTGGTCGAACATGCCAAGATTCGTATTGCCAATGGCTTGCGCGCTTACGAGGCACTGCAGCTGGTGCGCGCTGATGACAGCAATATCGAGGCCCGCCGCGTCTTTGACAATAACTGGAAAGACCTGGGCTATGCCTTGCTGCTCAAGCGTTATACGGACGACATTACCAAAGCCGATACCGAGACCATCGCCCAGGCTGCCTGGGATACGGTGCCACAGGTTGCACCCCTGTTCTGGAGCTTCCGTGTGATGGTGGCGCTGGGGCTGTACTTCATCCTGTTCTTTGGCGTGGCTTTTGTGCTGGCATCGCGTGACCGACTGCAACGTCACCCGCGCTTGCTTAAAGCAGCGGTCTGGAGCATTCCCCTGCCTTGGATTGCGATCGAATGTGGCTGGTTTGTGGCCGAGTTCGGACGTCAGCCCTGGGCGATTGAAGGTGTCTTGCCTACCTACTATGCGGCCTCTGGTCTGTCCTTTGTGGACTTGATGATCAGTATGACCATCTTCCTGTTGCTCTATACCACCTTGGCGGTGATTGGCATCAAGGTCATGTTGCACTCGGTGCGTAAAGGGCCGGACGAGGCTGGCGAGACCGCCGCACCTTCCGCTTTGTCTTATGGTTCGCGCAACGCTCCGTTGCTGCGCGGTTAAGGAGGGGGAACCATCATGGAAAATTTGATTCTTCTCGATTACGACACCTTGCGCATCATCTGGTGGTTGCTGCTGGGCGTTTTGTTGGCGGCATTTGCCATCATGGACGGGGCCGACCTGGGTGTGGCCATGGTGTTGCCGCTGGTTGCTCGCACTGATGATGAGCGGCGCACGTTGTACAACGTGATTGGCCCGGTCTGGGAAGGTAACCAGGTTTGGTTGATCGTGGCCGGTGGTGTGGCCTTTGCGGCCTGGCCTTTGCTGTATGCCATGGCTTTCTCGGGCTTTTACCTGGCCATGATGTTGCTTTTGGTCGCCTTGATTGTTCGCCCGGTGGCCATCAAGTACCGCAGCAAGCTCAGCTCGTCGCGCTGGCGTCGTAACTGGGATGCGATCTGGACCGCCTCCGGTCTGGTTTGTGCTCTGGTGTTTGGTGTGGCTATTGGGAACGTGATGCTGGGCGTACCTTTCGGCTTTGACGAGACCACGCTGCGTCCCATGTACCAAGGCAACTTCTTCGGTCTGTTCCAGCCCTTTGCCATTCTGTGTGGTTTGCTCAGCGTTCTGATGCTGGCTTTCCAAGGTGCGGTGGTTGTTGCCTGGAAGGGCAGTGATCATGTGGCTCGTCGTGCGCGTGCCTGGGCCATGCCTTTGGGCCTGCTGTCCATTGTGGCTTTTGCTGCCGGCGGCTGGTGGATCAGTGCCATGAATGGCTATAGCATGCCTTGGCCCGAGGCGGCCCACGCCATGTCCAACCCGATTGGCAAGACGGTCGATATGGTTGAAGGTGCCTGGTTGGCTAACTATCGTACCTGGCCTGCCTTGTGGGCAGCCCCCATTGTCGGTTTTGCGGGCTTGCTGTTCGGTGCCTTGCTGGCTGGTCGTGGTCGCGGCTTGTTGGCTCTGCTGTTCTCGTCCTTGGCACTGGCTGGCATCATCCTGACTTTTGGTTTTGCCGTCTTCCCATTCCTGCTGCCTTCGTCCTTGAACCCCGGTTCCAGCCTGACCCTGTTTGATGCCTCTGCCAGTCATCTGACCTTGTGGATCATGCTGCTGGTGACACTGGTGTTCCTGCCCATCATCGTGCTCTATACCTCCTGGGTGTATAGCGTAATGCGTGGCAAGGTGTCGGTTGCCAGCATGAAAGATTCTTCTCATTCTTACTAAGGAGGCCAGCGCATATGTGGTACTTCTCTTGGGTTCTAGGTTTGGGTCTGGCCTGCGCATTCTCCATCCTGAATGCGATGTGGTTCGAGCTGCGTGAAAACACGGCTTTGCAGAGCGCAGCCGCCTCCAAGGCTAAAGCAGATATCGAGGTCTGATTGACACCGCAAAGTCCAACGGCGCAACAATGGCTGGGGCAATTTTCCAGCCGCGCCCGCACGGCTTTGCGGGCTTCCATGCTGGCCCCTGTGCTGGCCGGCGCTTTACTGATTCCTCAGGCCTGGTTGCTGGCAAAGATTGTGCAGGCAATTGTGGTCGATGGCTTGCCCTGGACAGGGCAGCTTTTCTCTATCCTGATGGTGGCCGCACTTTTGTTGCTGCGTGCCGCCATTTCTGCTTTTGGCGAGCGCCGTGCGCAAAAGGTTTCAGAACATCTGAAACAAGGGCTGCGCTCCGAGCTGTTTGCCCGACTGTTCCGCAGTACGATGCCGCGTTTGCGGGGCAGCAATAGCGGCGAACTGTCCACCAGCTTGATCACGCAAATTGAAGCCCTGGATGGTTTTGTGACGCGTTACATTCCTTGCATGGCAGCGGCGGCCCTGGTGCCTTTGGCACTAGTGCTGGCAGTGTTGCCGGTGGATGGCATTGTGTCCTTGATTCTTTTGTTGAGCACGCCCCTGATTCCCCTGTTCATGGCCTTGGTGGGCTGGGGGGCGGAAGCGGCCAGCCGTGAACAACAACAAACAACGCTGCGACTGTCCGGTTTTTTCGCCGACCGGCTGCGCGGCATTTTTACTCTTAGCTTGATGGGGCGTGGGCAGGACGAGTTGCAGCGTGTGGAATTGGCCAGTCAGGAGCTGCGCACACGTACCATGAAAGTGCTGCGAATCGCGTTTTTATCGTCGGCTGTGCTGGAGTTCTTCGCGGCATTGGGTGTGGCCGGGATAGCCGTCTACATTGGCTTGGGTTACCTGGGCTATCTGGGCGAGTCCTTCTCGGGCATTAGCCTGCAACAAGGCTTGTTCTGTTTGCTCCTGGCTCCGGAGGCCTACCAGCCCTTGCGCCAATTGGCCGCTAATTATCATGATCGGGCAGCGGCGCGTGCGGCTGCGGTAGAAGTCGACAGGCTGTGGGCAAACTTGGGCCAGGATTTGATTCCTGCGGCTCCCACCAGCGCCGACAATGAAGCGGTTTTTCCCAACTTGCCGGTACTGGTCTTGCGTCATCTGCATTTGCCGCAGTTGGGCGGGCAGGGGACCTTGCTGGAAGTGCCCGGCCTGCAACTTTATATAGATCAGTCTTACGCCTTGCTGGGGGCCAGCGGCTCCGGCAAGACCAGTCTGCTGGAAAGTCTGATTGGTTTGCGCCCCTTGGCGCAGGGTGAAATTTTACTGCGCAATAGCGATACTGCCGGGCGCTTGCTGACGCGCCATGATGGCGTCGTACTGATTTCCCAGCAGGCCTTTTTATCCATGGGGACCATTGCCGATGGCTTGCGTCTGGCGGCCCCACAAGCCAGTGATGAACAGCTGTGGCAAGCCTTGGAACAAGCCTGTGCAGCCGAATTTGTACGGACCCTGCCCGATGGTTTGCAAACGGCGCTGGGCGAGGGTGGTTTTGGCCTTTCCGGTGGTCAGATTCAGCGCTTGGCACTGGCCCGCCTGTTTTTGACAGACCCGCATGTGGTTTTGCTGGACGAACCCAGCTCCCGCCTGGATGCGGCGACCCGGGATCGTGTCATGCGCAATATTCTGCGCTTCTGTCAGGGACGCTGTCTGGTCGTGGCCACGCATGACCAGCAACTGGCGGCCATGTGCTCGAACCAACTGCACATTGCCCAAGGAGTCCTGACGGCATGAAAGCGTGGTTTCGTCTCTTAGGTTCCAGCCTGCGCGCCCGACGCGGGGCCGTATTGTTTACGGTTCTGCTGGCGATCAGCACGGTGGCGGCCGGTGTTGGTCTGCTGGGTGTAGCTGGTTGGTTTCTAAGCAGCGCTTTTCTGGCTACGTTGGGCATCGTATTCAATCTGTTTGGCCCTTCGGCCATGATTCGCGGCCTGTCTTTTTGGCGTATCGCCTCCCGGTATCTGGAGCGCGTCGTCGGTCATGCCCTGACGCTGGATTTGCAAGTACGCATTCGCAGCCTGGTTTTCGGACGCTTGAGCCGATTCAGTCAGTCTCGCTTGGCCCAGTTTCGAGATGGGGAGCTGGCTTCCAGTCTGACCTCTGACGTGGCTGTGCTGGATCTGGTGCTTTTGCTGATTTTGGTGCCGCTGACTACGGCTGTGGTGGCTGGTCTGGTGTTTAGCGCTGTGCTGCACACCTGGCTGTCCTGGTGGGCCTGGCTGATTCTGGCTTGTTTGCTGATTGCCGCTTGTTTGATTCCGTATATTTGCGCCCGTGGCGCCAGCCGTGCAGCCCAGCAAGTCCATCAACTGGAAAACCGCCAGCGTGTTCTGGTGCATCAGGCCATCCGCGCCTATGCTGATATTCAGGTGTTTGCCGCTGCGGATGCCGTGCAGGAACAAGTGGACAAGCTGGGCCTGGAACTGGGGCAAGCCCGTTTGCGTAGTAATGGCTGGGGCATTGTCGGGCAGTTTTCCCAGCAGGTCTTGATGGGCGTGGCCTTGATGACCTGTCTGCTGGTTGGAGCGCAACAAGTCAATCTGCAAGCCATGAGCGGCCCCTTGTGGGTGGGGCTGGTGCTGGCTTTGCTGGGCTTGTTCGAGATCATGGCACCCATGATGCGCGGTGCGTCCCGCTTGGGAGAGGTTCAGGCAGCCAGCAATCGTTTGCTGACCATTCTGGACGAGCCCGAGGAAACCGATCAGGCGCAAGGGCAGGCGATTGCGTTGGACAAGCCGGCCTCCCTCGAAATCACAGATCTGAATTTTGCCTACGGTTCACAGCCTGTATTGGAGCAGTTGTCGCTGCAAGTCCAAGCTGGCGAGCACATTGCTATTTTTGGCCCCAGTGGTTCCGGCAAGTCCACCTTGCTGGGTGTGCTGATGCGCTTGTTGCCTGTTTCGGGAAAGCAGTATCTGGTTGAGGGTAAAGCAGCCCAGCATTGGAGCCGCACCAGTTGGTTTGATCATTGCGCCTTGCTGGCACAGGACTCGCCGCTGTTTCTGGGTTCGGTGCGAGATAACCTTTTGCTGGCAGAACCGACAGCTTCAGAGCAACAAATCTGGCAGGTGCTTCACGACGCCCAACTGGACAGTGTGGTACGTGATTTGCCCCAAGGGCTGGATACCTGGCTGGGCGAGGGCGGGCAGCAATTGTCCCTGGGGCAGCAGCGCCGCCTGTGTCTGGCACGTGTGCTGTTGTCGCCTGCCCATATCTGGTTTCTGGACGAGCCTACGGCCAGTCTGGATGGCCCGACCAGCCAGGCCTTGATGCGGGATATTCTGGCTGCAGCGCAAGGAAAAACCGTGATTATGGCAACCCACGATACCCGTTTGCTGCCTTTGGTCGATCGCGTTTACCAGTTTGAAGCGGGGCGCTTGCAGGGCAAATCAAGCCTGGAAATAAATGCTTTAGAACCAAACTAAAAGGACGCTGCGGGTCAAGTCTGCAGGGATTTTTGCTCAATCGCGTCGTATTAGTACAACTTACGAGCACAAGCCGGGCGAGCCCTTGTTGCTGCTGCCCAATTGTGTACACTTGCAACGTATCCAAGTGCGCCCTTCGCGCCCGGATTTTTTGTTGTAGAAGCTTTGACATGCAAATTGATCCCACCCAGTACATCCGTCAAATCATTCGCAATGTGCCGGACTGGCCCAAGCCAGGGGTGACTTTCCGCGATATCACCACCGTCTTGCAGGACCCGCGCTCCTTCCGCGTTCTGATTGACCTTTTTGTCTACCGTTACATGGGACAAAAGCTGGATCTGGTGGCGGGTGTGGATGCGCGTGGCTTTATTGTGGGCTCGGTTCTGGCTTACGAGCTGAACTTGGGTTTTGTGCCTGTGCGCAAGAAAGGCAAGCTGCCTTTCAATACCGTGGCCGAAGAGTATTCCCTGGAATATGGCAATGCCAGCGTCGAGATGCACACGGACTCCGTGCGTCCTGGTCAGCGCGTCCTGCTGATTGACGACCTGATCGCGACCGGCGGCACCTTGCTGGCGGCGGCTCGTTTGCTGCAGCGCCTGGGTGCCAACGTGGTGGAAGCTGCCGCGATTATTGATCTGCCTGAACTGGGTGGATCCAAGGCCGTGACAGATTCCGGCTTGTCGGTTTACACCGTCTGTAGCTTTAACGAATCTGACCGCTAATTGCCAGGACCGGCGTATTGCCGGTTTGGCTTTGTAGCCTGAATCCCTGCCATGCCCGGAGCATCGCAGGGATTTTTCATGTCTGTCTGCTTGAGAGCGGGGCTGGCGCACGGCCAGCTCCGCGCTTTGTTGTGTTGCTTAGAAACGGACCTTCATGAACAGGGAGCCAGCATGATCCTGATTGCGGCCAAACTGCCCCTGATAGTTCAGACCAAAAGAAGTGCTCTTGCCTGCTTTGAGCTCTGCGCCCAGCTCGGCAACAGCGGCATTCTTGGCAATAGGAGCACCGCTGATACGGAAGTTGCTGCCGGGCAGGGCGGCAAAGGCCAGTTCACGTTCGGGTGTGGTGTCGCCCAGGGCATGACGCCAGCCTAAACCGGCGCTCAAGGACAGCGTGGTTTTGGACAAGTCCAGTTCCGTGGTGCCGCGCAGACCCAGCGTGACAGTGCTCAGGTTCTGGCGCTGCGAGTCGCCACGCAAGGCGGCTTGACCGCCCGATTCACTAAAGGAGCCGTGACGCAGTTGATGCCAGTTCACGCTGGCATAGGGTTCCACGCTGGAGCGTGGGCTGACCGGCATGCGGTAGCCCAGTTGGGCAAAGGCATGGATGCTGTGCGCTTTGTAATCAGCCTTCAGTGTTTCGCTTTGGTGAATCGAAATCGAGCGTTCGCTGTCCAGGCTGTGGCGGGTGTAAGCACCACCTGCCAGCAGGTTCAGACTACCCGAACCCATTTCCCAAGCTTGTGTTCCATACAGGGCCGCGCTGTAGCTGTTGCTGCGTGAGGTCTGGCGACGATCATCCAGCTTGATACGGTTTTCCAGATAGCCCAAGGAGGCCCCCATGCGCCAGCCTTGTTCGCCGATAGCCGTATCGCCACCCAGGAACAGACCGCCCACTTTATGACGAACATCCTGGCTGTTGTCGTCACCGTCCAGATCGCGCTGTTGATGGATCACTTCAGCCCAGAGCACTGCCTCTTTGCCTACGGTATTACGCGCACTTGAAGCCTGTTTGCCCAAAGCACGGGGCAACAGATCTCCGTTGCTTAGCAAGGCGGAAGTCGTACCTGCATGGATCTGGCCTTGTAGCTGTTCCATATAGCCTGCCACGCTACCGGATTGGGCATTGAGTACCGTGTCATACAGTTCAGCCATAGCCGCAGGAGGCTGCGTTGAGCCGGCATCCAAGGCCTGTGCGACAGATTTCTGATTGCCTGTATGAGCAAAAGCGGCAAAGGGGATGTCATTGCGTTCGACCATCACGGACAGACTGGAGCCGTAAAGCAGTGTGGGTGACAAGAAGGCCATGTCATAAGCGACGCTGCTGTATTGCCCGCTCACGCCATTGGCCGCATCCAGGAAGGAATAAGCCACGTTCTGGCGAAAAGGGCCGCCGGCCAGTTTCAGTGTGCCGTCGATATGGGCTGCACCGCCTACTACTAAACGATCGGTGGCACCTGCAGGGCCAACTTCCAGCTCATGCACCGAACCGGCATGGGCGGTGTAGTCGCCGCTGACGGTCAGAGTGCCAACAGAATTACCTGGAGCCAGGGTGCCGTAGTTATCGACTTGAGCGACTGTACCGGAACCACCCAAGGTGCCTTCGCGTTCCACTGTGACTGCAGAAGCCAGCGTGCCATTGACGGCCAGACGACCGCCGCTGATGGTGGTGTCACCGGTATAGCTGTTATTGCCCGTCAGCTCCAGGGAGCCGGAACCGCGCTTGTGCAGCCCACCCGTGCCACTGATGTCATTGGCGAAGGTGGAGTGGTAGCCCAGCGTATCGACGTCGAACAGACGAGTAAATTGTGCTGGCCCTTGCACGGCCTTGCCCACATTCATCAGACCCCAGCCGTAAATGCTGGGGTCTCCCAGAGGGGTGGCGGTGGTCAGCAGGGTTTGTTGCAGATGATAGGCGGTGAAGTAGGGGAACGCTTCCTTCACCAGCGCCGCACCGCCCGCGACGTGCGGGGAGGCCATGGAGGTGCCACTTTTATAAATATAGCCTCCATCCGAGTTGACGGAGTTAATGCCAGGGGCCCACTGCCCCCCTGGCGCGGTCAAACACCACTCGGCGGCAACACCACATTTATTGGCGTAGACGGCCAAGGAACCATCTTCCCCGACTGCCGTCACGGCCAGCCAGTTGTCTTTCAGTTCGGGAAACCAGTAAGGAGAGCCGGCCAGAAAATCAGGGTGGTCTTGAGACTCATTGCCGGTAGCAAGTACCATCAGGGAGCCAGCCTGCGCACTGTTCTTGAAGGACTCAATGATCAGAGGTTGAGCCTCTAGGGCGCTTTGAGCTGAGCCATAGTCCACAATATGGCAGGGTGGGTTATAGGACCTTGAGCAGTCATTGAGCCCCAGACTGCTATTGATAATGGGCAGCTTGAACTGGGCGAGATAGTTCCAGCCATTAGAAAGCATTCGATCTTGAAAGGCCCTTATATCGTCTGGAGTCGGGGTAGCGTCGTCACCACCATCATCATCGTCGTCATCAGTATTGATGCCGTAGGCAACCGCAAAAAGCTGGCTATTGAAGGCGACGCCGTGCATGCCTGCTTCGTCGCGTCTCGCACCGATGATTCCGGCAACATGGCTCCCGTGTCCGGCAGGGGGCTGAGTATCGACTCCTTGGCCATTGGCGTAGGGGGTATTGTTGGCAAAGTCAAAGCCCCCAGCAATGGCGCCGGCAAACTCAGGGTGATCTGCCTGAATGCCCGAGTCCAGATAACCGACCGTGACGCCTTTGCCGGTAAAGCCCAGCGAATAGGCTTTGGCTGCATTGATCATGTCCAGGCCGGGTTGACGCTTATATTCTTTGGTGCGCCATTGCTCCAGTGAGCTCTCAGAATCGGCATGGACGATGCCAGGTAAAGTCAGGCTTAACAAAGCCATCTGCACCAGCATAGAGGTGTTGCGTTTCTTGTTCGACATGTCTTATCTACTTGGATTTTCTAAGGAGGGTGGCCACTCGTTGTGAAAACCTGCCTTGGAGGTCCTCAAGGCATTTTTAATTTAACGGCATAGCCGTTTAATCCGGCAGTTATGGGCTGCTGTATTGTCGAGATCGTGTTCTTGTGGGGCCCCTGCCATGCACGCGCATCGCAGGGATTCTTGATGGCCGTCTGTTATGCCTGCCGCGGGATCGGCGGAACGCCAACCCCGCCTCGGGGCCTTAAATCAGAAGCGCACCTTCATGAATAGCGAGCCAGCATGGTCCTGATTACGACCAAACTGACCCTGGTAGTTCAAGCCAAAGGAGGTGCTTTTGCCGGCTTTCAGTTCAGCGCCCAATTCGGCGACAGCAGCATTTTTGGCGATAGGCGCGCCGCTGATGCGGAAGTTGCTGCCGGGCAGTGCGGCAAAGGCCAGTTCACGTTCGGGGGTGGTGTCGCCCAGGACATGACGCCAGCCTAAACCGG
The DNA here is from genome assembly GCF_020496585.1 of Alcaligenes sp. 13f. Lineage (NCBI taxonomy): Bacteria > Pseudomonadati > Pseudomonadota > Betaproteobacteria > Burkholderiales > Alcaligenaceae > Alcaligenes > Alcaligenes sp. 13f. The sequence goes on from NZ_JAHKKC010000011.1 coordinate 106,163, forward strand.
CACTCAAGGACAGCGTGGTTTTGGACAGATCCAGTTCCGTGGTGCCACGCAGACCCAGCGTCACGGTGCTCAGGTTCTGGCGTTGTGAGTCTCCGCGCAAAGCTGCCTGACCACCCGATTCGCTAAAGGAGCCGTGACGCAACTGGTGCCAGTTCACGCTGGCGTATGGTTCTACGCTGGAGTGGGGGCTGACGGGCACGCGGTAACCCAGTTGGGCAAAGGCCTGGATGCTGTGCGCTTTGTAATCAGCCTTCAGCGTTTCACTTTGGTGAATCGAAATCGAGCGTTCGCTGTCCAGGCTATGGCGGGTGTAAGCACCACCTGCCAGTAGATTCAGACTACCCGAACCCATTTCCCAAGCTCGCGTTCCGTACAGGGCGGCGCTGTAGCTGTTGCTGCGTGAGGTCTGACGGCGGTCATCCAGCTTGATGCGGTTTTCCAGGTAGCCCAGAGAGGCACCCATGCGCCAGCCTTGTTCGCCGATGGCGGTATCGCCACCCAGGAACAGGCCGCCCACCTTATGACGAACATCCTGGCTGTTGTCGTCACCGTCCAGATCGCGTTGTTGGTGAATCACTTCGGCCCACAAGACGGTGTCTTTGCCGTTTGTATTACGTGCGCCTGAGGCTTGTTTACCCAGGGTGCGGGGCAGCAGGTCGCTGTTGCTCAGCAGAGCCGAAGTAGTTCCTGCATGGATCTGACCTTGTAGCTGTTCCATATAGCCTGCCACACTGCCAGACTGGGCATTGAGCACCGTGTCATACAGTTCAGCCATCGCGGCTGGCGGTTGATCCGAGCCGGTATCCAGCGCGTTGGCCACGGCTTTCTGGTTCCCCGTATTGGCAAAGGTGGCAAACGGCGTGTCATTGCGCTTGATCAGCAAGGACAGGCTGGGGCCATAAAGCAGTGTGGGCGACAGGAAAGCCATGTCATAAGTGATGTGACTGTATTGACCAGTCACACCATTGGCCGCATCCAGAAAGGAATAGGCTACGTTCTGGCGAAAAGGGCCGCCGGCCAGTTTCAGCGTGCCGTCGATATGGGCGGCACCACCTACTACTAAACGATCGGTGGCACCTGCAGGGCCAACTTCCAGCTCATGCACCGAACCGGCATGGGCGGTGTAGTCACCGCTGACGGTCAAGGTGCCAACCGAATTACCTGGAGCCAGGGTGCCGTAGTTATCGACTTGAGCGACTGTACCGGCACCCCCCAAGGTGCCTTCGCGTTCCACTGTGACCGCAGAAGCCAAGGTGCCATTGACGGCCAGACGACCGCCGCTGACGGTGGTGTCGCCGGTATAGCTGTTATTGCCCGTCAGCTCCAGGGAGCCGGAACCGCGCTTATGCAGGCCGCCAGTGCCACTGATGTCATTGGCAAAGGTGGAGTTGTAGCCTAGCGTGTCTACATCGAACAGGCGGGTGAATTGCCCGGGTCCTTGTACGGCCTTGCCTATATTCATCAGGCCCCAGCCAAAAACGCTGGGGTCGCCCAGGTCAGTGGCGGTGGTCAGCAAGGTCTGCTGCAGGTGATACGCCGTGAAGTAGGGGAAGGCTTCCTTCACTAGCGCAGCACCGCCCGCGACGTGCGGTGAGGCCATGGAGGTGCCGCTAAAGGCGACATAGCCGCCAGAGGATTGGACCGAATTAATCCCTGGATTGTCGTCACCACCGGGGGCGGCCAGACACCACTCGGCTGCTACGCCGCACTTGTTCGCATAGGAGGCTAAAGATCCATCCTCGCCCAGAGCCGTCACGGCCAGCCAGTTATCTTTCAGTTCAGGAAACCAGTAGGGGGAGCCTGCCAGCAGGTCAGGGTGGTCCTGTGATTCATTGCCGGTGGCAAAGACCATCAGGGAGCCTGCGTCTACGCTGTTATGGAAAGCCTCGATCGCCAGTGGCTGCCAATCCAGTACGCCTTCAGGCGAGCCATAGTCCAAGACATTGCAAGGTGGTGGGGAACTGGCATCGTTGCAACCATTGACGCCCAGGCTGCTGTTGATGATGGGCAGTTTGAACTGTGCCAGATAGTTCCAGCCTCGGGAGGCAACGCGGTCAAATGCGGCGGCTTGTTCGCGTGGGTCCGGTTCATAAGGATCGTTGCCAAGCATGTCATCATCATCGTCTTCTCTCGCATCGTAGGCGACCGCAAAGAGCTGACTGTTGAAGGCGACACCGTGCATGCCTTTGCCGTCGCGACGTGCGCCAATAATGCCCGCAACGTGGCTGCCATGACCTGCTGGAGGATCGGCGTCTATGCCTTGGCCGTTGGCATAGGGGGTATCCGTGTTGAAGTCAAAGCCGCCCGCAATGGCACCCGCAAACTCCGGGTGTTTGGCTTCAATTCCCGAGTCCAGATAGCCGACCGTCACGCCCTTGCCCGTAAAGCCCAGCGAGTAGGCTTTGGCCGCATTGATCATGTCCAGGCCAGGCTGGCGTTTGTATTCTTTAGTACGCCATTGCTCCAATGAGCTGTCTGCTTGCGCATGGGCAAGGCCAGGTAAAGTCAGGCTCAGCAAGGCCATCTGCACCAGCACATAGGTGCTGCGTTTCTTGTTCGACATCTCTCCCTCTCCTGGGTGATTTTCTCTGTGTGGCGGCAACGTGTTGCGAGGTCGTGTTGTCGAGTCCTTGCGTGCCATTTAACGTCGTAGCTGTTGAATCTTATAGCGGCCAAATTTACGTTTTGTCATGCTTGGCGTTTGAAACACACGAAAACGGACGAGTGCACCGGAAGGGCAAGGAGAAGGAGTGGCGATTTCTCTGGTCAGAAAGGCGTTTAATGAGTGATCTGTTTTCTTTGTCTGGAAATCAGTTGGTGACGACTTTGTTGCAGGGTCTGCAACATTTTGGGTGCAGGCCGGGGCTTGTAAGGGGCGAAGGCTTACCTGTTTGTCGTTGTATTAAGGTGCTTTGACGTGGTGAAGGCTGGAGCACAGATCCAGCGCTTCCAAGGCTTGCTGCGATTGCGAACTCGGGGACTTCAACCGGCCACAGGCTCTGCCAGCAAGGCACGCACTAGCTCAGGTTTCAAGGTTCGTGCCGCCGCAAACCCGGCAATATGGCGCACCCTGACCAGATCCAGAGCGAAGAAATGAAAGTCCGTAAAGCTGCTTAGAAATTCCATATCGGGAAAACGGGCGGTATAGGCTCCTTTGGCCTGTTCCCAGTCGGGCTGCTCGCGCTCCAGTTTGCGGGCCTTCATTTGGAAGGTGACGCGGGGCAAGTCATGGACAGCATCCTGGCCATGCTCGCTTTGGCTGACCATCAGGCTGGCATCGGGACGTTGCAGCAAATAACGGGTGTGAGCCGCCATTTCGCTGATGTGGATGATGATGCTGGCTTGTTCGGGGCAGATCGCAAAAGGGACGCGAGAGACCACCGGCAAGCCCTGATTGCTGAGTGTGCCCAAAGACGCAGTGCGTTCGCTGCGGAGCAGGGCCTGCAGGCTGTTTAGCAATGGATCATCAACAGACATAAAGACACCTATTCTGAAAAAGCTTCCATACTGCGGTTGGGACTTCATTCGTCCCTAAGGGAGTTTCCTTGGGCTGCTCCGCAGAAAAATCTCCGCGCAGCCCCTTTGCTTTATTGCTATCCGAGTGGCGCTTCTGGGGGAGGGCCTGGCGATGAATAGCGATCACGCTGAGCTTTCTCCCCACCAAGGGGCATTTTTATCCTGGAGCAGTCCAGCGGTAAAAGATACTTGCTCACCCCTTACAAAACAGGCCGACATAAAGCCGGCCTGTTCAGGGGGAGTGATGCGTATGGTTTACACCAGAACGCGCTCAATACCACCGTCGTTGGCACGGCGTACGTAGTCCGCCATCCAGTTCTCGCCCAGCATGTGCTTGGCCATTTCCACCACGATGTAATCCGCATCCATCTTGGTTTCGTCCTCGTAGCGGGACAAACCTTGCAGGCAGGACGGACAGGAGGTCAGCACTTTGACTTCGCCCTGGAAACCATCGGCACGGACGGTGTCCTGGTTCTTTTGCAGTTCTTCGTGCTTGCGGAAACGGATTTGCGTGGAAATATCCGGACGCGACACCGCCAGCGTGCCCGACTCGCCACAGCAGCGGTCTGCCTTGATGGTGCTGTCGCCCACCAGGGATTTGACCGTTTTCATGGGGTCTTGCAGCTTCATGGGGCTGTGGCAAGGGTCGTGGTACATGTAGCGCACGCCTTGCACGTCTTCCAGCTTCAAGCCTTTTTCCAGCAGGTATTCGTGGATGTCGATCAGGCGGCAGCCAGGGAAGATCTTGTCGAATTCATAGCCTGCCAACTGGTCGTAACAGGTACCACAGCTGACCACCACGGTTTTGATATCCAGGTAGTTCAAGGTGGTGGCCATGCGGTGGAACAGCACGCGATTATCGGTAATGATTTTCTCGGCCTTGTCGCTTTGACCGCTGCCGCGCTGTGGGTAGCCACAGCACAGGTAGCCAGGAGGCAGAACCGTCTGCACGCCGACATGCCAGAGCATGGCTTGAGTAGCCAGACCCACTTGCGAGAACAGACGCTCCGAACCACAGCCGGGGAAGTAGAACACGGCTTCCGAATCCACGGAGGTGGCTTCAGGGTTACGGATGATAGGTACGTAATCCGAGTTCTCGATATCCAGCAATTTACGGGCAGTCTGCTTGGGCAGGCCGCCGGGCATCTTGCGGTTGATGAAGTGGATGACCTGTTCGCGGATTGGTGCCTTGCCGATGGTGGCAGGGGGAGCGCTGACCTGTTTGCGAGCAGGGACAGCCAGCAGATTGTGCACCGCACGCTGGGCCTTATAGCCCACTTCAATCATGGCGGTACGAGTGGCCTTGATGACGCGCGGGTCCTTGGCGTTCAGGAAGAACATGGCCGCAGCCGAGCCCGGATTGAAGGACTTCTTGCCCATGCGGTTCAGTAAGGAGCGCATTTCCATGGACACATCGCCAAAGTCGATGTCCACCGGACAGGGGTTGTAGCACTTGTGGCACAAGGTGCAGTGGTCGCCTACGTCTTCAAACTCTTCCCAATGCTTCAGGCTGATCCCGCGACGTGTTTGCTCTTCGTACAGGAAGGCTTCGATCAGCAGGGAGGTGGCCAGGATCTTGTTGCGGGGCGAGTACAGCAGGTTGGCGCGTGGCACGTGGGTGGCACAGACCGGTTTGCACTTGCCGCAACGCAAGCAATCCTTGATGGCATGGGAGATGGAGCCGATTTCGCTGCGTTGCATGATCAGCGATTCGTGGCCCAGCAGGTTGAAGCTGGGGGTCCAGGCGCGGCTCAAGTCCGCACCGGGCATCAGCTTGCCAGCGTTGAAGTGGTTGTTCGGGTCCACTTCGCGCTTGTAGTTCTGGAAGGGATCCAGCTCCTCCTGCGTCAGGAACTCGTACTTGGTCAGGCCAATACCGTGCTCACCGGAAATCACGCCGTCCAGACCGCGCGCGATTTGCATGATGCGGGCTACGGTGACATTGGCTTGTTGCAGCATGCCGTAGTCGTCCGAGTTCACGGGGATGTTGGTGTGTACGTTACCGTCACCGGCGTGCATGTGCAGCGCCACAAACACACGGCTTTTCAGCACACGGTCATGAATGGCTTGCAGTTCGGTCAGCACGGCTGCGCAGTCGGCGCCGGGGAAAATATGTTCCAGGTTTTCGCGGATCTCGCTCTTCCAGGAGGTGCGGATCGTGTGATCTTGCAGCAGCTGGAAAATCGAGGTGTTCGGGTCTTCTTGCAGACGGGCCTCGATCGCGGCGCTATCCAGCGGCACACCAATCTCGGCCAGATCAGCTTGCGAGTCTTTCAGCGGCTTGTCCAGATTGTCCTGCAGCCACTGCCAGCGCTGGCGCACATCGCGCACGATCTGCAGGGCGTCGTGACGGCGCTCGTCCAGAATCTCTTCGCGTGTGTGCTCGGCGTCGTTGTGATCTTCGATCTTGCCTACGGGCAGATCGCCTTGCAGGAAGTCTTCCAGTTCACGGGTCAAGCGCAGCTTGTTGTCCGTAGACAGTTCAATATTGATACGTTCGATTTCTTCGGTGTACTCACCCATGCGGCGCAGGGGGATCACCACGTCTTCGTTGATCTTGAAGGCGTTGGTGTGACGGGCAATGGCGGCGGTGCGGGAGCGGTCGGCCCAGAACTTCTTGCGGGCTTCAGCGCTGACGGCTACAAAACCTTCACCGGAGCGGCCATTGGCCAGACGCACCACTTCAGAGGCAGCTGTGGCCACGGCATCGGGATCGTCGCCCACGATGTCGCCAATCAGGACCATCTTGGGCAGGCCGTCGCGCTTGCTCTTGGTGGCATAGCCCACCGCACGCAGATAGCGTTCGTCCAGGTGTTCCAGACCGGCCAGAATGGCGCCGATGCGCTTGCCTTCGCCGTTCAGGTAGTCAATGACTTCCACAATGGAGGGCACGGCCTGTTTGGCCTGGCCGAAAAATTCCATACAGACGGTGCGTGTATGCGCCGGCATGCGGTGCAGCACCCAGCGGGCCTGCGTGATCAGGCCATCACAGCCTTCTTTCTGAATACCGGGTAAACCTGCCAGGAATTTGTCGGTAACGTCTTTACCCAGGCCTTCCTTGCGAAAGCGCCGCCCCTCAATGTGCAGGGTTTCGCTGCGCAGCAACTGCGCGCCGGGAGCGTAACGGCCATCAAACCATTTTACTTCAAAGTGGGCCATTTCCACGTCGTGGATCTTGCCCATATTGTGTTCAAGACGGGTCACTTCCAGCCAGTTGCCCTGGGCATCGACCATGCGCCACCAGGCGAGGTTATCCAGTGCAGTACCCCACAGCACGGCTTTCTTGCCGCCTGCGTTCATGGCGATATTGCCGCCCACACAGGAGGCATCGGCCGAGGTCGGGTCTACCGCAAACACGGCACCGGCGGCTTCGGCAGCGTCAGCCACACGACGAGTCACTACGCCAGCACCCGTCAGAATGGTGGTGACGGGCTCGGACATGCCGGGCAACGTGGTTTGTTCAGGCTTGCCAATGGCATCCAGCTTTTCGGTGTTGATGACAACCGAGCGCCAGCTAAGTGGAATGGCACCGCCGGTGTAACCGGTACCACCCCCACGCGGGATGATGGTCAGCTTCAGTTCGATACAGGCGCGCACCAGTGCGGCCATCTCGTTTTCGTGATCGGGGGTGAGCACGACAAAGGGATATTCCACACGCCAGTCGGTGGCGTCTGTCACGTGCGAGACGCGCGACAGGCCATCAAACTTGATGTTGTCCTTGGCGGTCAGGCGCGACAGGGAGCGCACAATTTTCTGACGCAACTCGCGGGTATCGGTAAATTCTTGTTCAAACGCGGCTACTGCACCCCGAGCAGCGTGCAACAGGCGCAGAACCTTGGCATCGCGATCGGGCACGGCGCTGTCGCGGCGCTGGTCAATCTCGTTCAAGCGATGGTTCAGGGCCTCGATCAGTTGATGCTGGCGCTTGGGATTGTCCAGCAGATCGTCCTGCAGATAGGGGTTGCGCTTGACGACCCAGATATCACCCAGCACTTCAAACAACATGCGTGCGGAGCGGCCGGTGCGGCGTTCGGAGCGTAGCTCGGACAGCTTTTCCCAGGCCTCTTCACCCAGCAGTCGCAGGATAATTTCCCGGTCTGAGTACGAAGTGTAGTTGTAGGGGATTTCACGCAGGCGCGGCGTGTCGTTGTTGCGTGCCTGGGCAGCCAGGTGCTTGCTTGCAATGGGGGCGTTCATGGCGATAGTTGGCAAGGCCCGTCAAGGGCGGCTCAGCGAGGAGCAGATAGGCAAAAGACAAGTGTATACGAATCGTAGCCGGGCTGCCCCCTTACTACAGGGCCAAGTCAGGGTTAAGGGGGCGTTTGCGGCCAGTTTGCTGCAAATTACCAACCCAATTTGGGGAAAATCCACAGCAGACCAGCGGTCATGGTGATATAGCGCGCCAGTTTTCCCACCGCCATGTAAAACACGCTGGGCCAAAATGGCAGGCGTAGCCAACCGGCTACGGCACACAGGGGGTCGCCTACCACGGGTAGCCAGGACAAGAGCAGGGCGGGCGGTCCCATGCGGGTCAGCCAGCGCTGCCCCAGCTCGTGCCAGCGGCCTGCTGCCTTGTTCTTGGGAGTTGCGCCGTCTTCTGTGTGTTGCGGGTGCTTCTCGCGCCAGGCTTCGTAGGCTTTCTCGGCGCCCAGACCCATGGCATAGCTGATGGCCCCACCTGCCGTATTACCCACAGTGGCAACCAGCACGGCGGGCCAGAACATATGTGGAGCCAGATTGATATAGGCGAATACGGCGGGTTCCGAACCCAGGGGGAGCAGGGTAGCCGAGACCAGGCTGATGATGAAAATGGCGCTCAAGCCCACTTCGGGCAGAGAGAGGGCGGCCAAGAGCCACGAAATAAGATCAGAGATCCAGGCTTGCATAAGTAAAGTGGACGGGTTTTGTAGGGAATAATGGACGCCAGTTAGGGCATCCGCCTATGGTATTCTGTTTTTCTTTTCCGGTGAGCGGTCTCAGGCAGGGGCCTGCGGCTGGCCTTGGTGGCAAAACCGGTTGTTATTAAAAGCTGAGTCATGTCGAACGATTACCTAAAGCGCATTCTGACCTCGAAAGTGTACGATGTTGCCATCGAAACACCACTTGAACCCGCTCCCCAGGTATCGGCACGAATTAGTAACACGGTCCTGCTCAAGCGCGAAGACTATCAACCTGTTTTTAGCTTCAAGCTGCGCGGTGCCTATAACAAGATGGCCAATCTGTCGGCCGCGGAATTAAAACGGGGTGTATTGGCCGCTTCGGCGGGTAACCACGCGCAAGGCGTGGCCATGGCAGCGCGCAAGCTGGGTTGCCGTGCCGTTATCGTCATGCCAACCACCACCCCGCAAGTGAAAATTGATGGTGTACGTAATCTGGGCGGCGAAGTGGTCCTGGTGGGCGAGAGCTATTCGGATTCCTACCAGCACGCTCTGGAACTGCAAAAGAACGAAGGCCTGACTTTTGTGCACCCTTTTGACGATCCTGATGTGATTGCCGGGCAGGGCACCGTGGCCATGGAAATTCTGCAACAGCACCCCGGTCCGATTGAAGCGGTCTTTGTCGCGATTGGCGGCGGCGGTCTGGCGGCGGGCGTGGCCACATACATCAAGTCCTTGCGTCCTGAAATCAAAGTGATCGGCGTACAGACCGAAGATTCCTGTGCCATGGTGCGCAGTATCAAGGCCGGGCGTCGTGTGAATTTGTCGGACGTGGGCCTGTTCTCTGACGGTACTGCCGTCAAGCAGGTGGGCTCCGAAACTTTCCGTCTGGTGCGTCAGTATGTGGATGATTTTGTCATCGTGGATACGGACGCGATTTGTGCGGCTATCAAAGATGTGTTTCAGGACTCGCGTAGCGTGCTGGAACCGGCGGGTGCCCTGGCTTTGGCGGGTGCCAAGCGCTACGCTGCTCAAAACAAGCTCAAGAACAAGACCCTGATTGCGGTCACGTCCGGCGCGAACATGAACTTTGACCGTATGCGCATGGTGGCGGATCGTGCAGATGTGGGTCAGGCTCGTGAAGCTTTGTTCGCCCTGACGATCCCCGAGGCAAAAGGCAGCTTCCGCCGCCTGTGCGATGCCCTGGGCACTCGCTCGGTGACGGAGTTCAACTACCGCATGTCCAATCCTGAAAAGGCGCATGTCTTTGTGGGTATGTCGATTTCCTCGGAAGCGGAGATCGAAAAGCTGGAAGAGCGTTTCGTGAAGAAAGGCTTTGGTACCTTGAACCTGACGGGCAACGAACTGGCCAAGACCCACGTACGTCATATGGTGGGTGGGGTGTCCAGCCAGGCTACGGACGAAGTCCTGCTGCGGTTCGAGTTTCCAGAGCGCCCCGGTGCTTTGCGTAAATTCCTGTCCAGCATGAACCAGGACTGGAATATCAGCTTGTTCCACTACCGGAATCAGGGTGATGACTACGGTCGTATTCTGATTGGAATCCAGGTGCCGCCTTCCGATAAAAAGGAATTCAAGGCTTTCCTGGGCAATCTGGGTTACCCGCACTGGGACGAAACGGATAACCCGGCTTACAAGCTGTTTTTGTAAGTCTATGGACGGCGCACGGCATTCGCTGTCTTGCGTCAGACCAAATGAAAACACCTCGCTTGAAAAAGCGAGGTGTTTTTTATTGGGGCTTGAATGTGGTGGCTGTCGTTGGAGCCGTATTGAGCCTGGGAGCCAAGAGCAGTGGGTGTTTGCTCCTGAGTTCGTCATGGGGGATTGGTTCAAGCCGCCTTACTGCCTTTGCGGCCTGATGGCCTGTTTGGCCATACGAATGTGCGATAAGGCCAGATGCCCGTTAGTACGGTGGTGTCTTAACACGCTCTATGCCACACACTGTTTTAGAGCCTGCCGCAAAGGTTCCAGGCTGTCATTCAGACGTGCAAAAGCCTGCTCCTGACGGGCAGCCAGTGCATGGGCCTGTTCTACCGTCACCACTTCAAAACTCAGATTCTGACCGGGCAAGCGCTGGGCAACTTGAGCCAGATCCACGCTGATGACTTGTCCGATGCGTGGATAGCCGCCTGTAGTTTGCCGGTCTGCCATCAACACAATGGGCTGGCCATCGTTGGGGACTTGAATCGTGCCAAAGCAGGTGGGGGCGGACAGCAGTTCTTTTGGCGACTTGCGCTGCAAGGGCTGGCCTTCCAGGCGATAGCCCATGCGTTCTGAAGCCGGGCTGATGCGGTAGTTTTGGCTTTGGAACAGTTCCAGTGATTCGTCGGTAAACAAATCGGCCTGATCCAGCATGACGCGCAGGCGTTCCCGTGGAGCCAGGGCCAGGGCGGCGGGCATGTAAATGCGCAGCTCATCCAGCTCGGCTTGCAGACGGTTCAAGGTCGTTTCGTCATTGGGTAGTGGTCGAGCCAATGCGATCTGGTCGCCTTTCTTCAAGGCGCGGCCTTCAAAGCCGCCCAAACCGACTCGCATATGCGTGCTTTGACTGCCCAGCAAGGATTCGACCTGAAAGCCGCCGTAAACAGACAGGTAGCTACGGGCACCTTGGCCGGGTTTGGCGGACTGCATCGTCAGGGTTTGTCCGGCACGCGCCAGAGTAGGGCGCAGGACCGCCACGGGCTGGCCGTCCAGGCTGGCGTTCATGTCCGCGCCCGTCAGGACAAACAGGGCGGGTTCTGCAAAGCTCAGGCTGGGGCCTTGCACCGTGATTTCCAGGCTGGCCAGATCCTGCTCTGCGGCATTGCCTGCCAGCAAATGGGCCAGTCGGTGGGCACGTTCGTCCATGGCACCGCTGGGCGAAACCCCCAGGTGCTGATGTCCATAACGGCCTCGGTCTTGCAGGCTGCTCATCATGCCTGGTTTGAGGATATGCACCGTCATGCGGGTGTCCAGTGATCAAACTGCTCGTGAGGCAGAGGCACAAAGCGCACTTGGTCGCCGGGGGCGAGCAGGGCGGCGGGCGAGCGCCGGGCATCGAATAAATTAACCGGCGAGCGGCCAATCAGATGCCAGCCGCCGGGGGATTCGTTGGGGTAAATAATGGTTTGCTGGTTCGCAATGGCGACCGAGCCTTTGGGCAGCACGGTACGTGGTGTGGCGCGGCGCGGCACATTCAGTTGCTCGGGCAAGATGCCCATATAGGGAGCGCCGGGGGCAAAGCCCACCATGAATACCAGTTGCACCTGGCTGCTGTGCAGTTCGATGACTTGTTCCTGGCTTAGCCCCAATTGCTCGGCAATGGCAGGCAGGTCCGGACCGAAGAGGCCGCCGTAGCACACGGGAACATCTACCAGTGCGCCGGGAGCGGCCTGGTCCTGGCTGGCATCCAGCTCGGCCAGGGCTTGATGAACATAGTCGTGCAAACGAGCAAGCTGGTCGCTGCTGCCATCCGGGTAAAAGTGGATGGCGACTGCGGTAAAGCTGGGGACCAGATCACGGACACAGGCGGGGGCGTGGTCGCGCAGCAAGCGGGCGGCGCGAGTACAGCGCAAACCGGTGTCCAGAGAAAGCGTGCCGCTGAACTGCACTAGCAGACAGCGGTCGCCTTGCTCGTTAAGTTGCCAGGATTTGTGCATCTTTATTTGGCGAAAAGCGAATCCAGGCTATTGAAGGCCTTGAACTCCAAGGCGTTGCCCGAAGGGTCCATGAAGAACATGGTGGCCTGTTCGCCGGGCTCGCCCTTGAAACGGATATAAGGTTCGATAACGAATTTGGTGCCAGCGGCAACCAGCTTGTCAGCCAGGGTCTGCCAGGTGGGCATGTCCAGCACGACGCCAAAGTGGCGCACGGGCACATTATGGGCATCCACCGCGCTGGTGGCGTTGCTGCCACACTCTGAAGGGGCCAGATGAGCCACGATCTGGTGGCCGTAGAAGTTGAAGTCAATCCACTGATCCGAGGATCGGCCTTCGGGACAGCCCAGTGTCTGTCCGTAGAACTGGCGTGCAACGGCCAGATCATGGACCGGAAAAGCCAGGTGGAAAGGGCGCAGCTCGTTGGTATGGGACATGCTTGGCTCCTGTGCGGCATAAGGCCGCCAACGTGGTCTTCAGAGCCGTTTATTGTAGGGCCAATATGGCCCCACATGTTCTAGCTGTCCTGGAGTCGAACCCGGCTCTTGGGGAAACGCAACATAAACACGCTGCCCACACCCAGACGGCTCTGGATTTGCAGGTCGGCGTTATGTCGCACGATGATGTGTTTGGTGATGGCCAGGCCCAGACCCGTACCGCCAGTGGAGCGGGAACGGCCCTTGTCTACGCGGTAAAAGCGTTCGGTCAGGCGGGGAATATCCTGGGCGGCAATACCGATGCCCGTGTCTTGCACCGAATAACAGGCCTCACCATTGTCATTCAGATACCAGCGCACGGTGATGGTGCCATCCTTTGGGGTATAGCGCACCGCGTTGGTAATCAGGTTGGAGACAGCCGAGCTCAGTTCGGTTTCCATGCCCTGAATGGCAATGCGAGGGTCCAGATCTGTGACAAAGCTATGCTGGCCGCCAGAAATAGCCTCGCCTTGTTTCAGCGCGCTTTCAATCAACTGGCTGACCTGTACTGTCTCCCCTTCCACTGTGGGTGAGGATTCCAGCGTGGATAAGGTCAGCAAGTCGGACACAATCGACTGCATGTGGCGGGTCTGCTCCAGCATCATCTGCTCGTAGCGTTGACGCTGTTCCAAAGGCAAGCTTTCGGGCGGCATGTCCTGCAGAGTTTCCAGAAAACCCAGCAAGACGGTAAGTGGTGTGCGCAGTTCATGGGAGACATTGGCCACAAAGTCCTTGCGGGTGGTCTCCAGCATTTCCACCTGGGTGACATCACGCGTCACGATCAGGAACTGGCCCAGGCCATAAGGGGTTAATTGCAGCAGCAAGGAGCGCTCACGTCCGTCTTTGCTCAGATGCAGCAGCAAAGGTCCATCCCATTGAGGCTGACGGGCGTAACGAGAAAACTCGGGTTCGCGCAGGATATTGAAGATGCTGTGATGGCGGTCCGTGGCCAGATTCAGGCCTATGTGCTCACAGGCGGTCTGGTTGCACCATTGCAGTTCCATCTCCCCATTCAGGGTAATGGCACCGTCGGGCAGGGCCTCGGCGGCCATCATGATGCCGTCTACGTAACGATTCAGATCCTGAATTTCCTGGCGATCACGGCGCAGTTGGCGGTAGATGGGAGCCAGAATGGCGTCCCAGGGGCCAACCGCGGGGGGCGGAGGATCATTCAGGTTGCGGGTCCAGCGTTCAACGCGGGAAAGCTGCAGGGTGCTGATGACAACCAGCAATAACAGGCCACCACAAAACAAGGCCAGACCGGTGAATGGCCCTAGCCACCAGCCGATCAAGCTGCCCAACAGGGCCCAGATAACAATAGACGTAAATATGCTGAACATGGGATCAGGCGGTCGGCGCCTTTTCCAGTGGGGAAAGGGCAAAACGATAGCCCGAGCCACGAATCGTTTCAATATGTTTGTCGTGTCCGCTCGGTTCCAGCGCCTTGCGCAAGCGACGAATGTGCACGTCTACTGTACGTTCTTCCACAAATACGTGGTCGCCCCACACCTGGTCCAGCAACTGGGAGCGGGTGAATACGCGTTCGGTGTGTGTCATGAAGAAATGCAGCAGACGGAACTCGGTAGGCCCGATGGTCAGCGCCATGCCCTGGCTGGACAGACGGTGCGTGCTGGGGTCCAACTGCAGGTTGCCAATGGAGATCACATCGTCAGTTAGCTGGGGAGCGCGGCGGCGCAACACGGCCTTGATGCGGGCAATCAGTTCTTTGGGCGAGAAAGGCTTGGTGATGTAATCGTCCGCACCGGCTTCCAGGCCATCGACCTTGTCCTGTTCCGAGCCTTTGGCGGTCAGCATGATGACCGGAATATGACGGGTACGTTCGTCCGAGCGCAGTTTGCGGGCCAGATTGATGCCCGAGGAGCCGGGCAGCATCCAGTCCACCAGAATCAAATCAGGCAGTTCCGCGCGAATGAGGATCTGGGCTTGTTCGGCATCGAAGGCGCGCAGCACTTTATGGCCGGCAAAAGACAGATTGACAGAGATCAGTTCCTGGATCGCAGGCTCATCTTCCACGACTAATATGCTTGTACTCATTGTTAGCTTCAGACTGGTCCGATAAAAAATAATAGAGGGTCAGGCTGGCTGTCTGTATTGTGCTTGGGCGCGGGGCCTGCTGTTGCCATCAGGCGGCTCAAGGGCAATACGGCAGGCGCTTCAAATCCCTGACTGCACGTAATAGCGCCATCATATGGCGTTAATGTTTCAGGTTTGTGAACGTGTAAAAAAGGGGAGCACCCAGCGAGCCGGATTTTCGTTTCTGTACCGGGAAATCTGCGTTACGATTATGCACTATGGAAAAACAGCGTCCTCAAACCTCCTCCGCCCAGAACGCCGATACGCACTTCGGTTTTCAAACCGTGGCCGAAAACGAAAAAGCGGGCAAAGTAGCCCAGGTTTTTCATTCGGTGGCTAACAACTACGACATTATGAACGATCTGATGTCGGGCGGCCTGCACCGTATCTGGAAAGCCTTCACGATCGGTCGCGCAGCAGTGCGTCCCGGCATGAAAGTGCTGGATATTGCCGCGGGTACGGGTGATTTGACCAAGACTTTTGCGCGTCAGGCTGGTGCGGACGGCGAGGTCTGGCATACCGATATCAATAGTTCCATGTTGCGCGTGGGTCGTGATCGTCTGCAGGACAAGGGCATCATCACGCCCGTTACGGTCTGTGATGCCGAGCACCTGCCTTTTCCTGACGGCTATTTTGATCGTGTCTCGGTGGCCTTTGGTTTGCGCAATATGACGCACAAAGACCGCGCGCTGGCTGAAATGAAGCGGGTGTTGCGTCCGGGCGGCAAATTGCTGGTGCTGGAGTTTTCCCGCGTGGCCAAGCCCTTGCAGGCCCCGTATGACTGGTATTCCTTCAATATCCTGCCCCGTATTGGCAAGTTTGTGGCCAAGGACGAGGAAAGCTACCGCTATCTGGCTGAATCCATTCGCATGCACCCCGATCAGGAAACCCTGGCCGACATGATGCGCGAAGTGGGCCTGGAGCGCGTGCAGTATTTCAATCTGACAGCCGGCGTGGCCGCGCTGCATGAAGGCATCCGCCTGGATTGATGCCGGGCGTTCCCTCTCTATATACAGCGGCACCTTTAGGTGCCGTTCGTTTTTTGTCTGTAATGAACGGTAAAAAAAACATGGTGCATGAGAACTTGTCATGTTAATGTTCAGCTTATCGTAAGTTTTCTTGAATAATCGACTGGGATGGCATGGCCGGGGGCGTCAAAACCCTGTGTGTTAAACGCTTGTTCTGGTCAGGAGTTTGTGACTATGTCTGGACGGCTTTCTCGTTATTTCATGGCCGCTGTATTGGCTTTTAGCACCGGCGCCTTGCTGACCGTTTCTTATGATGCGGAAGCACGACGCATGGGTGGTGGCTCCAGTTTTGGCCGCCAATCCTCCAACATCACCAGCAACCGCTCGGCAGCGACGCCTCCTGCTGCAGCGAATAACGCGACTCGCTCGGCTACGCCTGCTGCGGGTGCCGCTGCTGCCGGTACGGCTGCGGCTGGTACCGCTGCCAAGTCGGGCATGTCCCGCTTCCTGGGCCCGATCGCCGGCATCGCCGCTGGTCTGGGTATTGCCGCCTTGCTGTCCAGCATGGGTCTGGGCGGTGCTTTCCTGGAAATGATGTCCAGCCTCTTGCTGATCGGTCTGGTGATCTTCGCCGTTCTGTTCATCGTGCGTCGTCTGCGTGGCTCGGCCGCTCGTCCTGCCATGCAACAGGCCGGTGGCCAGTCCATGATGCGCAATGCTGATCCTGCTCCCAGCCCATGGAAGCAGCCCCAAGCTGCGCCAGCCCCTATGCCTGCTGCCGCTCCAGCTGCTCAGCCTGCTGCCGCCGCCGCTGTTCCAGCGCCGCCTGTAGACGAAAGCTGGTTCATCCCCGGTGATTTCGACACGCCTACGTTCCTGGCCAATGCCAAGACCCAGTTCGTGGAAATCCAGAAACTGTGGGACAAGGGCGACGTGGAACAACTGCGTACCTTCCTGACCGACGACCTGCTCAAGGAAGCCGCTCCTCAAATCGCTCAGCGCCAAGGCGAGAACGTGACTCAAGTGGTACTGCTCAATGCAGAGCTGCTGGGTATCGAAAAAGTAGCCGACGGCCACCTGGCCAGCGTGCGCTACTCCGGTATGCTGCGTGAAGAAGTGGGTGCAGAGGCTTTCCGCTTTGAGGAAGTCTGGAATCTGTTCAAGGCCGACGGCGCAGGCTGGCTGCTGGCTGGTATTCAGCAGATCCCGGTTGACCCCAACGCTTGATCTCTATCTATACAGACAGCCGCCTTCTTACCCAGGCGGCTGTTCTGTTATGAGCGCACCCGTTTCGCTGTGATCCCATCTGCCCGTGTTCCTGTCGCCCTGTACATCCGGCCGTGTCTGTGTCGGGTTAAACTGGCTGTTTTAATTGGACTGGTTTACTCGCCCCGGCAGTAGACTTGCATGGACATGCTTGGTATCCCTTCATTCCTAGAACCTGGCGCCGTGGGCGTGCGTTTGCTCAATGCCTTGCTTGATCGCGAGGATTGGGCGCGTGAGCGTTTGTGCAGCCATGCAGGCAAAACCGTGTCGCTGATTGTGGGCCGTTTGCAACTGGTCTACACCATCAGCTCTCAAGGAAAGCTGGAGCAAGGCCATCCTGCCGTCGTGCCGGATGTCACGTTGACACTGCCTCAGGACAAGCTGCCTGAACTGCCACAAATTCTTCAAGATGGCGATTTCAGTCGTGTCGCCCAGTTAATGCATGTGCAAGGCGAGGCCGGCCTGGCCAATCTGGTGTCGGACCTGGCGGCCAATCTGCGCTGGGATGCCGAACACGATCTGGCCAGAATCGTGGGTGATGTCATGGCGGTGCGCCTGTTCAGCGGGGCGCGTCGGGCCTTTTCCGGGTTAAGGGATCTGGGCCAGCGTCTGGCAGGTAATGCCAGCGAATACCTGACTGAAGAAAGCGCCTTGCTGGTTACCCGCCCCGAACTGGAACGGATGCGCGAGCAATCGGCTGGTTTGGTCCAACGCCTGGACGAACTGGACCAGCGTTTGAAACGTCTTGACGCGCGTCGGCGGGAGTCCTGAGCATGTTCTCCTTGTGTCGTCTGCTGACCATTTTGCTGGTTGTATTCCGTTATCGCCTGGACGAGCTGGTGCTATCGAGCATCCGCCACCCTTGGGCATCACGTATGTTGCGCATTGTGCGCCTGGGTCGCAAACCCAAGCTGCCACGTGGCGTACGTTTACGGTTGGCCCTGGAAAGTCTGGGGCCCATCTTCGTTAAATTCGGCCAGGTGCTCTCCACTCGCCGGGATTTGATCCCGCTGGATATTGCCGAGCAACTGGCGTTGCTGCAGGACCGCGTGCCGCCATTCCCTTCGGAGGTGGCGGAAGCCACAATTCAGAAGGCCCTGGGTGCTTCGCCTTACGAACTGTTCCAGAAGTTTGATCGCGAACCCATCGCTTCGGCGTCGATTGCGCAGGTTCACTTTGCCGAGCTGCATAATGGCCGCGAAGTAGCCGTGAAGGTGTTGCGCCCTGGCATGCGCGAGGTCATCCATAAAGACTTGCGTCTGATGCGCGTGCTGGCTGCGTTCATGGAACGGCTGGGCCCGGATGCCCGTCGCCTGAAACCGCGCGAAGTGGTGGCCGAGTTCGACAAGTACCTGAACGACGAGCTGGACCTGATACGCGAAGCCTCCAACTGCAGTCAGCTACGCCGCAACTTCACCAAAGATGTAGAGCGTACCCAGCTGTTGATCGTGCCTGAAGTGCATTGGGACTATTGCGCCTCGACCGTGTTCACCATGGACCGCATGAAGGGCATCCCGGTCAACCAGATTGATCGCCTGCGCGCCGCCAATGTGGATTTGAAGGATCTGGCCCGCAAAGGGGTAGAAATTTTCTTCACCCAGGTGTTTACCGACGGTTTTTTCCATGCCGACATGCACCCCGGCAATATTTATGTCTCGGATGCACCGGAGAGCTTGGGCCGTTATATTGCCCTGGACTTTGGCATTGTGGGTTCGCTGTCCGAGTTCGACAAAAACTATCTGGCGCAAAACTTCCTGGCTTTTTTCCGGCGCGATTACCGCCGGGTGGCTCAATTGCACATCGAGTCCGGCTGGGTGCCACCTGAAACCCGTGAAGAGGAGCTGGAAGGCTCGGTACGCGCGGTATGTGAACCGTATTTTGATCGGCCCTTGTCCGAGATCTCCCTGGGGCAAGTGCTGTTGCGCCTGTTCCAGACCTCGCGCCGGTTCAATGTAGAAATTCAGCCGCAGCTGGTGCTGCTGCAGAAAACCCTTCTGAATGTGGAAGGGATGGGGCGGGATCTGGATCCGGAGCTGGATCTGTGGGATACCGCCAAACCTTATCTGGAAAAGTGGATGTACCAGCGTATTGGTCCATCGGGCTTTTATTCGCGTTTGAAACAGGAAGCAGGGCAGTGGGCCCAGATCATGCCGCAGCTTCCGCGTCTGGTGTATTCCGCTTTGAATAGGCCAGAGACAGGGCAGGCGTTGAACCAGGAACTCAAGCTGCTGCGCCAGTCGCAGCAGCAGACCAACCGATTATTGACTGCCTTATGTGCTGTATTGGCGGTTGCGGTCGGGGTGGCCATCTGGGCTTTGGTGGGGCGATAAGTGTGACGACCCCGCAACGCGTCAGTTTTTTTGTGGCTGACATATTTCTGATAACTGCAGGTTCTACGATAGACGCAGGTCCGCCAGCTGATTGCTAAGCTGGCGCTTTCCGGCGCCTTCCGGACGGTGAATGGCCGCCCTCAAGGAACCGCTTGATTCTTTTTAGGAATCGTTATGCTTTACCATGACTTATTTAAATCCATGGAAGCGGTGCGCTGGAATTTTGCGCATGACATACCGTGGGATGACTTTGATGGCAGCAAGCTTACAGACGAGCAAGCCTACACCATCAAAATGAACGCCATTACCGAGTGGGCAGCCTTGCCTGCTACCGAAATGTTCCTGCGTGACAATAAAGATGACAGCGATTTTTGCGCCTTTATGTCCGTGTGGTTCTTTGAAGAACAAAAGCACTCGCTGGTTCTGATCGAATACCTGCGCCGTTTCCGCCCCGAGCTGATGCCTACCGAAGAAGAACTGCACAAGGTGCGTTTTGACTTCGATCCGGCCCCGGCCATGGAAACGCTGATGCTGCACTTTTGCGGCGAAGTGCGCCTGAACCACTGGTACCGCCGTGCTGCCGACTGGCATACCGAGCCGGTGATCAAGGCCATCTACAAGATCGTGGCTCAGGACGAGGCTCGTCACGCCGGTGCTTACTTGCGCTACATGAAGCGTGCCCTGGTGCACAAGGGCCAGGAATTTGGCCTGCAAGCCCGTCTGGCTTTCTCCAAGATTGGCGTTCTGATGGCTTCGGCCCATCGCACCGCTCAGGCGCTGCATCCCACCAACTTGCACGTGAACAAAGCCATGTTCCCCGAAGATACCGTGCAGTCCAAGCTGCCATCGCCCGGCTGGCTGGAAAACTGGCTGGATACGCAGATTCGTTTCGACAAGGAATGGGAGCACAAGGTCAGCTCGCGCATCTTGCACAATATGTCGCTGCTGATGGGGAGCTCGTTCGAGACCGTGCAGGAACTGAACCGCTACCGCAAGGATCTGGCACGTCAGGTCGGCTCTGATTCGACGTTGGTGCAGGCTTGATATGAGCGCACGTTTCGAGGCCAAGGTGATGGGTCTGGATGCCTTGCGTGAAGCGGTGGAGCAGGGGCGCCTGGCGCGCCCGCTGGTCTTTACCAACGGTGTGTTTGATATTTTGCACCGTGGGCATGTCAGCTACCTGGACGAGGCTGCCCAATTGGGTGCCTCGCTGATTGTCGGTGTGAATACCGATGCCTCGGTGCGCCGTCTGAACAAGGGGCCGGAGCGCCCCATCAATCCCGAGCAGGATCGCGCTGCCTTGCTGGCTGCGCTGGCCTGCGTGGATGCGGTGGTCTTGTTTGACGAGGATACGCCCGAAGCCCTGATCGCAGCACTGCGCCCGGACCTGATCGTCAAGGGTGGCGACTACGATATGGAAGCCTTGCCTGAAACGGCCTTGGTGCGTAGCTGGGGTGGTGATGCTGTCGCAATTCCCTTCGAGTTCCAGCGTTCCACGACAGCACTGGTCAAGAAGCTGCGCGACTAAAAGCACAGGACAAATTGATGTGTTGAATCCCGGCTTGGTCCGGGATTTTTTTTGCTTCTAAGTCGTGAGCTCGAGGTTCTGCTGATGCCCAGGATTGCATGGCGTTTGAGATATGCCGGGGCATTGGGCCCAAGCCAGACCGGGTTGCTAATGCCACTGTCAGTGCCCGGACCAGGTTTGATGTGACCCTCTTGCTTGATCGGGCTTGCTTGGCGTGTCTGTCTCAGAGGCAGATATTGAGCATATTTCGGAGATACTAAATCTGGCTGGAGAGGTCTCGCTTTAAAGGCCAGATTGCGGTGCCTAGTCTGTATTTTTTGCCAGCGCAGGCTTCAGGATGCCGGTTCAAGCAGATCGTTGACAGCACGCAGATCGTTTTCGTTCAAGGTGCCGCTGGCTGCTTTCAGGCGCAGGCTGTTCATCAGAACTTCGTAACGCGCTTGGGCCAAGCTACGTTGCGCTTCATACAACTGCTGTTGGGCATTGAGTACATCGATGTTTACACGTACACCGACCTCGTAAGCCAGCTTGTTGGCCTCCAGGGCGTCCTGACTGGATTTGGTGGCTGCTTCCAGTGCCTGCACACGGACCAGACCTGTGGTGACGCCAGAGAAGTACTGGCGCGTCTGCTGGATGGATTGCTGAATAGCGAACTGATGATCGTAGCGGGCCTGTTGCAGGCGCGAGCTTTGTTCGCGTACTTGCGAGCTGGTTTCACCACCACGGAAAATCGGGATGCTTAACTCCAGACCTAAAGCGCTGTTCAGCGAACGTGGGCCACCGCCCGCTTGGCCAAACAGAGTCTGGTCGCTACCGCTGCCGGTTTGGGCTTTCAGGGCCAGGGTGGGTTCGTGCAGGGCCTGGGTGCTTTTCAACTGCTCTTCGGCAGCACGGGCCTTGATATCAGCCAGTGCCACGGTCAAGCCGGATTGGCTGGACTGATCCAGCCAGTCTTGCAAATTCGCAGGCTGCGGGGCGGGAAGGCGTAAAGGCTCACGCAGGCGCGCCAGCGTGTCATAACGCTCCAGCGTCAGCGCAGCCAGCTTGTCCTGAGCCACCTGCAGGGCATTTTCAGCCTGCAAGACGCCAGCCCGGGTCAGGTCCAGGCGCGATTTGGCTTCGTAGGTATCGGTAATCGTGGTGCCACCCAGCTGAAAGTTCTGATCAGCAGCACGTAATTGCGCGTCAATGGCGGCTTGCTGGGCTTTCAGGGTAGACAGCGTATCTTGCGCAGCCAGCACATCAAAATAGCTTTGGCTGACGCGCAGCATCAAATCTTGCCGATCCAGCGTCAGTTGAATATCCGCGCCCTGCGCCAGTAATTGGGCGCGTTCGTAACGGGCCCAGGCATTACGGTTGTACACGGGTTGGCTCAGCGTCAAGGTCCAGGCAGCTCGGTCACTGGAATGCTGATTGGACAGCTTGCTGGTTTGACGACGCTCCTGCAGTTCGGCTGTGCCGATGGCGCTGATCTGTGGCAACAGCTGTGCCCGGCTTTGGGGTACTTGTTCCTGATCGGCTTGATGCGCAGCTTGCGCAGCGCCAAACTGCGGTTCATGTGCCAGGGCCTGGTTCCAGGCCTGCAGCAGATCTTGCGACTGGGCGGTGCTACTTAAGGCAAGCAGCGAAAGCAATGCCAGGCGCAAGGGAGTCATGAACCGCATATGTGCTTAAAAGCGGAATTGCGAAACGGCGGTGCCGCGCAACGGTTTGATCCAGGTGTCGAACAGGGGTGTAGTCTCGAAGCTGGCCGCGCTGGTGCGAGTAATACGTACAGCCGTCATGACCGGGTTTTGACCGACCACTACAACCAGACGGCCGCCGATACAGAGCTGGTACTTCAAAGCATCAGGAATGGTGGGCACGGAGCCGGTGACCAGAATGGCGTCGTATTCGGTGGTGCCCCAGCCTGCGTGCGCGTCACCCACTTCAACCTTGACGTTGCGCACATTGTTGCGCTGCAGGTTTTCCTGGGCGAAAGCGGCCAGTTTGCTGTCAATTTCGATGGAGGTAACTTGTTGGGACAGGTGAGCCAGCAAAGCAGCCTGGTAGCCCGAGCCGGTACCAATTTCGAGCACACCGTCGCTAGGCTGCAGCAGCAGCTCTTGAGCCAGACGGGCTTCGACTTTGGGCGAGAGCATGGTCTCGTGCGTGTCCACGGCATTGATGATCAGTGGCAGCTCGGTGTCCGAAAAGGCCGAAGGGCGCAAGGACGAGGGAACAAAGCGTTCGCGCTGGACCTCGACCAATGCTTGCAGCACTTTTTCGTCGGATACGTTCCAGGGACGGATTTGTTGTTCCACCATGTAGTAACGGGCACGTTCGAGTTCAGACAGCGCAAAATGGTTCATAGCTTCCAGAAAACTAAAGGCTTGGGTAGGGTAGGAACGATCCATTGCTGGATCATCCCCCCCTAAGAACCGGACTTGCGACTTTCACCGCATCCGGCTCAAGCACAACACGTCCAGCAGAAAAAGGATTTTCAGATTATATCTCTGATCACCTTTTCCGTCTGGATTCGAAGCCCTTATCGGGCCGGTTTCGCTACCTGCAAACCAAGGGTATGCACCCGTATGTGACAGACCGGGTGCAAAAGCACTCGGTTCGAGAGGGCGTCTGACCCACCATCCATCCGATAAACCAGGTGGTGGTCATGCCATCCGCTTTCGTAGTCCAGAGGTTCCCCGCACAAGGCGCAGCGCCCTGCTTGGGACACATATAGTTTTGCAGTCTCGGTTCGATAGGCGATGCGTTTAAGCAGTCGCTTCGTCCTTAACTGTTCACCATAGACCTCCCACGATGAATCAAACGGGTTGTACTCTCCCTTGATCTTCTCGTGCCTCACGATCTCTGTATCAGCGAGCCTCAACAGGGTGATCGGGAAGGAGCCTTCTTCTGTCCATATTGTTGCAGCAAACTCGTTCCGACCTGCGATGCTTTGCCAGTAACGGCGGTGGCACCAGGGTCGAGACTTATTCGGATGTCGTCGTCTCGTCCAGCGCACGAGGCGCCAGTAGATCAGATTATCCATCCGACTAAAGGTTTCTTTCGCCACCACCGGTTGGTGGTACTGCGCCCAGCCCCGTAAAACGGGGTTGAGCTTGGCAATGAGATCCTCCTGTTTCACCATCAAGTGCGTTTTTACGATCTCTCTGACCTTACGGTAGAACGCTTGCACGTTCTTCTTGCTGGGCTTGATGAGCAACTTTCCTTTGTACTTGCGAAAGTTCCATCCCAGAAAGTCAAAGCCTTCGTCTATGTGTACGACTTTCGTCTTTTCCGGCGATAGTCGCAGTCCTCGTTGTGCAAGGAAGGTTTCTATCCACGGCCTGATTTCAGCCTCCAGCAATTCTTTCGAATTGCCGGTGATCACAAAATCGTCGGCGTACCGGATCACATTGACTTTCAGCTTCGTGGCTTTCGTCTTTCCATATTGCGCACCGAGGTACGCTTTCAGGTCTGATTCGAGCCCGTTTAAACACACATTTGCCAACGTGGGCGAGATGATTCCGCCTTGCGGCGTCCCTTCTTCGGTTGGCGAGAGGCGGCCCTTGTGGACAACCCCGGCTTTCAACCACTTGCGCAGGACGACCTTGTTCATGGGAACATGGTCAACCAGCCATTGGTGGTTAATGTGGTCAAAACAGCCTTGAATATCCGCCTCCAATACCCATTGGGCCGAAGCCTTTTTGGATGTGCAGACAAATATCTGTCCCATTGCATCCGCCGTTGAGCGTTGTTTCCGAAAGCCGTAGCTGTTCGGGTCGCTCGTGGTTTCTGCCACGGGTTCAAGCCCCAGCAAATGCAAAGCCTGCATTGCCCGGTCGAACAGCGTGGGAATGCCCAAGGGGCGTTCTTTACCGTTCGCTTTGGGGATATAGACCCGCCGCAAGGGAAGAGGCTTATAGCCTCTTTGCTGCCTTAACCTGCCTATCGCCGCCCGTTTCAGGGCAGGAGTTTCCCAAAGCTGACGATCGACACCGGCCGTTCGCTTGCCTTGGTTTTCAGTAACCCGTCTTACCGCCAAGGCTCTGGCGGAAAACGAGTGGGTTAAAGAGCGTTGCAGGGCCTTGACCCTGCGCCAATCATTATCCCGCGTCGCCTTCGCGATACGTTGCTGCGTTGTTCGCACGAATTGCTCGACTCGACGCCAGTCAATGGCGTGCCAGTCTTGCGGCTCGTGTGAGGACGCAGAACCACGGGGAGTGGTCTTTCTCATGCTTTCCTCTTTCCGGTTATCCCGTTAAAAGGACGCACAACGTCCCCGAAGGGATGGTGTACATCCCCTCGGGGTGGTTTGAACGTTTGCAGTCGTCTTGCGACGGTTGCACCTAGTGGAAGTGGGCGTGCTTTCGCACCGGAGCAGAGCCCTATGCCACCCATTACAGGCGGCCATTCGCTTTTTCCACTTTCCCATACCCCCTCATCCAACAGCTCTCCTTGCGGTTTGCCTGCCAAGGGTGTTTACACACCTTGGCGGATAGTGGGGCTTACCACGTTCCCTGATCTACCGACTGATTACGATTTACATCGCAGTCGGACTCTCCGTTTAGGGCTCATCTCTCCTGGGACTGCTTTATTGACGACGTGTGGGAATCTTTGACTTCCACAGCCAGCAGCACACCTTTTGGTTATGGCTTGTCAGCAGATTTAGCCATTCAATCGTTACCCAGGTTCAAGCGATGATTCACATTACGTTGCCCATGCGGAACTAGCCTAGCCCCTTAACCGCCTTTCTGCTGGCAGTGTCCACCCTGACCCTCACAGGTCAGAAGTGCCGCTTACGCGGGGGTACGTTGTCTGGTGAGCTTCGCACCCGCCCATTACTGGTCGAGCACGTCACCGTAGGCTACGTGTGGTCGTACACACGGTTATGGCACTTCCTTTCAGAAGGCATAACAAGGCAGATCAGAGCTTGCGCTCTGCGGTTTCACGTTATCCAAGTCAGCTAGTTTTACGCACACAAAGAGTTCCATTCGGTATCGCAAGGATGCCGTATGGATTACTCGGGTTTGGAGTGTCTAGTTACCCAGTTGGGCAGTCTAGGGGGCGTAAGAATACGGACGAGCGTTTGATAAACGTCGCCGTAAGGCAGAGTCTCTTCCGTAGAAGTGTTTCTATCGTTTGAGACACCAGCCAAGGCTGGGTCGTTGACTTGTGTCAGGCACCGGGGTGCGCTGACTGATAGCAGTGAAGTAATACCCTGAACCTGCTCCTTGGGGGAGTAGGTCGTTCGGTTCTCAAGGGTTGAACCGACGCAGAAGCGACATCTACGTGTCGCACCAAAGAGCCGATTATAAGCCAGCACATCGATAAAGATGCGCAGTTGGGCTTAGCAGGACGGCACCATTGCATGGAGCAAGGTGCTGGCGTTGTTGACGGCAATGGGCAAGAAGGTATCAAAATCCATGTGCGCTTCACTGTTAGCATTGTCTGAAATACTGCGTATGCAGACAAAAGGTACCTTGTTCAGATAGCACACCTGGGCAATGGCGCCACTTTCCATTTCGCAGGCTAAAGCGTTGAAGGTGGCGCTTAACCACTGTATTTTATCGTTACATGCGATAAATTGGTCGCCGGTAACAATTCGGCCCGTATGAACCTGGTGGCCTTCGATCTGCTGGGCGGCGGTTTGAGCCACGGTCAGCAGGGCGGGATCGGCGGGGAAATCGAAGGTATCCAGACGGAAAACCTGTCCCGGCGCCAGACCCAGGGCTTTCAGTTCCACATCGTGCTGGACCAGGGTATCGGCAATGACGATATCGCCCGGCCGGATGCTGGGCTCAACCGCACCCGCAATGCCGATATTGATAATGCTGCCCACGGCAAATTCCGAGATCAGCATCTGGGTGCAGGCGGCGGCGTTGACCTTGCCCACGCCGCAAACCACGGCCACAACGGGCTTGCCCAGATAGCTGCCGCGATGAAAATCCATGCCGGCGCGCTGGATGGTCTGGGGCTCTTGCAAGCGCTCCAGCACAATCTCCAGCTCTTCGCGCATGGCGACAATAATTCCAAGTGTAGACATAAGACAGGGGCCTTCAAGCGGCCCGATCAAACGGCACGTATCAGGACGATGGCCACAGTTTATGGAAGTGATGCACCGGACCGTGTCCGCTGCCCACTGTCAGTTCACCCGAACGGGCAATGGCTTCGTACAAGTACTTTTTGGCAGCCAGAGCAGCGTCAGGCACATTGCTGTATTGGGGTAGCAGGGCGGCCAGCGCAGCCGACAAGGTGCAGCCGGTGCCGTGCGTATTGGCAGTATCAATACGCTTGGCGGGCATTTCGATCATCTTGTCGCCATCGTGTAGCAAGTCTATGCAGTCCGAACCGGGCAGGTGACCGCCTTTCAGGAAGACCCAGCGTTGATCGCTGTGATTCATCAGGCGACGCAGACGCTCGGCAGCCTGACGCATTTCCTTGACGGTTTCTACCGGGCGGGCGTCCAAAAGGACACCGGCTTCGGGCAGATTGGGCGTGATCATGGTGCACTGGGGCACTAACTGTTCACGCAGGGCATGGACGGCCGACTTTTCCAGCAGATGATCGCCGCTTTTGGCGATCATTACCGGGTCCAGCACCAGATGCCTGGGTTTGAAGTGAGCCATGCGCTCGGCCACCACGGTGGTGACGGCCTCCTGGCCCAACATGCCGATCTTGACACCATCAATGCGCACATCGGCAAACAGCGTATCAATCTGCTGGCGCACAAAGTCGGCAGGAACCGGGCTGATACCGGTTACCCCTTGAGTATTTTGTGCCGTCAAAGCGGCAATCACAGCGGTGGCATAAGCACCCAGGGCGCTCATGGCTTTGACATCAGCCAGAATACCGGCGCCGCCGGAGGGGTCAACCCCGGCAATGGTCAGCGTGTTGGGAATCATGTCTCAATCAGGTACGGGAGTGAATCAGCCCTTCAGTGGGGGAGCTGGGGTCGGCATCGTAGTATTTGCGGGGCACACGGCCAGCCAGATAAGCCTGACGACCGGCTTGTACAGCCAGGTTCATGGCGCTGGCCATCATCACAGGCTGGCGGGCACCGGCAATCGCGGTGTTCATCAGGACACCATCACAGCCCAGTTCCATGGCAATAGCCGCATCCGAGGCTGTACCGACACCGGCATCGACCAGCACAGGCACCTTGCTCTGATCGATGATCAGGCGCAGGTTCCAGGGGTTGATGATGCCCATGCCCGAACCGATCAGGGAGGCCAAGGGCATGATGGCTACACAGCCAATATCTTCCAGCATACGGGCCTGGATAGGATCGTCGGCGCAATACACCATCACATCAAAGCCTTCATCCACCAGGGTTTTGGCGGCTTTCAAGGTTTCGGGCATATTGGGGAACAGATTGCCGGAGTCGCCCAGCACTTCTAGTTTGACCAGTTTGTGGCCGTCCAGCAGTTCGCGGGCCAGACGCAAGGTACGCACGGCGTCCTCGGCGGTATAGCAACCTGCGGTGTTGGGCAGCAGGGTGTATTTGGAGGGGGGCAGGTAATCGAGCAGATTGGGCTCGTTGGCGTTCTGGCCGATATTGGTGCGGCGAATGGCCACCGTCACAATTTCAGCGCCGCTGGCTTCAATAGCCTGACGAGTTTCATCAAAATCTTTGTATTTACCGGTGCCTACCAATAGCCGGGATTGGTAGCTGGTTCCGGCCAGGATAAAGGGATCGTTGTTCACTGTTTGGGTCATGGTGGTGCTTTGTTGCGCATCCGTCTTTGTTGACGGATAAAGAATTGGTTTTTTGCTGGGCAAACACTGCAAGAATAATCCATTTGGCCGGTGCCCGCAGGAAAACCCGTATGCCGGCTTGCTGGTGTGCGGTAGGGATTTGGCTCGGGCAGGGGGCTGGCCACGGATGCGAGCCTGATTGGCCTGTGGCTGTGGCAAATATATACCTTGGCATATTCGCCTTATGTTTAAGGCCATGCGCAAGGCCCCAATGCAGGCTGGCCCTGCCAGAGTTGCGATGCGAAAATTCTGTTGTTCCTCAAGAACGGGATTTTTCTTGAGGGATCCGTAGATTTCATCCGTTCTTTCTGTTTTATCGCTCGGACACAAGCCTCAGGTGCTGATGTACCTGGGGCTTGAGTTCGATTGGCATTGTTTGATTGTTAAAGGAGCACGTTCTTGGGCCCTGACCCTGAATCTGAAAGACGCACATTTGCGTTGCGCCCCGCGTTTCATGTCCGCATGAAACCCCATTGCGAATTGAGCACCGGCTCCAGGTTCCTCACGGTCTAAGACGTGTGGGGCGCTTCTGTGGCCGTGTGCCCAGGAGAATCTCATGCTGTTTTCCCGCCCCCACGATAGCTTGCAGCGCGCTTTGCGTATGGCTGTCGCCACTTACCGCCCTGTCGCCGTGTGCGACTTGCTGGCCTCGCACGGCACCCTGGCTTTTGCCCAGGCCTTGCCCGAGCTTTCGGCTCGTGTCCGCGCCGATGTTCTGGCCATGCTTCCCGAGTTTGATCGCAGTCAGGTCTACAACGCCATGCATACCGGCGTGCGAGTAGGGCATTTGGGTCGCCGCCGCACTCATGGCCCGTCGCCCAGCCTGTTCACCCTGTTCCCGCACCGCTACGGCACGCAGGACTGGCTGCGTGAGTATCGCCAGCCCCAGCGCTCTTGAGCACTGGACCCTACCCCTTTTCTGTTCAACCTGTCACAGCAGACCAGCCCATGCGGGGTTCGCACCGTCATGGACGGCTGCTGTGGCTTTCATCAACCCAAAAGAGTGCTATGCCGCAAACCATTCCCTCTTCCTTGAGCAGCAAACCGTATCAGGACAACTCGCTGGCCGCCCAGGTCTGGACCCGCTCGGCGCGTCGCCCCAGTGTTGCACCGCTCAAGGGTCGCAAGCGTTGGTCGCGCTACGAGCGTCTGTCCTTTTCCATGCTGCTGTCTTCGTGGGGCATTTTGATTGTGGTGGTGAGCTGGCTGTTTTTCAGCAACTCGCACCTGGAAACCCGGACCAGTTCTACCTCCGGCTCGCATTCCAGCTTTTACATGGGTACCACGACGCCGTCGCCCGATGCGTCCAGCACCCAAGAGACCCGTTCTGATGGAGATCAACAATGACGGACCAAGGTAAAACGCCGCCGCTCTTTGGCAACGACGGCCAGCCCAATAACTGGATGCGCATCAGCATCCATGCCACCGAGCAGATCAGTGGCCTTCGTAAAAAGCTGGGCGTGGAAATTCCACAGACCTTGCAGAACAGTCCCACACAGGAAGGCCCCTTCAGCTTTGTGCCTGTGACGTTTCTGAACGTGGACAAGGGTCAGAAGAAAGCCAGCCGTGTGGTGTTCATCCTGAGCCGCGAAGCCTTGGTGTCCATTGAACCTGATCCCAGCCCCAAGCCACTGGCCCAGGCCCTGCAGCGCTTGCAGCGTGATGGTCGCGAGAACGACGCCTTTGAAAGCTTTGCGGTGATTTTGCAATCCATTAACGATGCCACCGATGAACTGCTGGACTCCCTGAGCCACGATCTGGGCAAGGTGCTGACTCAGACCAACGCCGTGCTCAACAGCCTGGAAACCAAGGACCGGGACTTTGGCGTCAGTGATGTGGTCTCCACCCAGATGGATTTGAGCGAAGTAGAAGAACTCTTGTCCGACTGCCTGGAAAGCCAATTGCAGCTGGCCATGGCTGCTCGTCATGCCCTGGCGCGTTTACCCGCAGATCAGGAAAAACTGAAGCCTGTTTTTCATACCCTGATCGACGACATCGAGGCCGTGGAAAAGCAGGTGAACTTTGTGCACGATCGCGTCCGCCTTTTGCAGACCACCAACAATATGGCGCTGAACGTGAAGCAGAACCAGATTGTGAAAGTGTTCTCGGTGGTGACCGCCGTGTTCCTGCCCGCCATGCTGATTTCAACCTACTACAGCATGAACTTTGCCTATATGCCGATTCTGCAATGGGAGCACGCCGAGATAGTGGGGATTATTTCCACCGCCTTGTTCTCCATGTTGCCGCTGATCTATGTGAAACACCG
Organism: Alcaligenes sp. 13f; assembly: GCF_020496585.1. Classification (NCBI taxonomy): domain Bacteria; kingdom Pseudomonadati; phylum Pseudomonadota; class Betaproteobacteria; order Burkholderiales; family Alcaligenaceae; genus Alcaligenes; species Alcaligenes sp. 13f. Next base: position 136,877 of record NZ_JAHKKC010000011.1, read on the forward strand.
GGGCTGGCTGCGCTAGAGCGCGCTGCCTTTGATACTTAAATGAATGGGAAGAATTTCGTATGTTGAACACACTGAAAAGCAGTACCGAGGTGGCATCGGCAGGCTCGGATAAATTACGCGGACTGGTTTGGAATGAAGACTTGAGCCTGCAGTCGGACTCCAACGCGGCCGTCCAGCAGCGCCGTCAGGCCATTGACCGGGCGCGTGCCAACCGCCCACGCACCGCGCATATCGAGCGCGAAATCATGATTGCGGTGGTGGTGCTGTACATCCTGATTCTGGGCAGTTTTGCCGGTCTGCATTTGTATGGCCACTACATGGTTTCCCCGGAAGCGGAACAGGTACAAAGTGAGGACTAAGCCATGACTGAAAAAAAACAGGGGGGCGCGGTGGTGTCCAGCCTGAGCGACAAGCGCGGGCAAAAAACGGCATGGTTGCAGCTGTCGGCCAGCCGGCACGATGAACTGGCCGAGGCGCAAGCCAAACTGGGCCTGGACCTGAGCGTCAAACGGGGCCGTGCTGCCGCGGAAGAAGCGGGCTTTATTCTGATTCCCGTGGAGATGGTGATACGTCAGGGCCAGCAGTACCGCGAAACCAGCCTGCTGTTCGCCTTGAGCAAGGACCGCCTGATCAGCGTGGAGCAGGACGTGCGGGTTGATACTTTGGAGCGAGTCAGCCAGCAGTTGAACGCCAGGGCAGAGGCCGGACAAGCTGCGCCCAGCCCCGCGTCAATTCTGTTCATGATCCTGCAGGCTCTGAACGACCAGGCTCGTGCCACGATTTCCGATATTGCCGGGCGTCTGGACGAGCGCAGCGATACGGTGGCGGCAGCCAGTGGCGGCTTTGATACCTCCGGCCGTCAGGCCGGGGTAGCGGATATTGCCAGTACCGCTATCGGTCTGGGTGAGGCCGAGGAACTGGTCGCCAAAACCGTGGAAGGGCAATTGATGCTGGCTCGCGCAGGTCGTTGGCTGCGTCGTACGCCCGGTGGCGAAAGCGCAGAGAACCTGTCCATGTTGCTCTCGGATATTCAAAGCTTGCGTCGCTATGCCCGCTTTCAGCACGACAAGATCCGCAACTTGCAGCAGTCCTTGATGACCACGCTGGATTTGAAGCAGAACCAGGTGATCAAGGTCTTTACAGTGGTTACTGCGGTGTTCTTGCCGCCTACGCTGATCGCGGCGTTTTACGGCCAGAACTTTGCCAATATGCCCGAGCTGGAAATTATCGGTGGCGAGTGGCTGGTTATGGGCATGACCGCCGTATTTGCCTTGGCTCCCTTGGCCTATGTAAAGCGTAAAGGGTGGATGCGATGACGGCCCGTTTCAAGGATATGGCTTCCTGGCGGCGCTTGCAGGCCCCTGACCGTCAGGCGCTGGAAGATCTGGGCAAGTTGTATCGCGTGGATTTGCTGCCACAAGCCCAGGCCAGCCTGGGGATGGCCACACGCATACGCTGTGTGCGAGTGAGTGACGAACAGATGCAGGTGTCTGACCTGATCTGGTGTTTGGGGCAGGACAATCAGCCTTTGTATACCGTGGAAACTGGCCATCGTCTGCTGCGTCCCGGCCAGGCTCTGGAGCGCTTGAGTGCCCAGGAAATGTCCTTGGCCAGCTCCCATGCCCTGGCTTTGACTTTGCTGTATCAATTGCTGGCGCAGACCTCGCAAGTGCTGGACCGTATTGATCAGGGCCTGAGTGTCTCGACCCTGTCCTTGCGCGGCTTTCTGTCCAATGTCGGCACGGACTATTCGCGCGGTGCCGAGGACATGATTGATCTGGACAGCCATATGGCAACCCTGCACAAACCGCTGTCTCATGTGATGCATTCCATTGACGATCTGGAGCAGGCCGCACAACGCTTGCGCCGCTGGGTGTATCAGGAAAAAAGCCTGGAGTTGAGCCGAGTGGACGAGCTGATTGCCGCCATTGAAGGCATGCAGCGCCGTGCGCATTTCGCCATTGAACGCCAGCGTTTTCATTGGCGTGCCGCCGGAGAGTCCGTGGCCATGAGCGACCTGAACGTGACCAAGGTCTTTACGGTGCTGTGGGCCTTGCTGGTGCCCGGTACAGCCTTGATCAACTGGTACGGTCAGAACTTCCATGTCATGCCCGAGTTATCTTGGGAGGGCACCATGTGGGTGCAGTTGGTGACCGTGTTGGTGTTGACGGCGGTACCGATCTGGACAATCAAGAAATCGGGCGCGTTGCGTTAAGGGGGAGTGCTGTGTGCTGGCCCGGTTAGGCGCTAACTCCTACCCGAATCAATTCGCGATTTTTGTCTTTCCACTGCGACGGTAAACACATCCTTAGCTTTTCAGAGCGGGGTGGCCGTCCCTGTACCAATGTGTAGAGGTCCCCATGAATGCAAGCCGGTTTTTCCATCCCGATCACAGCGCCGTCGTACACCAGAGCCCGGTGCGTCTGGTACGCCGCGCCCACTGTGCGCTGAGCTACTACGCCACCCGCAGCGTGCCACAAGTGTTGCAAGCCTTGAGTACCCAGCGCCATGGCCTGGCCTTTGATGAAGTGTTGCGCCGTCTTATACAGAACGGCCCCAATCAAGTACGGGTACTGCGTTCCAGCCCTGCTGATCTGACCCAAGTGGTCCAAACCATGAAAAAACAAACCTGTCAGGTGCGCCGCGATTTGACCATGTACGATCTGGCACGGGATCACCAGTCCCGCGTGCCGGCTCGTATGCTGGTGACTGGCGATATCGTGCTGTTGTCTGCCGGTGATTACGTGCCGGCGGATCTGCGCTTGATCCATCAGGATCACCTGATTCTGAACCGCGCCATTTTGCAGGCTGCTCCCGATACATGCGCCATGGGCGACCAGGTTGTGGCCGGGACCGCACAAGGTGTGGTGGTGGCGACGGGTAATCAAACCTTGTTAGGAGTTCTGATGCGTGAACCTGTTCCTGTGGCCTGCGGCTGGCGTCGTGTGCTGGAGTGCAGTCCTTTTCAATTGAGCAAAGCCGCTTCTTTGGCAACTGGCGTGGCCCTGTTTGGTCTTGCAGGAGCGCTTATGATGCCCAGCCACAGCCATGCTGAAACCTCGGTGCAGCTCTATGGCACTTTGGATGCCGGTTTGGGTTGGACTCGCGTGAGCGGTGAAGGCTCGCAGCGCGACGTATTAAGCGGTGGGCAGACGGACTCGCTGTGGGGGATTCGCGGCCATGAGGATCTGGGCGATGGGCTGCGTGCCACCTTCAATCTGGAAAGCGGTATTGATCTGGCTACAGGCCGGGCCGAGGATTCCGGGCGTCTGTTCAACTATCAGGCCTGGCTGGGTCTGGGCAGTGATAACTGGGGCGAGCTGCGTTTTGGACGCCAGTACACCGTGGGCCAGGAATTTGTCTCTGCCATTGAAGTAGGTTCCTGGAAAGACTTTGGCATGGGCGCTTTGATGCGTGCCTCGGACAACTACCAGATCTCCAATCAGTTCAGCTGGCGCAGCCCGGAATGGGCGGGTATGCAGTTAGGCGCCAGCTATAGCGCGGATGTGGGCGAGCAGGGCCTGGGAGGGTCTCGCAGCAAACTCTATAGCCTCGCTTTGCGCTATGAGGACGGCCCCTGGCTGTTGGGGGCCAGTTACGAGAGCTTGAGTCGTGTCGAGTCCCGTCGTCCTACGGCCTGGCAATTGGGTGCGAGCTATGACTTTGAGGTAGCCCGTCTTGCAACTGGCTGGAGCCGTCAGAGCAATGGCTTTGTGGGCCTGAATGGTGATGATGGTCCTGCCCATCTGCAAGACAAGGGCTTGGAAGGCTTGGGCCCGGCGGAGTTCATCAACGGTGGCCGACTGGACACCTGGTATGTGGGCACGGCGATTCCTGTAGGCAAGGGCGAGTTCCAGCTGCAATGGTCTTTGGGCCGTCCGAACTGGACCTGGGAGGATACCGATGAGCGCGCACGTCGCATTCAGGTGATGTCTGTGGGCTACGTGCATGCCTTGTCGCCCCGAACCAGCGTCTATGCCTTTGCGGCTCAAGGACGTCGCTTTGATATGGAAACGGCAGCCAGTGCCAGCGAACCGCGTAGCAGCCGTGTGGCTTTGGGTGTGACGCATCACTTCTAATGAAATGGCCGGTTTCCTGCACCTGAGTCCGTGTTCTCACTGGCCCTGGCGCAGGAAGGTCGGGCAGGGCTGAGTGCTTGTGGGGACGGTTCAGGAGACATATCCCTAAGTATAAATTTGATGTCTGCAAGGCGATGGAACGTGTGCCAATGCCTGGCGGACAAGCCCACACTCAGATGCGAAAATACTGTTGGTGCAAAAACCGTTGCACCTTCTTTTTTAACTACTCACGTTTAAAAGTAAATGGACCCTGATCCTTCTTTATGGCTTTGTTCCTGTAAAGGACAAGCCTCCTTAATGACCAGTCAATTGGACACTGGACCACAAAGCGGGCCCCTCTGATGAGGTGAGCACTCTTTCTGGACCCCTGTGTCCGAAGGAGAATGCTATGTTCCGCCTCAACCTGTTTCGTTCCACCCCACACAACAACGCTCTGCAAGACGCTCTGCGCCTGGCCGCATCCCGCCAGCGTCAAGGCTACCTGCTGGAGCTGCTGCAAACCCACGGTGCTCGCGAGTTTGCTTACGCACTTAATGACCTGTCCGGTCGCACCATCGAAAACGCACTGTCCACACTGCCCACCGTGGAGCGCAGCCAAGTCCTCAAGCATCTGTCCCGTCGTGCCAAAGCCCGTCTGAACGATGTAGAAGGCTTTCGCTACCAGCCCACTCATGCCGTGCTGACACTGCCTTCTTTTGTGATGTAAGAGCTTGGCAGATGCCCCTGACATTCGGGGCGTACTCCGGCGCCGCGGCAATGATCTGTGCAGAGATCGTTGGGCGGGCATGGCTTTATAGCTATGCCCGCCTTTTTGATTGCAGCCTGAACGCACTTCTTTTTTTTACGGCCCTGCAGGGCGAACAGTTGTTTTCATCGATGATCTGTCGTGAGCAGACGACGCTTGCGACGCTCGCAATCAGAATCCCTGCCTTTTCATGTCATAATTTTGGAATGAGAATGATTATTGATTAGTTTAATCAGGGTCTATGGACTATTCGTCAGCGCCCATAGGGATGGGAGATTTCTATCAAGATCACCGTAGCTGGTTGTTGCGGTGGTTGCGCGCGCGTCTGCATTGCAGCTTTACGGCGGAAGATCTGGTGCAGGACACCTTTGTGCGTCTGCTGTTGGCCCCCTCTACCGTTCATCATTTACGTCATCCTCGTGCGTTTCTGGCTACCACGGCCAGAAGGCTGTTAATTGATCGCAGCCGACGCATGGCTGTTGAGCAAGCCTATCTGGAAGCCTTGGAGGCGACCTTGGCCGAAGGGGCGCAAGCACCCTCGGCAGAGCAGTGCGCCCAAACCCTGGAGGCGCTGGCCTTGTTGGCTCAGGCTTTGGACGAGTTGCCCGCGCGGGCTCGCATGGTGTTCCTGAGCTGCTATCTGGATGGGGAAACGCAATCAAGCGTGGCCAAGAGCTTGGGGGTTAGCGAACGCACTGTGCGTAATGATCTGGTGCAGGCTTTGCTCCATGTTCAGACCTTGATTCCAGCTTGAGCCCCATGTCCAACGAGGAGATAGAGCGACAGGCCGCCCAATGGGTTGTGCTCTTGTCTGATCCCGAACAATTCACCGAACAGGCCCAAGCCGAATTCATGGCCTGGCGTGCGCAGGACCCGCGTCACGAAGCGGCGGCTGCAGGTATGGAAGCGGTCTTGGGCAGAGTCAGAAAACTGGCGGTACAGGCCAATACCACCCCTGGCCGTAGTGCGCTGGATGCAGGATTGTCGGCGCGTCCCAAGCTGTTGCGTGATTGGCGTCAGGGCATGATGCTGCTGCTCTGGGCTGTGGTGTTTATCTTGCCGATTCTGGCCTTTGTATTGCCCTGGTCCAATCAGTCCGTACAGACCGCTGCCGGAGAATGGCGCAGTGTGGTGCTGGAGGATGGCACTCGTTTGGAGTTGGCCGGAGCATCAAAGGTCAAGATTTTGTATAGCAAGCAGTACCGGGATATTGAGCTGCTGGAAGGGCAGGTCCGGGTGGTGGTAGCCAAGCAGCCGGATCGACCCTTGCGGGTCTTGAGCAGCCAGGCGGTATCGCAAGCCTTGGGAACTGAATTTATTGTGCAGGAACAGCCGCAAGGCACGCTGTTGACGGTGCTATCTTCTCGGGTGCTGGTTTATCCGCGCCCCCAGGGCCCGCAAGCCGCTCGCGAGTTGGGGCCAGGCGATCAGGTGCAGATCAATGCGCAAGGCCTGGGGGCGAACCGCCAGACCGATGTAAGCCGTGTCATGCGCACTTGGGACCAGCGGCAGTTGCTTCTGGAGCATGTGCCTTTGACGCAGGCTCTGGAGCAGATCACTCGCCAGTACTCCGGCAAAACACAGATCAAGCCGCAAGGCATGGAAGGCTTGACGGTCAGCGCTGTCTTGCCTGCCGACAAGCCCTTGTCGGCTCTGGCTTTGCTAAAGGACTTGTATCCCCGATTGCAGGTGCAGAACATATCAGACCAGGGATTGATGATTAATTTCAGGCCTTGATTGCCGCTTTTTTGAGCTCGTGCGTCTTTAATAGATAGACCTTGCCAAAGAAGGAGAGATTTCATGGTCCCGAAGAATGCGCCGCCTTTGGCGCTTGTGAAGACGCCGTTCATGCCCAATACCTGCCGCCGCCTGCTGGGCTTGGCCTTTGTAGGGGCCTTGATGCTGAGCGTGGCGCCGGCTTCGGCCCAGACGACCCAAGCCTACGCGCTGGAGGCCGGGGATCTGGCCAGCCGCTTGAGCCAGTTCGCTCAACAGGCCGGGGTAGCGCTGGTGATGGATTCCTCCCGATTGCAAGGTTTGCGCGCTCCGCGCTTGCAGGGACAGTATTCCGTGCAGGAAGGCTTTGCCGCCTTGCTGGCTGGGCAGCCGTTTCAGGTGCAAAGCCGGGATCAGGGCTATGTCTTGATTGCCTTGCCCGATAGCGACACCTTGGCGGACGACGCCAGTGTGCAGTCTTTGGCCAGTATTGAAGTGCGTCGCAATGCGCTGGGCGACATTACCGAAGGTTCAGGCACGTATGCAGCGGGCACGATTGCCACGGCAACCCGCTTGCGTCTGACTCCGCGTCAGACGCCGCAGGCCATCAGCGTGACTACACGCAAGAAGATGGACGACTTCAACCTGACCAGTATTGATGACGTGGTGCGCCATACGCCGGGCGTCAGCATCATTACTTACGATAGCGAGCGTACCGCCTACGAGGCCCGTGGCTTCGATATCAAGAACTTCCAGTACGACGGTATCCCCACCTTGCGGGATTCGCCTTACTCCGCCGGTAATACGTTAAGCGATATGGCGATTTATGACCGCGTTGAAGTCTTGAAAGGGGCCTCTGGTCTGTTGACCGGCAGTGGCAACCCCGGCGCCACGATCAATATGATTCGCAAAAAACCGACGCAAGAGTTTCAGGGCCACGCCAGCGCGGGTGCGGGGACGTGGGACAACTATCGTGGTGAAGTGGATTTCTCCGGTCCTTTGAACGAGACAGGGTCTATACGTGGCCGCATGGTCGGTGCCTATCAGGACAAGAAAAGCCAGCTGGACCACTACCAACGTCAGACTTTGGTGCTGTACGGCATTATGGAAGCCGACCTGACTCCAGACACCCGCCTGACGCTGGGGGCGGATTTGCAGGATAACGACCCCAAAGGCTCGACCTGGGGCGGCATCCCGATTTATGACGCGCAAGGCAACTTCAACGATATGGACCGTTCTTTTAATAACGGTACGCGCTGGAGTCGCTGGAACCAGTACACCCGTTCGGCCTTTGCCACTTTGGAGCATGAGTTCGACAGTGGCTGGATGGCCAAGGTGCAGCTCAATCACCTGATCAACGGTTATGACTCCGAATTGGCGGCGGTGGCGGCTGGCAATCCCGATCCTTTGACGGGCAAAGGCACCTCCTTATGGTCCGGGCGCTACGTGGGCAAGACGGTCTCGAACACGGCGGACTTCTATGCGACCGGCCCCTTTGAACTGTTCGGACGCGAGCATGAGTTGGTGGTTGGAGGCGGCGTATCGCGTCGTCGCTGGACCAATGCGTCTTACGGTGAAAACAGTAATACCGATGTCTCGAATTACTACGAATGGGATGGTCGCTGGCCGCGCATGAACTGGAAGCACCTGGGCGACGATCGTGAAGTGACACGAGAAAATGGCTTGTACGTCAGCACGCGCCTGAACCTGCGTGATGACTTGAAGCTGCTGCTGGGTACACGCTATGCCAACTACAACAAGCTGGATATGCGCGAGACAGGTGTATGGGTGCCTTACTTTGGGGCTGTGTATGACCTGAACGACAACTTCTCGGTCTATGCCAGCTACACCAATATCTTCCAGCCCCAAGATTTGCAAGACGAGGGCGGCCGTACTCTGGACCCCTTGCGCGGCGATAACTACGAGGTCGGTGTCAAAGGCGAATTCATGGGCGGCCGTTTGACGTCCAGCCTGGCTTACTTCCAGCTGCGTCAGGATAACTTTGGCAAGGAAACGGGGGGGCGCACACCGTCGGGGGGTATCGCTTATGAGGCCACTCAAGGTGTGCGTACTCATGGCGTAGAACTGGAAGTGGCTGGTCAATTAACGCCGCAATGGCAGATGCATGCAGGCTATGCCTACAAGCTGTCGCGCCGCGATGGTGAAAAGGTGTCGACCTTATCACCTGAACATCAATTCAATATCTACACCACCTACGACTTTGAGGGCGACCTGAATGGTCTGACCTTGGGCGGTGGTGCACGTTGGCAAAGCAAGACCTGGGGGGATGTCAGTCGACCTGGATCGCCGGGTAAGGTGCGGCATACGGTCTCGGGGTACTGGCTGGTAGATGCGATGGCGCGCTATCGCTTCAACAAAAATTTGTCGGCCACTTTTACCGTCAATAACTTGTTCGACAAGCGCTATTACTCCATGTTCTCCTGGTATAGCACCTATACCTGGGGCGAACCGCGCAACATGATGCTGGCGGTGAAGTATCAGTTCTAAGCCGAAGTAGGAAACCGCTCAGGATACCTGGGCTCGATAGCGATCCAGTTGCTCGCATAGTTCGCGAGTCGCCTCTATCAGCCTGGGGCCGGGGCGGTACAGCGCATCCGGGTTCAGGTTCAGCAAGGCGTGGGGACTTAGCCCCAGATGCTTTTCCCAGAACAGGTGGCGGGCGCGTAGTTGGGCCGGATCACGGTAGGCCATGATGACCACTTGCGGGCGCTTGTGCAGCACGTCTTCCAGACTGATGGTGGGGGCGACGGCAGCATGGCGAGCGTAGATGTTTTGCGCTTTGCAGGTGGTTAGCACATCTTGAATCAATGGATCGCGCGCCAAGGTGTACAAAGGCTCGGAGCCGATTTCCAGAAACACGCTGACCGTCTCGCCCAAGCGGCTGTTCTGGCGCAGGGCGGCAATCTGATTGTCCAGCAAAGCAGCCATCGGCACGGCCACCTCCGCCGTATCCAGGCTGTCTCCTGCCAGACGGACAAAGGCGGGAATATCGTCCAGTTTTTCAGGGGCGGCAAAGATCAGGCTGATATGGGTTTGCTGTAGCTGGCGCTGTAATTCAGGGCCGATCTGGTTGGCTTGCCAGGCCCAGACCTGATCAGGCTTTAGCTCCAGCAGCCGTTCCGGGTTTACGCGCAAGGCGTCCCCAATGCGGGGCAAATCCTTGGCGGCAGGCGGGTAGTCACTGGAACTGTCTACGGCGATCAAGTGCTCTTGGGCACCGGCGGCAAACAGAATTTCAGTGATGTGAGGGGCCAGACTAATCGCGCGGGCTGGAGCGACAGTTTGTGGGGGTTGGACTGCTTGCTCTGTCGCGGCTTTTTGTATTGTTTTATCTTGCTGCTTGCTCTGTACTTCTTGAGTGCTTTGCTCTGTGCTTGTCTGTGTCTGTGTCTGTGTCTGTGTCTGTGTCTGTGTCTCGGGCTGTGCTTGAGTCTGCGCCTGTGACAGCAGCGGGTCTTGCTCCTGCGCTTGCGTCAAGATGGGCAATCCCAAAAGCAGGGCGAACAGGCAAAGCAAACCCCATAGCCCCAATCCGCTCCAGACAGAGAGCTTTGAGTGCTGAAGACGACAAGTCGCAGGCAAAGAGGGCATCGTGCGCCTTTAAGTAAATGGCGCGGCTCTTGTGCAGATCCGCGCCAAAATCAAGCAAAGCTGATTTTACTGATTACATGCGCCAGGCAAAGTTCAGGAACACGCTGGAGCCGGCGTTGTTATAGCCCAGACGAGCCAGGGTGTAGTCCTTGTCCAGCACGTTGTTCCAACGCAGTTGGGCTTCCAAGCTGGAGGTCAGCGGGTAGCTGGCGGTCAGGTTCAACAGGCCGTAACTGCCCAAGCGTTCAGTGTTGTCGCTGTTTGCAAAGCGGTGTGAGGCGAATAAATATTCCGCCCCAGTTTTCAGCGCTCCAAACTTTTGCTCCACGGCCACTTTGTAGTTTTGCTTGGCACGGCGCACCAATTGCTTGTCGGTGTTTCTATCTTTTGGGTTAGTGAAGTCAGCACTGGCGCTCAGTGTGGTATCGCCCAGTTGTGTCATAGCCGTTAAGGTCAGGCCAGTGATACGTGCTTTTTCAGTGTTTGTCGTCGTGCAGTCGAAATTGGCATCACAGGCATAGGTATTGATCAGGTCGTTGATGCGGTTTTGGTAGACCACCAAACCCAGTTCAGTGGTGTCATCCGTGTAGCGGATATGACCTTCCACGTTGCGGGATTTTTCCGGTTTGAGGTTGGGGTTGCCCGAAAAACTACCGACCGTATATGCCGCGTAAGGGGTGTAGAGGTCTGCAAAAGTTGGTGCACGAAAACCTGTGTTAGCGGCCAGACCCACTGTCCAGTTGTTGGTGATATCCAGGTCGTAGCCCAGACCACCTGTTACTTTATGGCCATATCCGCTGATATTGTCATTACGTACGCTAGCTTGCAGGTGGTGTTGATTAATATCTCCACGGTAAATCAGAGCAAACGCGTTGGTGTTGCGCTGGTCATTATTGTGTACGGAGGTGTGTGTCATGCGCTCTTCCAGACGCTCGGCCAGCAAGGAGACAGTGTGACCTTGCGCAAACATTAGGTCATTCTGCCAGCTGTATTGGCGTTGCAGTGTGGAGTAGCGAGCAGCATAGGCGCGGTTTTCTACCGTCTCTTTGCTCAGTGAGGCGCTTAGACGGCTGGTCCACAGTTCAGTCAATTTGTTCGTGCTAGTCAGGCCGTAGGCTTGCTGACGTGTTTGGGTGCTAGGGGTGCGGGAAGTGAACGTCCCGTTGTCAAACTGGCCGTCCATGTAGCTGTTGATAGCGGTTAGGCCCAGATGCTGGCCTTGTGCCCACTCGTAACCCAAGGAACCGCTGAGCCCGTGTTGGGTGTAGCCGTTTTTGTCTGGGTTGTAGGTGTAAATACCTGCAAGTGGATTAGTAGCATTAAAGCCATCGCTTGTGCCGTAGCTGGAGGCCAGGCTGTAGTCCCAACCTTGAGACGCACCCGAAAACCCGGCGCTCGCTTTGAAGGTGTCTTGCGACCCAATGCCAACATTCCCCCAGGCGCTCAAGGCACGGTCACCGCCACCTTTTTTGGTGATGATGTTAATGACACCACCAATAGCATCTGCGCCATACAGGCTGCTACCTGCTCCACGCACAATTTCAATACGTTCGATTAACGCTGGGTCCAAGGCTTGCCAGTTCACCGAACCACTGGTGGAACTATTGATGCGCATACCGTCTATCATGACGCGCGTATGTTGTGGGTTGGTGCCGCGTAAATAGACCCCACTAACGGTTTGAGGGCCGCCCTCGGTGTAAATCTCCACCCCAGGCTGACGCTGCAAAATTTCGGCCACACTGCTTTGACCCGCTTTCTGCAAGGTTTCCTGATCAATCACCGTCACGTCACCCACCACGTTTTTCAGTGGCTGAGCCATGCGGCTAGGGGTAACAACAATTTGATCCAGTTTGGCGACAGGGGCAGTTTGGGCCGTGGCGATCAAAGGCAGGGCGCCCGCCAGGGCGACCATCAAAGGTCTGATGGACAGTAGTGTCATGGAGATTCCTGTGAGATGTGCGTCCCCGCACATCAGTAAGCGAAGCCGCCCACCGTGGGACGGCCATGAATTCAGGGTCGAGAAGCAGGCTGGTGTCGGGCTTTGCGCGTAGCAGGTACCGTTGCGGGGGCAGCACGTTTGGCAGTTCCGGGGCGGAACCGCTCACGTTTCCCATTTGACTTTCCCAGGCCCAAGGCTGCATGGGCCGGAAAGCACCTCTTTCCGAGCGGAAAATGTTACATGCCGCCGGGGCAAAGGTTAAGTGTTTAGGGTGGATTCGCTGTACAAAGCGCTACAATTGTGGCGCCAATCCACCATTCTCGCGGCTCTTGCTGTCAGATGCCGTCAACGTCCCGTTTCGTGTTACGGAGCTTTTAGTGTCCTATCCTGCTTTGCCTTATCCGATCTCTGCCTATACGCGTGGTACCGAGTTTGCGCGCCGTTTGGGGCAGCAAATTCTGATTCTGGATGGTGCAATGGGCACCATGATTCAGCGTTACAAATTGGGCGAGGCCGATTTCCGGGGCGAGCGCTTCGCGAATCACCATAAGGACGTCAAAGGCAATAACGAATTGCTGTCGCTGGTACGCCCTGACATCATTCGTGAAATTCACGAGAAATATCTGTCTGCCGGTGCCGACGTCATCAGCACCAACACGTTTGGTGCAACGGATATTGCCCAGGGTGACTACGATTTGCAGGGCATCAGCTATGACCTGAACCTGGCTTCTGCCCAACTAGCCTGTCAGGCGCGCGATGCCTTCAGTACACCCGAGTGGCCGCGTTTTGTAGCCGGTGCCTTGGGCCCGCAGCCCAAGACGGCTTCTATTTCCCCGGATGTGAATGACCCGGCCGCCCGTAACGTCACCTTTGAGCAACTGCGTGTAGCGTATACGGAGCAGGTTCGAGCCTTGCTGGATGGTGGCGTCGATATTCTGCTGATCGAAACCGTCTTTGACACGTTGAATGCCAAGGCGGCTGTTTTTGCTCTGGAAACGGTCTTTGATGAACGCGGCGAGCGCGTTCCGGTGATGGTGTCGGGCACGGTCACGGATGCCTCGGGCCGTATCTTGTCTGGTCAGACCGTGGAGGCCTTCTGGAACTCCATGCGTCATGCCCGTCCTATTACGATTGGCCTGAACTGTGCCTTGGGCGCTGCCTTGATGCGCCCTTACGTGGCCGAGCTGTCCAAGATTTGTGACACCTATGTGTGTGTCTACCCCAACGCCGGTTTGCCCAACCCCATGGCGGAGACCGGCTTTGACGAGACGCCTGCCGATACCTCCAGCCTGCTGCAAGAATTCACGCAAGCCGGTTTGGTGAATATGGTGGGTGGCTGCTGTGGCACAACGCCAGAGCACATTGCCGCCATTGCCGAGCTGTGCCGCAAGCTGCCTCCCCGCATTGTTCCTGAAGTTCCTGTCAAAACCCGTTTGTCGGGTCTGGAACCACTGAATATTGACGAAGAAACCCTGTTTGTGAACGTGGGTGAACGTACCAACGTCACGGGCAGCAAGGCTTTCTTGCGCCTGATTCAGCAAGAAAACTACGAAGAAGCCTTGTCGGTGGCCCGTCAGCAGGTGGAAAACGGTGCACAGATTATCGACATCAATATGGACGAAGGCATGCTGGACTCGGCAGCCTGTATGCATCGTTTCCTGAACATGATTGCCTCCGAGCCGGATATTGCCCGCGTGCCCATCATGATCGACAGCTCCAAGTGGGATGTGATCGAAACGGGTTTGCGTTGCGTTCAAGGCAAGGCCATCGTGAACTCCATTTCCATGAAAGAGGGCATTGAGCCTTTCCTGGAACATGCCCGTCTGTGTCGTAAATACGGTGCCGCCATTGTTGTGATGGCGTTTGATGAGCAAGGTCAGGCTGATAGTTACGAGCGCCGGGTGGAGATTTGTGAGCGCGCTTATCGCTTGCTGGTGGACGAAGTCGGTTTCCCACCTGAAGACATTATTTTCGACCCCAACGTCTTTGCTGTTGCAACCGGCATGGACGAACATGCGACTTACGGTCTGGACTTTATTCGCGGTGTTGGCTGGATTCACAAGAATCTGCCGCATGCACGCTTGTCCGGTGGTATTTCCAACGTCAGTTTCTCCTTCCGCGGCAACGAAGCCATGCGCGAGGCTATTCACACCGTCTTCCTGTACTACGCTATTCAGGAAGGTCTGACCATGGGTATTGTGAATGCCGGTCAGTTGGGTGTGTACGCCGATATCGAACCGCATCTGCGCGACTTGATCGAAGACGTGATCCTGAATCGGGCCGAGCCCAAAGGGAAAACCGATCCGGCTGACGAACGCACCCCCACCGAGCGTCTGGTGGAAATGGCCGAGAGCGTCAAAGGCTCCGGCGCCAAGAAAGAGGAAGACCTGAGCTGGCGTGAAACCACCGTCGAACAGCGTCTGATCCACTCTTTGGTGCATGGCATTACCAGCTTCATCGTGGAAGATACGGAAGAAGTTCGTCAGAAGATCGATGCCCAGGGTGGTCGCCCCATCAGCGTGATTGAAGGCCCCTTGATGGACGGCATGAACGTGGTGGGCGACCTGTTCGGTCAGGGCAAGATGTTTCTGCCGCAGGTGGTGAAATCCGCGCGTGTAATGAAACAGGCCGTGGCCCACCTGATTCCCTTTATCGAAGAAGAAAAGCGCCAGATCGAGGCCGCAGGTGGTGATGTGCGCTCCAAAGGCCGCATGGTGATTGCCACGGTGAAGGGCGACGTCCATGACATTGGCAAGAACATTGTGTCCGTGGTGATGCAGTGCAATAACTTTGAAGTGGTCAATATGGGCGTGATGGTGCCTTGTGCCGAGATCCTCGCCAAGGCCAAAGAAGTGGAGGCCGATATCGTGGGTTTGTCCGGCCTGATTACTCCCAGCCTGGAAGAAATGGCCTATGTCGCTTCCGAGATGCAGCGCGACCCGTACTTCCGTGAGCGCAATATTCCTTTGATGATTGGTGGCGCAACCACCAGCCGCGTGCATACGGCGGTGAAGATCGCCCCGCATTACGACGGCCCGGTTATCTATACTCCGGACGCCAGCCGCTGCGTGGGTGTGGCTACCCAACTGGTGTCGGACAATGTGGAAGAGTTTTTGGCTGAAGTGCGCGAGGAATACGAGCAAGTGCGCCAGCGCCATGCCAATCGCAAAGCCACGCCTTTGATCTCGCTGGAAAAAGCGCGCGAAGACAAGCCTGCCATTGACTGGTCCACTTACGTACCGCCACGCCCCAAATTCATTGGCCGCCGCACTTTCAAAAACTACGACTTGGCCGATATTGCCCAGTTCATCGATTGGACGCCGTTTTTCCAGACTTGGAGCTTGTTCGGCAAGTATCCGGCCATTCTGGAAGACAAGGTGGTGGGCGAGCAGGCCAAGACGCTTTTTGCCGAAGGGCAGGCCATGTTGAAGAAAGTCATTGAAGGACGCTGGTTGACGGCAAACGGTGTGATTGCGTTCTACCCCGCCAACACCGTCAATGGCGAAGATATCGAGGTCTACTCGGACGAATCACGCAGCGAAGTCCTGTTCACCTGGCGCAACCTGCGTCAGCAAGGCGTCAAGCGTGAAGGCGTGGATAGCAAGTGTCTGGCTGACTACATTGCTCCGAAAGAAAGCGGTGTGGCCGATTACATCGGCATGTTTGCGGTTACAGGCGGGATTGGCGTAGACAAACTGTCCGAGCGCTTTCAGGCTGCCGGCGACGATTACTCGGACTTGATGATCAAGGCACTGGGCGACCGTTTTGCCGAGGGCTTTGCCGAGTGTCTGCATGCTCGCGTACGTACCGACTTGTGGGGCTATGTCACCGACGAGCGCCTCTCCAACGAAGAGCTGATCGACGAGAAATACCAGGGCATTCGTCCTGCACCCGGCTATCCGGCTTGCCCGGAACACGTGGTCAAGCACGATATGTTCCGTGTCCTGCAGTGTGAAGACATCGAGATGTTCATCACCGACAGCTACGCCATGATTCCGGCTTCCAGTGTGTCGGGCTTCTACTTCAGCCACCCGCAGTCCAAGTACTTCAACGTGGGCAATATTGGTGAAGACCAGTTGCAAGACTATATCCAGCGCAGTGGTCGTACGGAAGAAGACGTACGCCGCAGCTTGTCGGGCGTATTAGGCTGATATGGGAACGACGGGGCCAACAGGGGCTAATCCGGGCGGCGCCGAGAGCGCCTCTCAAACCCGGCGTCAGGCTTTGGGACGATTTTTGCGTAATGCACGCGAGCGTATCCAGCCTGTAGACCTGGGGCTGGCCCCCGGTGTGCGCCGTCGCACTCCTGGTTTGCGTCGCGAAGAAGTGGCGCAGCTGTGCGATATCAGCACCACCTGGTACACCTGGATCGAGCAGGGTCGCGACGTTACCGTGTCCCCCACGGTCTGCGCCCGCCTGGCGACTGTCCTGAAACTGGCCAGAGCCGAGCGCCACTACCTGTTTGAACTGGCCGACTGCGCCGATCCCGAGCATTGGCAGGGCGATATTCAACCTTTGCCGCAAGGCCTGAGCGCATGCGTCGATAGCATCTCCGCCCCGGCTTACATTCTGGACCGCAGCTGGAACGTACTGGCCCGCAACGAAGCCTTGCTGGGCTTGTTTGACGGCTGGCCCGACCGTAGCGAGCAGCCCAATCTGCTGCGTTATATCTTCCTGGACCCCGCAGCGCGGGAGCTGGTGGTGGACTGGGAGCAGCGCGCCAGCCGCGTCGTGGCCGAGTTCCGTGCTGACGTAGGCGCCCATGCGGACGAGGCCGATATACAGGCTTTGATCCAGGAGTTGGCGCAGCAAAGTCAGGTATTCGCTTTCTGGTGGGGACGCCAGACCGTGGTGGAGCGGGAGGGCGGCTTGCGGGATTTCCGGCACCCCAGCCAGGGAGTGCGCCGCTTTCAGCAATTTACCTTTCGCCTGGCGATACGGCCGGATTGCAAGCTGGTGATGTTGCTGGAGGATGAGGATAAGCCGGCGTAAGCGCAGCTTGAGCAAGACAGCAGCTTGAGCCGCTGCGTGCCTTGCTCCTTCAGTCTTGCTGGCCTACTTCTTCTGCAAAGACTCACCATCACTGGCTGACAGTCGGGCAAAGGACAGGCTGGAGATGGCGGTAATCGCACCCAGGATCAGAAAGGCCCAGATCGTATCCTGGGTCTCCACGCTGCTGGCTCCGCGCAATGCCATGCTGACATTCAGGGTGACCGCCGCACACGCTACGCCCAGACTGATAGCCAGTTGCTGCGCCATGGCAGCAAAACTGCTGGCCTGGCTCATGGCCTCAGAATCCAGGTCGGCGTAGGTCAGGGTGTTGACTGCGGTGAACTGCAGGGAGCGGAAAAAACCGCCTGCGGTCAGGACGGCAATCATGAGCCACATGGGCGTGGTGGCCTGGAACATGGCGCATAGGGCAATGAACAGGCCCGTCAGCCAGGCGTTGACGATCAGGACTTTGCGAAAACCGTAACGCCGGATGATGGGTGGGGCCACCAGTTTCATGCCCAAGGCACCAATGGCACCGGTAAAGGTGATCAGGCCTGCTGATAATGCGCTCATGCCAAAGTTGGTTTGCAGCATGATGGCCAAAAGAAATGGCGCAGCGCCCAGCGAGAAACGACACAGATTGCCGCCCAGCACGGAAATGGCAAAGGTTTTGGTGCGCAGCAAGGACAAATCAATTATTGGGTAGGCAACTTGCCGGGAGTGCCAGACGTACCATGCGCCAGCGACCAGACCGGCCAGTGTCAGCCAGCCCAAGGTATCCCAGCCCAGCGTGCCATGGCCTACGTTCTCGAAGCTGGTCACCAGAGTGGCCAGACAGATGGCGCTCAAGATAAAGCCCAGCCAGTCCAGGGGCGGGCGCTCTGTGGGGTAGTCCTCGCGGATATAGCGCAGCACCAGGGCAATGCCCAGTATGCCAACGGGGATGTTGATCAGGAAAATCCAGTGCCAGCTGGCGTACGTGACTAAAAAACCACCCACGGGCGGGCCGATGATGGGGCCGAGCAAGGCAGGCAAGGTCAGCACCGCCATGGCGCTTAAAAGCTCATCTTTAGGGACGCGCCGCAGTAAGATAATGCGTCCCACCGGCACCATCATGGCTCCGGCCATGCCTTGTATCACGCGGGAAATGATCAGTTGTGACAGGGTCTGGGACAGGGCACATGCAACAGAACTGGCGGTAAAGAGTAGAATGGCGGCCAGGAACACCTTGCGAGCACCAAAGCGGTCTGCAGCCCATCCACTGATTGGAACGAATACCGCCACGGCCAGCAGGTAGCTGGTAATGATGGTATTCATGCGGATGACGCTGGTATCCAGCGACAAGGCCATCGTGGGCAGGGCAGTGGCTACAACCGTAGAGTCCAGCATTTGCATGAACAATGCACATCCCACAATGTAGGGAATAATGCGTATGGCTCGACGCTCTTGAGGGGACATGGTCGCCGGTTTGGCGGCTTCGGTCTGTTCAGATGCCATGCGGCGAACTCTCTGGTGTGCGGTGCAGTAAACTCAAACTTTTCTGTTATCCAATTTATTTAGGCGTACAGGTATTATGGCAAAGAATTTCGAATCCGAAATTACCCAGTTTCTTAAACAGTATAAAGAGCAGAACGCGGATACCGAAGCACGGCAGCGTGAAGGCCGTTATCGTCTGTGGGACAAGCAGATTGACCAGGAACTGCAAGACGGTTACAAGGCTGCTCGCACGCCTCAGAAACCTTACGTGTACTACGAAAACAACTAAATCTGTACACCTGCGCCTGTGACTGAGATCGCACAGCAGACTGTTGTGGATACGCCAGCTCCTCAGCCCGAGGATGTGCTGGCGCGTCTTTATGGTGAGCCGCTGTTTGCGATCCCTCAGGATCTGTATATTCCGCCTGATGCGCTGGAAGTATTTCTGGACGCCTTTGAAGGCCCGCTGGATCTGTTGCTGTATCTGATCCGCAAGCAGAACTTCAATGTGCTGGATATTCCGATGGCCCAGGTCACCGGGCAGTATCTGGCCTATGTGGAGCAGATCCGCGCCACCAATCTGGAGCTGGCGGGGGAGTATCTCTTGATGGCCGCGCTGCTGATCGAGATTAAATCCCGCATGTTGCTGCCAGTGCGGCGCGCTGACACGGGCGAAGAGGTGGATGATCCGCGTGCCGAGCTTGTACGCCGGCTGCTGGAATACGAGCGCATGAAGGAAGGCGCGCGTCGTCTGGACGAGCTACCCTTGATGGGGCGCGACTATCTGCTGGCCAATGCCCAGGCCGAACTGGTTATTGAGGCCATTCCGCCGGAAGTGAATGCGGATGATTTGCGCGAGGCCTGGCTGGGCATCTTGAAGCGTGCCAAGCTCAATGCCAGTCATAAGATTACGCGTGAGCAGTTGTCGGTGCGGGATCACATGAGCCAGATTCTGCGACGTTTGCAGCATGTGCGCTTCATGGAGTTTACAGAGCTGTTTAATGAACGCCTGGATCAGGGTGATCCGGCGGCGGTGCTTGTCGTGCATTTTCTGGCGATGCTGGAATTGGCACGAGAGTCACTGCTTGAAATCACGCAGGCCGAGCCCTACGCTCCTATTTATTTGCGCCTGACTTATATTCGAGCGCAGGCCGATGGGCCTGATCTTATTCCGTAGCGGAGAATTTTTTGAAAGTCGTCCATAACATCCAAGAACTGCGCGATCAGCTCCAGGGCCAGACACGCGTGGCATTTGTTCCAACCATGGGGAATCTGCATCGAGCTCACCTGGACTTGATGAAGTTGGCTCGTCAGCATGGCGATCCGGTGGTGGCCAGTATTTTTGTGAACCGCCTGCAGTTTGGCCCTAACGAGGATTTTGATCGTTACCCGCGCACTTTGCAGGAAGATGCGGCCAAGATGGAGCAGGAGCGCGATGTGTATGTTTTGTTTGCTCCTTCGGAGCGCGAGATGTACCCCGAGCCACAGAGTTTTCGCGTCAGCCCGCCTGATCATTTGGGTCGCATTCTGGAAGGCCACTTCCGTCCCGACTTCTTTGAAGGCGTGTGTACGGTTGTGTTGAAGCTGTTTTCCTGTGTGCAGCCGCGTGTGGCCGTGTTCGGGAAGAAGGATTATCAGCAGTTGATGGTGGTGCGTCAGATGGTGCGCCAGTTCCAGTTGCCGGTAGAGATTCTGGCTCATGAGACGGTGCGGGAAGAGGATGGCTTGGCCATGTCTTCGCGTAATCGCTATTTGAGTCCCGAGGAACGCGCTCAGGCTCCGCAGATTTATTACGCACTGCAGGAAATGAATGAGCGTTTGCAGCAAGGTCAAAGCCGCGAGGAGATCGAGGCTTATGCGACCAAGAAGATGACCGACCTGGGCTGGAAGGTGGACTATATGGCCTTGCGTCGTCAGTCGGATTTGCTGGAACCGACGCCAGAGCAAATTGCAGCTGGTGAACCGTTGGTGGCATTGGCTGCTGCCAAATTGGGCGCGACGCGTTTGATCGACAACCTGGAAATGGTTAAAGCCTGATTTCTTGTGTTGTTTGGTGAGAAAAGCACAGTTTTTACTGTGCTTTTTTTATATCTGCGTGGTTTATTTTTGCAGTCTTTGTCTTTGTCTTTGTCTTTGTCTTTGTCTGGTTCTTTGATTGGGGGGCAGTTCAGGCCCATTCATGCCAGGGAGGGACTCAGTAAGACGCCACTCTGACGCGCAGCTCTGGGGGGCGGCTGACTACTTGCCGGTGCTGCGCACCGGTGCCCTTGTCGAGAGATAGCTACGGGCGCACCCTGAACTCACCCGGTACTTGGTCCCCCGGACCAAGTACAAGCGTCGGGTTCAAACAGCAGGGTGCTTGCATCCCTGCGCTATCTCCCGCCGGCGGCAAGCAGTCTGAATCGCCGCCCCCCAGAGCTGCGCGTCAGAGTGGCTCATGGCCGTGAATGCTCATCTCTGCTGGCAGTTTATGGGGCCGGGTTTGTTGCGTTG